>CALWRM010000127.1 GCA_944383925.1 uncultured Clostridia bacterium
GGTGCATCGGGTGCAAATCGGGGTATTCCGTGTAGAGGCAAGGCGAAAAGCTATATACGGGAACCGCCTCAAATGCGCTTCCGGAGCTGAAAAATGGGCATAAAAAAGGAGAAAACCCCTGTAAACATGGATTTTCTCCTCGCCACTTTTTTATCAAAAGTGACGTCTTAATATGGTGGTCGCAACAGGACTCGAACCTGTGACCCCATCGATGTGAACGATGTGCTCTACCAACTGAGCCATGCGACCAAACTTGCATCGCCAGTAGCGGCGACGAAAGTTATATTGGCATAGTTTTCGGTTCCTGTCAACACTTTTACGCGGATTTTTTCTAACCGCTGGCAGGAACCGGAAACGCCAAGGCCGATTACTGAGGCCTCTCCTTTCCCATAAAGCAGCTGGCGAGGGTACCGGGGCCGCAATGGGAACCGATCACCGGACCTAGGATCTGCACGCGCACGCCCTTCAGACCTGGAATGGCCTCGCGGAGCAGGCGCGCCAACAGTTCGGCGTCCTCGCTGGCGTCGGCGTGCAGCACGAGAATCTCCTGGTCCTGGGGGTCGAGGATGTTGTCCTTGGTGCACTGCACGATGGTGCGCAATGCTTTTTTTCGTCCCTGAACCTTTTGCGTCGGCCCCACCTTGCCGTCCCTGCCCATCGCCAGGATGGGTTTGATGTCCAGCATGCTGCCCAGCGCCGCGCTGGCGCCGGAGATGCGCCCGCCGCGCCTGAGGTACTTCAGGTCGTCCACGGTGAAATAGGCCTGGGCGTTCATGCGGTTTTCCAAGATCCAGCGCTCCACCTCCTCCATGGACTTGCCCTGCACATACAGATCATGGGCGCGCAGCAAGAGCAGGGATTGCGGGCCGGAGATGGACATGGTGTCCACAATGGTGAAACGCCTCTGGGGATACTTCTCCAGCAGGATATTCCTAGCCTCCTGGATATTCAAAAAGGTGTTGGACATGGCGGAAGAAAACGCCACGAAGAGCAGGTCCTGCTCCTTCAGGATGGGTTCGAAATAGTCCAGATACGTATCCGTCGGAAGCAGAGAGGTGGAAGGCAGGGCGCCGGCCCGCATGCGCTCAAAAAACGCTCGGTTGTTGCCCGCCTCGCCGTTGTCGTCGAAGTACTCCTGGCCGTCCACAGAGTAGGGCATGCGAACGATGGGGATGTTGCGTTCCCGGGCAATGGAAAACCATAGATCGCTGTCACTGTCGCTCATAAAGACGTATGAGTTCATGGAATAACTCCTTTTTACAGGGCAAATACCCCAGAATGGATATCATTAGTATACATGAAAGTATAGGCCGGCACAAGCCGCCTCCAGCCGGTTTCCAGGCCATTCCCCTTCAGCAACCATGCTTCCATTCGGCGTCTTTCTAAAAGAAATGATTTCGCATCGACGCCGCGATGGGACTTGGATCCACGGCGGGCCGGTTTCCGAACCCCAGCGTCAGCCACAGCACGAAGACGAGATAGAGCGCAAGCAGCCCCAGCAACACCCATAGGAACGCCCGAAGGGCCGGTGGCAGGCGCTTTCTCCTAAGGAGGAGCAGCGCAAGCACCGCCACAAAGGCCACGATCGCGACGGAGAGCGTAACATAGTTGAGAAGAAAATCCATACCGCCCAAACTCCTTTGCGCTGTCCCGCCTGCGCTTGCACGCGGACAGGACGGGTTCTATATCTTGTAGATCCAGTATACATTAGGTCGAGCGACGCTGTCAACGGCCGAAGCGCCGGCCTGCTTTTGCAAAGAATTTACTTGACGCATTGGCAACGCCTGGGTATACTTTGACTCAATCGTAAATGCGATGAAGGAGACGCGCATTCCCATTCGCTGCGCAGCAGAGAGCCGGTGGTTGGTGCAAACCGGCGCCAGCGGGAACAATAGCGCAATCGCTCCTGAGCAGCGACGACGAAAGGCAAGGGAGTTCTCTTTTCCCCAGCCGACTAGGCGCCGACGGAAACGCACCGTTACAGGCGAAGGGCTTGTTGGAGCCTGAAAGAGCTGGGTTGGCCGCAAAGGCGGTCGGCCAAGTTGGGTGGTACCGCGGGAATGTTCCCGTCCCAAACGAAGATCGTTTGGGACGTTTTTTTATTCCCCCAAATTTCACGCGGGGCGCCAAAGGAAAAATCACGCAAGGAGGATGCACATCATGTCGGAAATGCTCATGGAAATTGCCCAGCGAATTCGCGCCCTGCGCGCAATGGAAGAGGTTAGCCAGGAAGAGATGGCCCGGCGCTGCGACGTCACCCTGGAGGAATACCAGCAATACGAGGCCGGCGGCAAGGACTTCTCCTTCTCCTTCATCTATAATGTCGCAAAGATTCTTGGCGTCGACGTGGTGGACATTCTCACCGGCGACTCGCCGAAGCTTTCCAACGTATCCTTGGTGCGTAAGGGCCAGGGGCTGAAGATCAACCGCCGCGACGCCTACGACTACCGTCATTTGGCCTACACCTTCAAGGGCAAGATGTCCGAGCCCTTCCTGGTAACGGTGGAGCCCGCTCCCGAGAGCGAAAAGCCCGTTTTGCACGAGCACAGCGGCCAGGAGTTCAACTACAGGCTCGAGGGCACCATGGCGCTGTACATCGGAGAAGCCATCTACGTGCTTGAAGAGGGCGACAGCATCTATTTTAACTCCGCCGTGCCCCATGCCATGCGCGCCATGAACGGCCACACCGCCCGTTTTCTGGCGGTCGTGATGGGACAAATGGACGAATGATAAGAAGGGTGGTTTATTCCTATGGCATTGTATGAAAAATACGTCGGGCGCTCCAGGGACGATTTTGCCACCCTGGAAGATCTCATGCGCAACTATAAGGTGACCGCTCCCGAGCATTTCAACTATGGCTTCGACGTGGTGGATGAGCTGGCTCGCCAGACGCCGGACGCCCTGGCCATGCTCTGGGTAGGCAACGACGGCGAGGAAAAGCGCTTCACCTTTTCGGATATCTCCCGCCTGAGCAACCAAGCGGCAAACGCCTTCGTCTCCTTGGGCATCCGCAAGGGCGACGCGGTGATGCTTGTGCTCAAGCGCGGCTACCAGTTCTGGTATGCCCTGGTCGGCCTGCACAAGCTGGGCGCCGTGGCTGTGCCCGCCACCCACCTGCTCATGGCCAAGGACTATGTTTACCGCTGCAACGCCGGCCACATCAAGATGATGCTCTGCACCGGAGACGGCGATGTGACGGACCACGTGGACGAGGCCCTTCCCTCCT
>CALWRM010000128.1 GCA_944383925.1 uncultured Clostridia bacterium
ATTTCATGCAGGACCTGGACAAGGAGAAGACCCTTCTGGTGTTCAGGTTGTTGCCGAAGGACCTTTTTGCGGACGTCTTCTCCTACATGGAACCCGACCGCCAACAGCTGATCGTGGAAAGCATCTCTGAACGAAAGCAGACAAGGAGGTCCGGCTCATTTCCCGGCTTGCGCCTTGCCGCCGCTGTTGTTTGTCCCTACGGAAGGATTGCCGGGCCAAATGTCCGGCGAATGCTACTTCGCCCGGGGCCAACATCGTTCAGGCTGCATTTACCATTCCCGTCCATTTGGTTCACCATCCTTCTTTGCGTATTTTCCGGCATCCGCCGGCAGATTAACTATAGTCAAACGAAGCGGGACTGTCAAGCCCATACGGCCGACAGTCCCGTTAAAAGCTGCGCAACAATGTGGGAACTAGACCCGCGCTTCCCAAAGCGCCTGTTTGCGCCGGGCCATCTCCTCCACCCTCTGGATATATTGCTCGATGTTCTTCACGTTGGGCGCCCGTTCAATGCGCCTGGTTCTTGGGTACAGCCATTTGGATATGGCGCCGGCTCCAAAGGCCGCGATGGGCGCGATCTCTTCCATGATGTCCACGTTGTATAGGCATGCCTTTCCCGGCTTTGCATAGCCCACGTTTTCCAGGTTTCCAGCCATGTATTTCTGGCGGTAGAGATAATAGGGCTCCATCCCCATTTCCCCCGCGCGCTGTCTGGCAAAGTCCACCATTTGTTGGGCCTGCGGCGTTTCCGGCTGTTGGCCCAGCTCGTGCAGCTTGGACGCCCTCTTGATGGCCAGGGTGTGCACGGTCAGGTTGTCGGGATCCAGCTGCTGGATGCGCGAAAGGGTGTCCTCCACATCCCGCAAGGTCTCCCCCGGAAGGCCCAAGATCACGTCCATATTCACCGCTTCAAAGCCTGCCTCCCGTATCTGGCCATACGCCCGAACCACGTCCCCGGCGCTGTGGGCCCGCCCGATGCGGCGCAGGGTTTCATCGTTCATGGTCTGGGGGTTGACAGAAACGCGGCCCACGCCATGCTCCCGAAGCATTTTCAGCATTTCCGGCGTGATGGTATCCGGCCGGCCCGCCTCCACCGTAAATTCTCCCTGGCAGGGAAAGCACTCCTTCGCCGTTTCGATCACCTGCGCCAGCTGCTCCACGCGAAGGGCCGTCGGCGTCCCCCCGCCGATGTAGATGCAGCGCACCCGATATCCCGCCAGCGATGGCGCGCATAGCCGCATTTCGCGCTGCACCGCCTCCACGTACGGATCGACCAACGGGCCGCCGTGCTTGAGGTCCGTCGCCGCGAAGGAGCAATAGGTACACCTGGTGGTGCAAAAAGGTATGCCTACATACACGTCGATGTCCCCGGGCTTGGGCATGGACAGCGCCCGCTGCACCTGGGCAATTTGGCGCAGCAGGGACGCCTTGTCCGCATCCAAGTCGAAGGTCTTGCACAGCGCCCGCTCGGCCTCCTCCATGCTCTTTCCCTGTTCCAGCTGCTCGAAGAACAGCCTTGTGGGACGGATGCCCGTCAGGGAACCCCAGGGCGGTTTTTGCCCCGTATAGGCCTTCAGGGCATCGTATAGGCAGCTCTTGGCCGCGCGCTTGCGCAGGCGCTTTTCCAACAAGGGATCCGAACAAGCCGGGGTCAAGGGCCGTCTTGCGCTGCATTCCCCAATGCGGACAAGATGCCCCAGCTCATCCATGCTGTGAACGATGCAAAGATCCCCCTTCTCCGCAGAAACGCTGACCTCGCCAAAGAAGAGGCGCACCACGTCTCCCAAATCGTTGTACAGTTCCGTCAGCGGCGTTTGCAGGCAGACGCTCGTTACCATCCCCATCCCTCCACTTCTTGGCCGATGGTGGTGGCTTCGCCATGGCCGGGATACACGATGGTCTCCGGCGGCAGGGCAAACAGCCGCTCAAGGGAGCCACGCATCCTTTCCGGCTGGGCTTCCGGCAGGTCCAAGCGGCCGTAGGCCCCGCAAAACAGCGTATCCCCGCTGAAGAGCACGCCTTGTTCCTCCGCATAAAAACACAGACAGCCGGGCCTGTGGCCGGGCGTGTGCAGCGCCACAAAGGGCCCTATCCTCTCCCCGTCCTCCAGGGGCGTCAGGGGGCTGGCGGCGGCAAAGGGCATGCCCAGCTGCGCGCTGGCGTTTCGCCTCGGGTCCCGCAGGGCGGCTTCCTCCGCCGGATGGGCGTAGACTGCCCTTGCGTTCAAGCCATCCAGCGCCAGGATATGGTCGAAGTGAGCATGGGTCAGCAGCACGGTCGGGCGCTGCTCCCCCATGGCCGCGAGGGCGTTGCCAATGGCTGGGGCGTCGTCCGCTGGATCGATCATGAAGACCCCCTCCTTCGTCCGCACAAGGTAACAGTTGGTGGCGCAAACGCCAAGGACCAAGCGTTGCATCTCCAGCATCAGAACAACCTCCCGGTGTCATACAGAATGGTAACGGGACCGTCGTTCACCAGGCTTACCTCCATATGGGCCTGGAACACGCCCGTTTGGCAGGGCACGCCCGCCTGACGGATCGCCTGGGCGCAAAGCTGGTACAGCTCGTTCGCGCGTCCCGGCTCCATGGCTGCAGAAAAGCTCGGCCGCTTGCCGTGGCGCGCGTCGCCATACAGCGTGAACTGAGAAACGAGCAGGACCTGGCCGCCGACGTCGCGGACGGAGAGGTTCATCTTCTCGTTGGCATCCTCGAAAATGCGCAAGCCGCAAATCTTCTCCGCCGCCAACTGCGCATCCTTCTCCCCGTCCTCCTGGCCGACGCCCAGCAGGACCAGCAGCCCCCGCTCGATGGACGCAACGCCCTCTCCTTCCACGGCGACGGCTGCCCGGCTCACCCTTTGCACGACCACGCGCATGAAAACATGCCCCCTTCTTCTGTACGCTTGTACGCTCGCGTTCACCAGCATGGAAAAAGGCCCGGATGGGCCTTGAAAGTCCGGTCGGCATCCATCTAGAGGCGGGAAACGCGGCTGCGTGGACCGACCCGGCAGCCGCGCCCTCCTAAAGCCATGCCGCCTCTTGCGCTCAGACCTCCGAGCGGCGGGCCGCCCTGCGGCTCGCCAGCCTGGCCACGCAGGCGGAGAGCAACAGGCCCGCGTTTAGCAGCACGCCGGGACTCGTGGCGCCCATCCAGCCGATGGCATAGCTGTATAGGGCAACCAGGCTTCCCACCGAGCGTTCCCCGTCCTGCGCGCTGGATACCAGCGCGTTCAAGCGCAGGGAATCCAGCTGAGAAAACAGCCTGCCGAGCACGAGCACGTACAGGGCCAGCAGGGCGATGATCCATCCCTCTACCCGCGCGCCGGCGCGCAGCGCCAGGGCCAGGGCAATCTGGACGGCCAGGTATCCGAGGCTCCCCGCCAGGGTAAAGGGCGGCAGCGTCCCTTGCCAAAGAAAGAAGGCCGCAAGGCAGAGCAAATAGGCTCCGCCAACCACCAGGGCGGCCAGCACAAGGCCGCCATATTCCATCCTCGTCTTCGCTTGCATCCCTGTCTCCCCTTCCTGCCCCGCGGGCGTCAGGCGCTTGCGCGGTAGGCCTCGATGATGCTGGGATTTTTCTTGATCTTCTTCATGACCTCGTCCAGCTGGGCCGTGTCCTTGATCTCCATGGTCATGTTGATGATGGAGGTCTTGTTTCTGGTGGTCTTGGCGGACAGGGCCAGCAGCGGAATCTTCATGTCGGCAATCATGGTGGTGAGGTTTGCGATGACGCCCTCCTTCTCGTAGGCGATCAGCTGAATCTCTACGGGGAAGGCGGACTGGCTGCCCGTGTTCCAGGAGACCTCCACCAGGCGGTCGTTTTCCATGGAGGGATCGGACAGGTTCACACAATCGCGGCGGTGCACGGTCACACCCCTGCCCCTGGTGATATAGCCGACGATGTCGTCGCCGGGCACCGGGTTGCAGCAATGGGCGAAGCGCACCAGCATGCCGTCCTCGCCCTTGACGAACACCGCCTGGGCGCCCCGCTCCTTGGGCTTGACGGGCCTCTCCTGCCTTTGCTCCGGCAGTTCCTCCGGCGGATGCGGGATTGTTTTTTGGGTTTTTCTGTATTCATCGGCCAACCTGGTGGCCACCTGCTGGGCGGTAAAGCCGCCAAAGCCCACGGCGGCGTAGAGGTCCTCCACGGATTTGAAGGAATAGCGCCGGAGCAGCTTTTCGAAGAACTCGTTCTTCAGCAGCTTGGCCGGCTCTAGGCCCTGGTGGCGCATTTCCCTCTCCACCATATCCCTGCCCAACAGGATGTTTTGGTCGCGCAGGTTCGCCTTGAGCGCCGCGCGGATCTTGGAGCGGGCTTCGGTGGTCTTGACGATCTTCAACCAATCCAGGTTGGGGCCCTTGGAGGACGAGGAGGTGATGATCTCGACGATGTCGCCGGTCTGCAGCTTGGTGTCCAGCGTCACGATGCGCTGGTTCACCTTGGCGCCCACGCACTTGTTGCCGACAGCCGAATGTATGCGATAGGCAAAGTCCAGGGGAGTGGAGCCGTTAGGCAAATCCACCGCGTCGCCCTTGGGCGTGAAGACGAACACATCGTCGGTGAAAAGCTCGTGCTTGAGGGTGTCCATGAATTCCTGGGCGTCGTCCAGCTCGTTCTCCAGGGAAACCAGCTGGCGAAGGAAGCTGAGCTTTTCGTCAAAGCGCGTGCTCTTGCCGCCCTCCTTATAGCGCCAATGGGCGGCCACGCCGTACTCGGCGATGCGGTGCATGTCGAAGGTGCGGATTTGAATTTCAAAGGGGATGCCCTGCTCGCCCACGAGGGTGTTGTGCAGGGATTGGTATCCGTTGGCCTTTGGCACGGAGATATAGTCCTTGAAGCGGTTGGGGATGGGCCGCCACAGCGTATGGGCGATGCCCAAGACGGCGTAGCAGTCCTGCTGGGTCTCCACCAGCACGCGCACGGCGATCAGGTCGTAAATCTGATCGAAGGAGAGGCCCTTTTGCTTCATCTTTCGGTAGATGGAGTAGAAGTGCTTGGGCCTTCCGCTGATCTCGGCGCGGATGCCGGCCTTTTTGATGTTGGCGTCCAGGGTATCGATGATGTGCTGGATGGTCTTCATCCGCTCCTCGCGCTTCATGCTTACCTTGTCCACCAGCTCGTAATAGCCCTGGGGATCGATGTAGCGCAGGGATAGGTCCTCCAGCTCCCACTTGATGGTGTAAATACCCAGGCGATGGGCCAAGGGGGCGTACACCTCCAGGGTTTCCTTGGCGGTGCGCAGGCGCTTGGACTCCTCGCAGAACTTCAAAGTCCGCATGTTGTGCAGCCGGTCCGCCAGCTTGATGATCACCACGCGGATGTCCTTGGCCATGGCGAAGAACATCTTGCGCAGGCTTTCGGCCTTCTGCTCGTCCTTGGAGCGGAACTCGATGCCGTCCAGCTTGGTCACGCCGTCCACCAGCTGGGCCACGTCCGGGCCAAAGTCCTCCGTGATGTTTTCCAGGCTGGCCTTGGTGTCCTCCACGCAGTCGTGCAGCAGGGCCGCGCAGATGGTTTGCTGGTCCATCTGCATGTCCGCCAGGATGGTGGCCACCTCGATGGGGTGGATGATGTAGGGCTCCCCGGACTCTCGGGTCTGCTCGCCGTGCATGTTCTGCGCATAGCGATAGGCGCGCCAAATCAAATCCCCGTCGATGGAGGGATCTCCTTTTTTCGCGGTCTCGATCAGTTTTTGCACGCGCTCGTCTAGGGCTTGCGCGGTCATGCGGCTTCACCTCCAACGTCCATGGCCTGGGGCTCTAACAAACTCACGGTTTTGCGCTATTTGCAGTCGTAATACTTAACGATGGCGTCCACGTCGTAGTCGGAAAGGGTTTCCCGGCCGCCGAGGCCCACCAGCTCGATGGCAAAGCGCACGGCCACCACCTTGCCGCCCAGGGACTCCACCAGCTTGCAGGCCGCCTTGGCCGTGCCGCCGGTGGCCAGCAGGTCGTCCGCGACGGCCACGCGCATGCCGGGCTGGATGGCGTCCTTGTGGATCTCGATGGTATCCGATCCGTACTCCAAATCGTAGGTATAGCTGATGGTTTCCGCCGGCAGCTTGCCGGGCTTGCGCACGGGCACGAAGCCCGCGTGCATGGCGTAGGCCAGGACGGCGCTGACCGTGAAGCCTCGGGCTTCCGGGCCCACCACCACGTCCACATCCATGCCGTCGAAGGAGCAGACCATGCGGTTCATCAACACATGAAAGGCCTTCGGGTCCTTAAACAGGGTGGTGATGTCCTTAAATACGATGCCCTTCTTGGGAAAGTCATACACATCCCGGATGGTCTTGGACAAATCCATGCGATCCATAAAGCACACGCTCCCTTTCAGCTTAGCTGTTGATTGTCGTATAAAAAGCCGTCCAACCGTTGAACGAGCTTGGTTTGGCTGTAATCCCGCTTGCCTTGCACCTGCTGGGCCATGCGCAGCTGGAAGGGGTGTTCCTGTAGGCGGAGCAGCTCCATGTCCTCCATGGCCTTCAGGGCCAGCCACAGGGAGGGCAGGGATAGCGGGCAGGCGCGCTCCACGAGCCTGTGCAGCTCCTCCAGGTTCCTGGTTCTGGCCAGCTTCGGCTCCACGGCGCGCAGGGCCCTATACAGCAGCCTGGTCTGCTCCAGGCTGGGGTTGGAAGCCTCCACCAGGGCGCGCAGGTTCCGCGCCTCCGGCACCACGAACAGCAGGGTGCCCGGAGCCAGGGCCAGCAGGCCGTCCACCACGGCCCGGTCCGGCGCGCCGTCCAGCAGCACGATGTTCTGATAGGCGGCATACGCCTCCGGTTCCAGCTGTCCCAGCGCGCAGAGCAGGTTTCTGGCCGGGGTTTCCCTGGCAAGGACGCCGACGCCGAGGCGAAGCCGTTGCAACAGGCTCGCTTCCCGCAGGCGATCGATCCAGGTTTGTAGGGTTTGCACGCTGCTATAGAGCAACAGCGTGCCCGTCAGCGAGGAGCGGATCAGCTCGAGGACCTGCTCTTCTCCGGCGCGTAGGTGGCGCTTAAAGCCGGGCTGCAGGGGACCAAAGAGCAGGGGAAGCCCGTCGGCCAGCCACGCCTGTTCCCCCTCTGTAGCCTGGGCCAAGAATCCTTCCAGGCTCGGGGCGAACTGGCGAACCATCAGCCGCACGCTGACACGGCCCTGCCAAACGTTGATTTCCGGAACCACGGCCGCACGGATCCTGCCGGTGGCCTCCGCGGCGCGGTTGCCCATCTTGAAGGCGGCGGCGTCCATGGTGACGCCGTTTTGCTGTAGGGATAGGCGCAAATGGTTGCCGTTTTGGCCCATGGTGGCCGCCCCGAGCACCTTGGCGTCCTCCAGCAGATAGACGGGCATTTGATTGCCCTGGCCGAAGGGCTGGAGGCAATCCAGGCTTTTCAGGAACTCCACCGTAAAGTCGGACAGCTCCGCCTTGAGGTCATAGGGAACGCGGGGAATCCATAGGCCGTCGTCCTCCTGGGCGAGGGCATCTTCCAGCCTGCGGCGGAAGGCGGGCAGGTTTTCCGCCTTCAGGGTTAACCCGGCCGCCAGGTCGTGGCCGCCGTAGCGCAGGAAGAGATCCTGCATGCCTTCCAGCAGCTGAAACAGCTTCACGCCCCGGATGGAGCGGGCCGAGCAGACATAGGTATCGTTGACCTTAGCCATCACAAAGGCCGGGCGATAAAAGCGCTCCACAAGCCTGGAGGCCACGATGCCGACCACGCCGGGGTTCCAATCCTCCCCCGTCACCACGCAGGCCCTGGCGCTGTTGAAGGCCTCGTCCCTGGCGATTTGTTCCAGGGCGCCCTGCATGATGGAAGCCTCCTGGGCCTGGCGCAGCTGGTTGTGCCCCTCCAAATCGGAGGCGATCTCCAGGGCCAGGCGCTTATCCTGGGTGATCAGCATCTCCACGCTCCGGGCGCTGTGGCCGATGCGGCCGCCGGCGTTGATGCGCGGCCCGAGCATGAAGCCGATGTGGGTGGAGGTGAGCTCCTTTCCGCCCAGGGAACAGATTTCCATCAGGGCCGCGATGCCCGGCCTTGGCGCGCGGTTGATGCGCCGCAGGCCCTCGAACACGATGGCGCGGTTTTCGTCCAAGAGGTTGACGATATCCGCGACGGTGCCGATGGCCGCCAGATCCAGCCCCGCCTGCGCCAGCTCCATGCCGCCCAGCGCCTGGGCCAGCTTGAAGGCCACCCCGACGCCGGCTAGATGGGGAAATGGATAGCCGGGGATCTTGGGGTCCAGCAACAGGCAGTCCGGCAGCCGCTCCGGCAGGTGATGGTGATCGCTGACGATCACATCCATGCCCAACCTTTGGGCCAGGGCTACCTCCTCGACGGAACTGATGCCGCAGTCCACCGTGACCATGAGGCGGTACTCCTTGGCCAGGCGCTCCACGGCCGCCTTGTTCAGCCCATAGCCCTCCTCGTGGCGGTCCGGAATGTAGTAGCCCACATCCATGCCGAGCTTTCGCAAGGCTTCCAACAGCAGGGCCGTGGCGGTCACGCCGTCTGCGTCGTAGTCGCCATAGATGACCACGCGCTGGCCCTCGGCCTTCGCCCTTTGGATGCGCTCGACGGCGCGCTGCATGTCGGGCATGAGGAAGGGGGAATGCAGCCTGGCAAGGCTTGGGTGCAAGAACTCCTCCGCCTGCTCCTTGGTTTCGATGCCGCGCAGCAGCAGCAAGGACGCCAGCGGCCTGGCATAGCCCAGGGACAGCAGGCCTTGCAGCTTCTTCTCGTCCAGGGGACGGGTCTGCTCAAACAGATACATCGAAACCTCTCCTTTCCCCCAAAGATGGCGCCCGCTCCGAAAATAGATAGGCGGAGGCCGCCCGCCGTGAAAGGCTGGCTGAACCTCCGCTCTTGGCGATGCGATTTAGGCCTTGCTGGGCTTGCGCTTGGCAAGCGCGAGCTTGTTGGCCTTTTTATCCGTCCAGATGCCCCAAAGGGAGGGCGCGATGAAGATCGAGGTGAAGTTGCCGGCGATGAGGCCCACGATGATGGGCAGGGCAAACTCGCGGATGGAGTCCACGCCCAGGATGTAGAGCGTCACGATGGTCAACAGGGTGGTGACGGTGGTATTGATGGTGCGGGCAAGGGTCTCGCGGACGGAAAGGTCGGCGATTTCCTTGGCGTTCTTCTCGCGGCGATACTTCTTGCGGTTCTCGCGAATGCGGTCGAAGATGACGATGGTGTCGTTGATCGCATAGCCCACGATGGTCAATATGGCGGCGATGAAGGAGGAATTGATCTGGAGCCGCAAAATGGCGACCATGGACAGCATGACGGCCACGTCGATGACCAGGGCGATGACGGCGGTAACGCCGAAATGAATCTCAAAGCGCAGCCAGATATAGCAGAGCATCAGGAGACAGGCGATGCCCACGGACAGGGCGGCGTTTTGCACCAGCTCGCGGCCGGCCACGGCGCCCACGCGATCGATGTTCAGGAAGGCTGCGTTGGGGTAAACCGCCTGCAGGCCCTCCTCCACGGCGGCGCGGATCTCGGTCTCCCGATCGGGATCGTCCAGGTCGTGCATGCGCACGATGGCCTGGGCATCCTCGCCGGAACCGGAGGTGGCGTACACCGCGTCGGTGATGCCCTGGGCCTCCACCTGGGCGCGCACGACGTTAAGATCAAAGTCCTGGCCCATGGCGAAGGTCATCATGGCGCCGCCGGTAAAATCAATGCCCAGATTGAAACCGCCACAGGCGATGAGCACGATCACCGCGGCCACGACGATGGCGATGGGCAAAGCGATGGCAAACTTAAAGAACTTGGTAAAGGAAAAGTTTTTCACGCTTCCTGTCCTCCCTTAACGCCATAGAGCCTGCGGCTGCTCAAGTCCAGACCAACAGCCAGCCTGAGCAGGTACCTCGTGACAAAGATTGCGGTGAACATGGAGACGATAACGCCGATGGTCAACGTCACGGCAAAGCCCTTGATGGTGCCGGTGCCGAAGATCATCAGCACGACGCCGGCGATGATGGTGGTTACGTTGGAATCCAAGATGGCGGAGAAGGCGCGCTTGAAGCCGGCCTCCACGGAGGAGCGCACGGTCTTGCCGGAGATGATCTCCTCCTTGATGCGCTCGAAGATGATGACGTTGGCGTCCACGGCCATGCCGATGGACAGGATGATGCCGGCGATGCCGGGCAGCGTCAGCTGCACGCCGGGGATCACGGCCAGCAGGAAGAGGTCGATGAGGATGTAAATGCACAGCGCCAGCACGGACATGCAGCCGGGCAAGCGATACAGGATGACCATGTAAAGCATCACCAGCGCCACGCCGATGATGGCGGCCAGCACGGAGGTGGACAGGGCGTCCTCACCCAGGGTGGCCGAAATGGTGCGCATCTCCAGCTGCTCGATGGTCAGCGGCAGCGCGCCGGACTGGATCAGCATGGCCAGGTTCTGGGCCTCTTCCAGGGTCATGTTGCCCTCGATATAGCCCTGGCCGGTGGTGATGGGGGTGTTGACGGTGGGGGCGGAAATCACGTTGCCGTCCAGCTCGATGGAAATGGTCTGGTTGACGAACTCGGTGGTGGCCTCCGCAAAGGCGGTGGTGCCCTCGCTGTTCAGGGAGAACTCGACCACGTATTTGCCCTCATACATGGCGGCCGTCGCCGTGCTGATGGAATCACCCTCCATGATGACCTCGCCATTGGGATCCTTAAACTGCAAAAGGGCGGGTTGCCCGATGATGGTCAAGATCTCGTTGGGGTCGTCCACGTCCGGAATTTCCACGCGGATGCGGTCCAGGCCCTGCTGGCTCACGGTGGCTTCGGTATAGCCCTGGCTCACCAGGCGGTTGCTGAGCACCGCCATGGTGCCCGCCAACAGGGAGCTAAAGTCCTCCTGTCCCTCGTCCTGCGCCTGGTAGACGGCATAGACGCCGCCGCGCAGATCCAGTCCCTGGGAGATGCCGCTGGCCAGGGGCTTGATCTTCAGCGCACCGATTTGCAATCCACAAACGGCCAGCGTGCCCAAAGCGGCGACCAGCAACACGACGATGATGAGGCTGATCGCACTCTTCCTCTTCATGCTGAAAAAGACCTCCTTCGAAATGCGCCTTGGCGCGCGCGAAGGCAGGCGCAAGGGCATTGCTGTTACAGTATTTCATTATACTTTTTTATACATGAGGCGTCAACTGAATTTTTATGCGCCCGCCCCGGGCTCTTGCTCGCTGGCGTTCTCGCTGCAATAGGCGGCGATGGCGCATTCCAGGCGCTTCCTTTCCATGGCGCATTCCATTTTATAGGGCTTGTTGATCTCGCCGTTGAAGGCCTGGGCGTTGGCCGCGCAGCCGCCCGTGCAGTAGAGCCTCGCCCAGCAGGAGGCGCACTCCTCCTTGGCCAGCACGTGGTTGGCCGCGAACTTGGCGCGGATGTCCTCATCCAGCTCCCCGGTCAGGACGCTGCCCATCCGGTAGCCCTCCCTGCCCACGAATTGATGGCAGGGGAAGATCTCCCCATCCGGCGTGACGGCCACGTACTCGCTGCCGGCGCCGCAGCCGCTGAGGCGCTTCTTGATGCAGGGACCGCCGTCCAGATCCACGACGAAGTGGAAGAAGGAGAACCACTTGCCCGTCTTCCGGCTTTCCAGATAGAGCTTCAGGAGCCGATCATACTCCTGCAAAATGGCGGGCAAATGCTCTTCCAGGAGGGAATAGGGCGAGGAGGGTTGCAGAACCACGGGCTCGACGGAGATCTGCTCGAAGCCTTCCTCCGCCAGGCGCATCACGTCGTTGGCAAAGTCCAGGTTGTTGCGGGTAAAGGTGCCGCGCACGTAGTACTTTTGTTGGCGCCGGGCCTGGGCCAGCTTCTTGGCGTTGGCCAAGGAGACGTCGTAGGAGCCTTCGCCGCTTGCCGTGGGCCGAAGGGCGTCGTGGACCTCCTTGCGCCCGTCGATGGAGAGTACCACGTTTTCCATCTCGCGGTTGAGGAAGTCGATGATCTCGTCGGTGAGCGCATAGGCGTTGGTGGTGAGGGTGAAGCGGATGGTCTTGCCGCGCTCGGCCGCCCGTTCCTTGCCGTAGGCGACCAGCTGCTTGACCACGTCGAAGTTCATCAGCGGCTCGCCGCCGAAGAAATCCAGCTCCAGGAACTTGCGGTTGCCGGAGCGGGCGATGAGCATGTCGATGGCCTTCTGCCCCACCTCCAGGGGCATGAGCAGCCTCTGGCCGTGGAAGGCGCCGGTGCCGGCAAAGCAGTAGCGGCAGCGCAGGTTGCAGTCGTGGGCAACATGCAGGCACATGGCCTTGAGCACCGTGGGCTTGCCCAGCCCTTCGGGCGGGCAATGCAGCTGCGCATCGTAGCTAAAGAGCAGGCCTTGCTCCTGCAGGGAACGAATGTCCGCAAAAAGTTCCTCCGTCTCGCCCTTGCCGTAGGCCCTTTCGCAGGTCTCCCTTGCCTTGTCCCAACCGTCGCTTTGGATGGCGCTGACGGCGTCAAAGCCCATTTTATCCAGCATGTGCACCGCGCCGGAATCCGCGTCCAGCGCGAAATACCGGCCGTCTACGTCAAATGTATGTACCATAATCCGCTTCTCTCCACTCTCAATTCTTGGGCGCGCGCCATCCGTTCAGGCTTAGCGCAAGCGCAAACAACAGGGCCGTGCCTACCAGGCGCGGCCCTTTCTTGTTGGCTGGTCAAGCGCGTGCTGTGTCTTTCTTAGGCCTGCTTGCGAACGGGGCGGTTGATCTTCTCATCCCTATTCTGGCAGGATTGGTTGGCCACCGTGCAGGAGGTCTTGCAAGCGCTCTGGCAGGAAGCCTGGCACTCGCCGCAGCCGGTGCCCGCGCCCTTCTTGATGCAGGAAGAGGCGATGGTGGAAATATGCTTCATAAGAATCTCTCCTTTTCAGGATAATTTCGATCTTTTGCAAGTATACACATCCTTACCTGCTTTGGCAAGCTTTTTTGCGTAAAGCCTTGCAAAAAGCCGCTTTCCTAGGGCTGGGGAGCCTCAAGGCTGAGCTGCAGCCCCTCGCGCCTTGCAAAGAGCGCCAGGATCTCCGGGCACAGGGCGATGGTCAGCTCCACCTCCTGGCCCGCGGGCACGAAGACCTTTTCAAAACCCGCCAAGCGGCCGTTGACGCCCTGCTCCTGCGGATCGCGCAGGAACGCCAGCACCGCATGGCTGGCGTCCATGCGGCCGGTGTTGCGCAAGGTCAGCTTCACCGCATCGCCCTCCAAGCGCAGGTTTTCATAGGCAAAGCTGGTGTAGGATAGGCCATGGCCGAAGGGATACAGGGGCTTTTCGTGCAGGTAGCGGTAGGTGCGGCCGTCCATGTCGTAGTCGGAGAAGTCCTTGAGCTGTTCGTCGCCTGCGTAGAAGGTAACCGGCAGCCTGCCGGAGGGAGACACGCGGCCAAAGAGCACGTCGGCCAGCGCCTTGCCGCCCTCGGCGCCGGGATAGAACAGCTGCACCACCGCGTTGCAGCCCGCGTCAAAGGCGCTCAGGTCCACGCAGCTGCCGCTGACGTTCACCAGCACGATGGGCTTTTGCAGCGAAAGCAGGGCTTCAAAGAGGCTGCGCTGGCTCTTGGGCAGGGCCAAGGTCCCCTTATCCCCGCTCATCTCGCCGTTGTAGGCGTCCCCCTCTTCCCCTTCCATGGAGGGGTTCAGGCCCAGGCACAGCACCACAGCGTCCGAATGCTTGGCGGCCAGGATGGCTTCATGCAGGGGATGTTCCTCCCAATCGCCCACGACATCCTTGAAGATATGGCAGCCCTTGGCGTACAGCACCCTGCCCTTGGCCGCCTCCTGGATGCCGCGCAGCAGCGTGGTGGTTCTGGAGGGCGTGCCGTTGTAGTTGCCCAGCAGCACGGACCCATCGTCCGCGTTGGGTCCAATAACGGCGATGTTCAGGCGATCGTCCAGCGGCAGGATGCCATCGTTTTTGAGCAGCACCAGGGATTCCTGGGCCATTTGGCGGCTGAGCGACAGATGCTCCGGGCACTCCACCACCGAATACTCGATGGCGTCATAGGGGTTGTCGTCGTCGAACATGCCCAGGCGGAACCTCGCCTCAAAGAGCTTGGTCACGGCCTTTGTGATGGTTTCCTCGTCGATGAGGCCGGCGGAGACGGCGGCCAGCAGGGCGGCGTAGGCGCTGCCGCAGTTGAGCTGGCAGCCGCTCTTCACCGCCAGGGCGGAACTCTCGGCTTGGTTGTTGGTCACGTGGTGGTTGGCGTTGATGTCGTTGATGGCGCCGCAGTCGGAGACCACATAGCCCTCAAACCCCCATTCTCCGTACAGGGTTTGCTGGAGCAGGAATTGGGAAGCGCAGGCCGGTTCGCCGTTGACGCGGTTGTAGGCGCCCATCACGGCGGCGGGCTTGGCGCGGTCGATGCAATACTTGAAAGCCCACAAATAGGTCTCGCGCAGGTCCCGCTCGTTGGGCCTTGCGTCGAAGGAATGGCGCAGGGATTCGGGGCCGGAATGCACCGCGAAGTGCTTGAGCGTCGCGTCCAGCTTGCGGTAGGTGGGGTCGTCCCCCTGCAGGCCCTGGACGAAGGCCACGCCCATGCGGCCGGTCAGATAGGGATCCTCGCCATAGGTCTCATGGCCTCTCCCCCATCTGGGATCTCGAAAGATGTTGATGTTGGGCGACCAGAAGGTGAGGCCTTGGTAGATCTGGGTGCCGCCGAAGGTCTTGTACTGGTTGTACTTGGCGCGGGCCTCGTCGGAAATGGCCGTCGCCACCCGCTTCATCAGGGGGGCGTTGAAGCTGGCCGCCATGCCGATGGCCTGGGGAAAGACCGTGGCCGCGCCGGAGCGGGCCACCCCGTGCAGGGCTTCGTTCCACCAATTGTAGGCGGGCACGCCCAGGCGCTCGATCGCCGGGGCGTCGTAGCGCATTTGGGCGCATTTTTCTGCCAGCGTCATCTGCGCCACCAGGGCCTTTGCTCTTTGATACGCTGCGTTCATACCAGGGCTCCTCCTTTTGCTTGCCAGCCTCTGCGCCGCCCCGAAAAGCGGCCGCCTCCGGCCTTTTTCCCCTTCAACGTACCACGGCGCGCCCGGCTTGTCAACTCGCCGCCGGGCCTTTTCCCCGCCAAGGCGTCGCCCCCGGGCATGGCAAAGGGCCGTCTAGGACCTTGCGTACTTTTTGCGCAGCGTCCGCAGCTTGATGGCGCAATAGAGCAGCAGATATACGTAAAGCAACAACAGCCCCGTAAACGCCATGCCGAGGATCTGCTCCATCCGCCCGGCTTGGTCCAGCACGAGGCGAGCCCAATTGGGCAGGATGCAGCAAAGAAAGATCGCCAACAGCGGCAACATGCGGGTTTGGATAAGGTGGCGAATCATATCCACCTTGGAGGCCGGATCGGAAAAGATCTCCGCGTCGTTTTCCCGCTGCGCCAGGGACGCGGGCTTGCGAAAATAGCACCAGCCGAACATCGTTTGAATGTATTCCCAACCATAGTCGCCGAACAGCTGCAGGTAATCCGCGCCCAAGGCGGCGTTTTTGTAATCCAACCTGTAGATGACGTCCTCGGGTTGGCAGGCTTCAAAGACATAGAAACAGGGCGGAACGCATTTGACAAAGCGCAGGCCGCGCCGATGCTGCTCCCGCAGCCAGAGCTCTTCCTCCTCAAAATCCGCAATTGAAAAAAAGCGCACCTTCCTAATCATGGACGGATTCTCCTTTGCTGTTTTGATAGAGCCGTTCGATCCTGCGAATTTCCATTTCCAGCAGCTCCCGGCCCAGCGGGGTGATGCAGTACAGCTTTCGTTTCTGCTCCTCGGCGAAAAAGGCGATCAGGCCGTCCTTCTCCATCTTGGAAAGGGTCCCGTACATGGTGCCCGGGCTGATGACCACGGCGTCCCCGGTCATCTTTGCCACCATTTGACCAATCCCATATCCATGCTGCGGGGTTTGCAGGCAAAAGAGGATGTAGAACCCCGTCTCCGTCATGGGAACGTAAATTCGTCGCAATCTCTCGTCCATACGCACCTCCAAAAACATTTTCACCTCGATGCATCTCAATGCGATATATATTATATCGAGGCTCGATCTATTTGTCAAGCCGCGCTCGCGCTCGTTTTTTCAATAAAAAAGGCCGAAGGCGGTGCGACGCCTTCGGCCCAAGCCGCTGCGCGGACGCGGGCTTAGCCATAGATGGAGGCAAGCCACGGCCACCAGCTGGCCAGCAGGTCGAACAGGATGGGCAGGAACATGGCGGGCAGCAGATTTCCCACCTTCACCTTTTTGCCGAACACCAGGTTAAACCCCAGGGCAAAGATGAGGATGGAGCCGATGAAGGACATCTGCGAGATGACCGCCTCGCTCAAATAGGGCCGGATGACGCCGGCCAGCAGGGTGATGCCCCCCTGGTACACCGCCAGGCTCAGGCAGGAGAAATACACCCCAACGCCCAAGGAGGCCGCGAAGAGCACGGCCGCCACGCCGTCCATCACGGACTTGGCGTATAGGGTGGTGGGGTCGTGGCTGAGCCCGTCCTCCAAGGAGCCGACGATGGCCATGGCGCCCACGCAGAACAGCAGCGAGCTGGACACAAAGCCCTCCACAAAGTGGCTGCCCGCGGCGGAGCGCAGCTTCAGCCTCCCCTTGCACCATTCGCCCAGGCCGTCGAGCCTGCGCTCGATATCGATGCCCTCCCCGATAAAGGCGCCCACCACCAAGCAAAGGATCATGAGCATGGTGTATCTGGAGGACAGGGAGCCGTCCTGGGCCACGACCACCATCTGGGTGACGGCGCCGGAGATGCCGATGAAGAAGGTGACAAGGCCGATGGCGCTCATGACCGTCTTTTCGAAGCGGGGCTTCATCCCGCCCTTGATGAGCAAGCCGACGCTGGTGCCCGCCAGCACGGCCAGCACATTGACCAAGGTTCCCATACCAGGCATGCGCGTTTTCCTCTTTTCCCTTATGTCCAGGTTTCCGGCGCCCGCGCCAGGTGGGGAAAGGCGCCTGTTTCATGATAATCCCAGGACAGCCGGCGGGCAAGTTAAGAAAAAAGGTACGGACAATAGGAAGCCCGCGTGGCCGGCGCCGCAGGGGCGGCCGGATACGCGGGCGGAGGAGAAAGCTCTTGGGAATGGGGATAGGTGGCGTTACTTATCGTATTCGACGCCGGTTTCCCGGATGAACTTGATGACCTTCA
>CALWRM010000129.1 GCA_944383925.1 uncultured Clostridia bacterium
ATTTCATGCAGGACCTGGACAAGGAGAAGACCCTTCTGGTGTTCAGGTTGTTGCCGAAGGACCTTTTTGCGGACGTCTTCTCCTACATGGAACCCGACCGCCAACAGCTGATCGTGGAAAGCATCTCCGACAAGGAGGTGCAAAGGGTGATAGACGACTTGTATATGGATGATGTGGTGGACTTCCTGGAAGAGGTGCCGGCCAATGTGGTCAAGCGCGTGCTGCGCACCGTGGATAAGGAAACCCGAAAGACCATCTTGGAATACCTGCAGTACCCAAGGGATAGCGCAGCTTCCTTGATGACGCCGGAGTTCGTAGAGTTTCATGAACGCACGAAGATTGTGGACGCCCTGCAAATGATCCGCGAGACCGCGATGGAAAAAGAAACCCTCGATGTGATCTATGTCATCGATCAAACCCACCACCTGACCGGCTTTACAACGCTGTATAAGCTGATCACGGCGGACGAGCAGGCCCAGGTTGCGGACTGTATGGATAAAAACGTGCTTTCTGTTCATACCCTGGACGATAAGGAGCAGGTGGCGCGCACCTTTACGCGTTACGACCTTTCCGCCATGCCCGTGGTGGACCATGAAGGAAGACTGGTTGGGCTCATCACCGTGGATGATATCGTGGACGTCATCCAGGATGAAAACACCGAGGATATGGAAATCATGGCCGCCATGACTCCCTCGGAAAAGCCATACCTAAAAACCAGCGTGTTCGATTTGGCAAAGCATCGCGTGCTTTGGCTGTTGATCCTCATGGTTTCTGCAACGGTCACCGGCCGCATCATTAGTTATTACGATGGCTTGCTGCAAACGGCTGTGGTATTGGCCTCCTTTATCCCCATGCTGATGGATACGGGTGGAAACTGTGGTTCCCAGGCCTCCGTGATGGTAATCCGCGGCTTAGCCTTGGGAGAGGTGGAAATGCGGGACATTCTCCGCGTCCTGTGGAAAGAGTTGCGCGTCGGCCTGCTTGTGGGCGTTGTGCTCTCGGTGGTCAACTTTGGCCGTATCATGCTTTTCGAGGGTGTAGGCACAATGGTCGCCTTAACGGTGAGCCTTTCGCTGTTCGTTACCGTTGTGGTTGCAAAATGCATCGGTTGCGCTCTTCCCATCGTGGCTAGACGCTGCGGCTTCGATCCTGCCGTGATGGCAAGCCCCTTCATTACCACCATTGTAGATGCCATTTCCTTGGTCGTATTCTTTAATGTCGCAACCAACCTTCTACATTTAGCTGCATGAAGCCAAAAATGGAAGGAGTAACATATATGCAGAACACGATTGATTTTAAGGGGTTTATCCAAATCGCACTCGTTGTCAAGGATATCGAGCAAGCGGCAGAGGAATGGTCCAAGCTCTTTGGCGTGCCAAAGCCAGAGATTCGCATAGATCAGCCAACCGAAAATCCGAACCTAACCTATCGCGGAAAGCCGGCCTATTACGGCCTTAAGTTCGCCGTTATACAGGCAGGAAATTTCGTTATCGAGCTGCATGAGCCGGACGAACACGAGAGCACCTTTCGGGAGTTCTTGGACAAGCATGGAAACGGCGTACATCATATCGGTTTTTGCGTCGGAGACCGTCGCGACGATATGGTGCACGAACTGGAACAAGAGGGCTATCAAATGCGCACCATCGGCTATTACCCAGGCAGCAGCTGGACCATCGTGGATAGCGAGGATAAGCTTGGCGTGAACCTCAACATCAAGCCAAAACCCTGACAGTCGCTCAACAAAACGCCCCCTACCCATCGGTGCTTGCTAGATGGGGTAGGGGGCGTTTTCGCTGGGTGCAAAATGGATGCGTCCAGCAGGGGCGAGGGGAATCCCCCAGACCGCTAGCGCGGCCAGCCCCCTTTCACAAGGGGGCCCACTTAGAACAGCCAAGCTGGTTCCAGATAGCCTCCCTTGTGAAAGGGAGGTGGCAGGCCGAAGGCCTGACGGAGGGATTCCTTGGGCTGTGGCTGGAATCATACAGAGCCTACGGAGAGGACGGGCTTAATCCTTCAGGGATCTGGTTGCAAAACAGGTAGGAACGCCGTACTCGTGCAGTTTCCCATAGCCATTGGTGTCCTGATACACATGGGTCAAGCGCAGACCCGCACGAAGCTGGCCATCTATTTGCTCCTCGATGCTGTGGGAAAATTGGACGCCGTCGTTTTGGCGCATCGATTCCTCGAAAAGAGAAGGATCCTTTAGAGGATTAAAGGGAAGCTTATGCTGCAACGCGCCTGTTTGATCATGGAAGGCGAAGTTGATGCCGTTATCCAAGCCAGCGAGTAGGATACCCTCATGTTTTAGGACGCGATAACACTCTTGCCAGATGGGAAGGACATTCTCCACGTAGCAATTGGAGATCGGATGGAAGATCAGATCGAAGCTTTCCGAATCGAAGGGCAAGGGTTTCGTCATGTCCGCTCGGACGATCTCGACCTTATCCAAGTAACCTTCCCGGAGGGCAACCTGGCGTTCGCTTTCCAGCTGGGCATTGGAATAGTCCAGCACGGTGCAGCGCGCCCCACATGCGTTGAAGATGGGGATCTGCTGTCCACCGCCAGAGGCGAGCCCCAAAAGACGCTTCCCCCGTAAATCGCCGAACCACTCCTTGGGAACGGGTTTGGTTGGCGTTAGCAAGACAAACCAATCTCCGGCCAGGGCCCGCACATAGGTCTCGTGATCGATGGGCTTACCCCATTCCCAACCATTGGCGACCCAGCTATCGATCACCGCGGCGTTGATATTCGTGTATTCCTGTGTCATGAAACCACCTCCTGCAAGTATTTTTTTATGGCCCTTCTGTCTATGGAAGATATAAGAAAAGACAGGGTGAATAAACACTCTGTCTCGTTTCTTTTGCTTCCAGCTTAGGCCTTGGCCGCAGCGGCGCGACGAGCGAGCTGAGCCTTCTTACGATTGGCAGCGTTCTTATGAATAACGCCCTTACCAACAGCCTTATCCACGGCGCCGGAGGCGATGCGGAGCATGGACTCAACCTGGGCAGCATCCCCGGTGGCAACAGCGGCGTCAAATTTCTTAAGGACGGTCTTCACGGAAGACTTCACCATGCGGTTCTGCAGGTTCTTGGTTTTGGTAACCCTTACACGCTTGATGGCGGACTTAATGTTCGGCATTGTGTTTCACCTCCTACGCCCGAAATCAACATTCCAATAATAGCATAGAGAAAATAAAAAAGCAATCTCTTTTTCCGATTCTGGTGGGCCGATTCGCGTTAAAATTCGAAAGCTTGGGCAAGCTAGGCGAGGGAATACACGGGAAAGGGGATGGTTTCAATGCCCATGGGCAGCATTCGTACGGACCTTGCATTGGAGGCAAGAGAGGCTGTTGGGGAAATACCCGGCGTGGAGATGGAGCAAGAAAACCTTGGAGCCACCGTAATAACGCGCGTGCGCGTGGCGACCAGCGCCGGCGCCCGACGGATGGGCAAGCCCATCGGCCGCTACATCACCATCGAAAACGAGGCGCTCTCAAGGCCGGAAACCCTGCGCAACCGAGAGCTTGGCGGCATTATTGCCCAGGAGCTTCGATCTCTACTGGGCCCCGGGGAGGGGGAGAACGCGATGGTGGTAGGTCTTGGAAACCGAAGCCTGACCCCTGACTCCCTAGGGCCGAGGGTGACCGGTGAGATCTTGGTCTCCAGGCATATCCGCGAGCACATGCCGGATTATTTGGACGAGAGGGTGCGTAGCGTTTGCGCCATCAGTCCGGGTGTGATGGGGGTTACCGGCATCGAGACGGGCGAGCTTGTCCGCTCTGCGGTTAGGTTAGTTCAACCATCCTGTTTGATCGTTGTGGACTCTCTCGCAGCGCGCAGCAGGCGCAGAATCCTTGGAACCGTTCAGATCTCCGACGCGGGGGTGGTCCCTGGCAGCGGGGTTGGAAACCACAGAACGGCCCTGAACCGGCAAAGCCTGGGCCTGCCGGTGATCGCCGTCGGCGTTCCCATGGTCGTGCGCGCGGCCGTTATCGGCAGGGAGACCCTGGAAACCGCCCTGGAGAACATCGTGCAAAGGGAGGGCTTCAACAGCGTTGTGGGCCGCAGGCTGACCGCATACCTGCGCGAAGAGGGACTCGACGATCTTGTTTGCGAGGACGGACCGATGCACAGCTTTGTCGTGACCCCCGTTTCCATCGACGAGGCCGTGCGCAACGTGGCCTCCCTGGTAGCGGAAGGGATCAACCGCTGTTTACAGCCGGAGCTGTGCTTCGAGGAGATCCAAGCCATGCTCCCATAAACAGGTGGATGTAAGGGAATAAACCTACAAGAAAGGAAGATGAACTTGAACGATCAGGAACTGTTGCAACTGGTGTATAAGAACGCGGAAATGGGCCGGGACGGCCTGGATCATCTGATTGAACGAACCGAGGACAGGGACTTCCGGCGCACATTGGCCGAACAGTTCGCGGAATACCAATTCGTCATGGACGAGGCGAGAACGAGGTTGGATGCCTTTGGCCAGGAGCCCAAGGGCAGCAGCACGATGGCCAAGACCGCCGCCCAATGGATGGGAGACATGAAATGCAACATGGATAGCTCCTCCACCAAGCTGGCCGAGATGGTCATCGAGGGCAGCACCAAGGGCGTCATCAAGCTCACGAGGGAGATGAACAACTACAAGGGCGTGGACGAAAAGACCAAAGCCTTGGCGGAGAGGCTCCTGCGAACCGAACAGGCCAACATCGAACAGCTGCGAAGCTTTTTATAAGCCGATTTGTCCAAGGCCGGGCAAGCGCTCCTGGAAACGCTTGCCCGGCTTTGCTTTTCTCCGGCGCCTTGTGCTAAAATGCTTTCCAAAGGGGGCATAGCCATGCGAAAATGGATGGGCGTTCTGATAAAGCAGGAGCGGCTGCGCCAAAATCTATCCCAGGAGGGCGTTTGCAGGGGCGTGTGCGCGGTATCCTACCTGAGCAAGATCGACAAAGGGCGGGTGGAGCCGGGTCAAGACATCCTGGACGGCCTCTTTCAGGCCCTTGGCCTGCGCTTGGAGCAGGATGAGGAATTCTTGCAGACCGCAGAGCGGTACCTGACGGGGTATTTCGACCGGGTCCTGCGGGAGCAGACGCCTTGCGAGGCCGACATGCAGGCCCTCAATGGGTGGGAAAACCGCCTGCTCATTAGCCGGCTATGCCTGCAATACCGGCTGTATCAGGCCGCTGTCCTCCTGCATGCCGGTCAACAGGAAAGGTCTCTGGAACGCTTGAAGGAGCTTTCTCAGTTTCAAAACGATATGGACGAGGAAACCGCCTTCCTTTACTGGATCCTTTGCCACAAGGCTGCGCAGGATCATAATGAGAGTTTGGCCGCCCTGCAAATGGCCAGCGCCCATAAGATCTGCGGCCTGGGAGATCTGTTCTTGGCGCGCAAGCTCTTCCTGCACGGAGACTATTTGGAGGCGCTCAGCGCCTGCGCCAAGGGCTATGAGCGCGGCGCGGTGGAGGGAGACGCATATGTCCTAGAATGGATCAGCTATCTGGAGGGCTGTTGTTATGCCAACCTGCAAAACATTCCCCTCATGTGCAAGGCCTTTCTGCGGGCCGAACGCTTGACGCGCGACGAACACACCCGCGGGTGGATCCACTACAATATCGGCGCCAGCTACTTGCAGGCCGGCGACTTACAGGAGGCCTTGAAGCATCTGCGCCTGGCGCAGGCCTCGATTCCGGAGGAGGGGCGCTTTGATCTGTACCATAAGCTCGCCTGGACCTGGTGTGGCCTTGGAAACAGGGAGGAAGCCGGGGCGTGCCTGCGGCAAATGGAGGCGTCTGCCAATTGGATGGGGCAGACGGAAGAGCCGTTGCGCAGAAAAATCATCCGCTTGACCCATCTGCGCCTGGAAGCAAGCTACCAGGACAACGAGGAATACCTTGCTCTGCTTGGCGAGCTGTATTCCACCATAGAGGAAAAAGCGCACTTTGGGTTTAAGCAGTTCTACGCGCCCTTCTATATCGAGGCCTTGGCCCATAGGCGCAGATATAAGGAAGCCCTGATGGTCGCAGGGAAGACGGGATGCGTGTTTTCCTATATGTATCCATTTAGAACGGATAAATAGGTATAGATAGCATTTATTTTCTCAAATATAGGGGATTGATCGCGTTTAAATGCGGCGGTATGCTGGATTCATCTCGAAGAAAGGCGGTACCCCCATGAGCGAGAGAAAAACCCTTTGGACGAAAAACTTCACCATCATCACCCTTGGCACGGTGATCAGCGCCATCGGCGGCACGGCCATGAACTTGGCCCTGGGCCTCGTGGTGTTCGATAACACGGGTTCCTCCTGGCTGACGGGATTGTTTTCGGCCGTCAGCATGCTGCCCGCCCTGTTGCTGCCCGTGCTCATGGCGCCCTATCTGGACAACCACAGCCGCAAAAAGGCAATCGTATGCCTAGATTGCGCCATGGGCCTGCTCTATCTGGTCTTTGGCGCCTACGTGCATTTTGCCGGCTTTAGCTATATAAGCTATCTGTTTTTCGGCCTGCTGTCCGGATCCATCGGCGCGGTGTATTCCACCGCGTATTCGGCCCTTTACCCGGATCTCATCCCGGACGGCTTCATGCAAAAGGGCTATTCCGTCTCCTCCCTGATCTATCCAACGGTCACCGTCGTGGTTTCGCCCCTGGCAGCCATCCTGTATGCCAAGCTGGATATCAAATTCCTCTTCTTCGGCGAAGGCGTTCTGCTGTTGGTCGCCAGCCTGTTTGAAAGCTGGATCCGCGTGGAGGAGAAGCAAGCTGAAAAGGCGGCGAAATTCGATGGAAGAGCCTATGTGGGGCAGATTGTCGAGGGCATTCGCTTCCTCAAGAAGGAGGGCGCGGTGCGCAGCCTCTATGCCTACATGGCCGTGACCAACGCCACGGGCAACGCCACCACCCTGCTCACCATGGCGTATTTTCAGTCAACGCCCGGGCTGACCACCGCCATGTATTCCCTACTGGTCAGCGCCGACACGCTTGGCCGCGTCGTGGGCGGCTTGGCCCATTATGTGCTGAAAATACCGAAGGAAAAGCGCTTTGGCGTCGCCCAGCTTGTCTACAAGATCTACAACGTCATGGACGGCGTATTGCTGTTCCTCCCCTATTGGGGCATGTTGGCCAACCGCTTTGTTTGCGGCCTGCTGGGCGTCAATAGCGCCACGCTGCGCGAAACCGCCGTGCAAAGCTACCTGCCGGTGGAAATGCGCGCCCGCGTCAACAGCTTGCTGAACGTCGCCCTGTATGCCGGGGTGATGCTCTTGCAGATGGTGGCGGGCGCCCTGGGCGAGCTGCTTCCCTATCGGTTGGTGGTGGTGCTGCTGGCCTGCGTATCGATGAGCGCCGTGTATTTGTTGATCGTGCGAAACAGGAAGACCATCCAGCCCCTGATGGCCATAGAAAAGGGCTAAACCGGCGTTCTACCAAGCGGATGGACAAGGCTGCAAGGGATTTGCAGCCTTTTTTCTGGCCTTCTTGGGACGGATGGGATACAATGGAAGAGGCCGGATGAAGCCCCCTCAACCCGGTCATGCTAAGGAAAAACGCGCACCCCTTTTTGCCAAGCGGCATAAGGTAAAGCAGAAGGGGGGGTGCGCCATGGTTCTGCGGGGCGAGCTGTACCGGGCAGATCTAAACCCGGTGCTTGGTTGCGAACAGGGCGGCCTGCGTCCCGTTCTCATCCTGCAAAACAACGTCGGCAATCGCTATAGCCCAACCGTCATCGTGGCGGCGGTCACCTCCCGCATGAGCAAGGCGCGCCTGCCCACCCACATCGGCTTAAGCCAGGGTGAGGGCGGGTTGGCCAAGGATTCGGTGGTGCTGCTCGAACAGCTGCGCACCATCGACAAGCTGCGGCTCAAGGGGAGAATCGGCTCCCTGGATCCGGAGAGGATGCGCGAGGTGGACGAAGCCCTGCTGATGAGCCTGGGCATTCAACTGGGCTAAGCCCCGATGCAACAAAGGAGGCCCCGCATGAAAGGCATTTCGTGGAAGCAGGAGCTCAAGGACGCGGCGCTGGTGCTCGCGGGTTTGGCGCTGATGGCCCTATCCTTCAACCTCTTTTTTGTTCCAAACGCCATCGCGCCCGGCGGCATCACGGGCCTGGCCACCATCTTTTATGTGCTTTGGGGTTGGCCGGTGGGCCTTGTGTCCGCGCTGCTCAACGTACCCTTGTTTTTGATTAGCTGGAAACACATGGGCCGCACGTTCGCGGTTCGATCCCTGGTGGCCATGCTGCTGCTCTCGCTTTTGCTGGACCTGCTGCCGGTCGTGAACCTCACCGGCGACATGCTGCTCAGCAGCGCCATGGGCGGCGTCATCCTGGGCGTGGGCCTGGGACTGGTGGTCCTGGGAAACGCCAGTACCGGCGGAACGGATTTGGCCGCCGCCATGCTGTCCAGGCTCTTTCCCCATATCAGCTTCGGCTGGCTGTTGCTGCTGATCGAGTGCAGCATCGTGCTGGTCTCCGTGTTTTCCCTGGGAGCCGAGGTGACCCTGTATGCGGTGGTGGCGCTGGTGATTTCCTCCAGGCTCATCGATACGATGCAGGCGGGCGTACAGGAGGGAAGGCTGTTCTTCGTGGTCTCGGAAAAGCCCGAGGAGATCAGCAAGGCCATCCTGGAAAGGCTGGAGAGGGGCGTCACGCTGCTGGACGGCTACGGGGCGTATTCCGGCCAGCGCCGGCAAATCGTGTTCTGCGTGGTGTCGCGGGGCCAGGTGTTGCCCTTCAAGCGCCTGGTGCATGAACTGGATCCCTTCGCCTTCGTGGTCCTGGCCAACGTGAGCGAAGCCATGGGCGAGGGCTTCAACCACATCCTGCCGCCGCCCGGTTCCGGCATGAAGAAGCGGGACGTATAAGGCGCGGACAAAAAACGAGCGCGGACCGTTCCGGGGGAAACTTCCCCTTGGACGGTCCGTTTTTATGGGATGAAAATAAAGAACTTACAACTGTGTTACAGATTTGATGAAAAGCGGAAACTGGCCCTTGTTAAGCTGAGCCTAGGTTGGAAAGCTTGAGAAAGGCTGGGATAGGACGATGAAGAGAAGCGACGCACCGGCGACAACGCCCGTTCTTCGCATCGATGCCATGGGCATTTTGAACAACCTGCAGGCCATTCGCAGCCGGACCAAGGCACAGATCATGGCTGTGGTGAAGAACAATGGCTATGGACTGGGGCTGTGCGAGTATGGCGGCATGCTCAACGCCATGGGCGTGGAGCGCTTTGCGGTGGGCGATGCGCAGGAGGCCCTGTGCCTGCGCCAGGCGGGAACCTACGGCGAGATCTTGGTGCTCGCGCCGGTCTACAGCCAGGAGGAGATCCTGGAACTAACCAGGTTGCATGTCAGCCTTCAGGTATCCAGCGTGCAGCAGCTGGAGGCCCTGCGCAAGGCCCTGGCAGGTCTTCGGGAGACCCCCAAGCTACACCTAAAGCTGGATACGGGGCTTGGCCGCTGGGGCTTTCTGCCGCAGGAACTGCCCGCTGTGGTGGATCAGCTGAAAAAATGGCGCTTCGACGGCGTCTACACCCATTTTGCCTCGCCCTACGACGATGAGACCGCCACAAGGACGCAGGCGCGGCGCTTTTTCGAGGCGGTGGATTGGTTGCAGCAGGCCGGCGTGGAGCTAGGGAAGCGCCACCTCTGCGCCTCCGGCGGGACGCTGCGCTTCCCCCAATACCATGCGGACATGGTGCGCGTGGGTTCGGCGCTGGTGGGCGGCGTGCCCAACGCCGCCGCCTATGGGCTTCGGCCCGTCGCCAGGCTGGAAGCCCCCGTCGCCCTGCTCAAGGAGCTAAAAAAAGGCGAGCATTTGGGCTATGGCGGCGAAACGAAGCTTAAACAGGACAGCCGCGTGGCCGTGGTGGCCGTGGGCAAGCGGGAAGGGCTCAAGACGAGCGGCCATTCCGGCCGCCTTGGCAAATGGATCGATCGAATCAAGCCCCCTGTTCCCCTGCAGGCCCAGCTCCCCGGCGGAGCGGCGCCCGTGCTCGGAGGCCTGGGCGCAAACCATCTGATGCTGGATGTAAGCCGGGTGCCCTGCGCGCTGGGCGACAGCGCCAGCTTTCCACTCAACCCCATCTATTGCCCGCCTTCCATTCGCAGGGAGTGGCGGGAGGTGAGCGCCATGCCGGACCAAAGCAGGGCGGCAGGCTGAACAAACAAAGCGGGCGCCCGACGAAGTGCTTTCGTCGGGCGCCTTTCGTTTGGAATCATCCCTCTCTAGGACCTGGCGTCCAGGGGAACGTACTCCGCACGGGGAGAGACGTTCATGTAGGCCGGGCGGATGATCTTGCCCTGGTTGATGAGCTCCTCGATGCGATGGGCGCTCCAGCCGGCCATGCGCGCGATGGCGAAGATGGGCGTGTACAGCTCCAGAGGCAGGTCCAGCATGGAATAGACAAAGCCCGAGTAGAAATCCACATTGGGGCTGACGCCCTTGTAGATGCGGCGCTCCCTGGCGATGACCTGGGGCGCCAGCCTTGCCACGCGGGCATACAGGGCGTATTCTTCCTGACGGCCCTTGGCGGCGGAGAGCCGGTCCACAAAGGATTCCAGGATCTTCACCCTGGGGTCGGACAGGGAGTAAACCGCGTGGCCCATTCCGTAAATCAGGCCGGAGCGGTCGAAGCCCTCCTTGCGCAGCAGGCGGAGCAGATAGGCGGAGATTTCCTCCTCGTCCGTCCAATCGTGCACCTGTACCTTGAGATCCTCCAACATGCGCACCACCATGATGTTGGCGCCGCCGTGCTTGGGCCCCTTGAGCGAGGCGAGGGAGGCCGCCACGGCGGAATAGGTGTCCGTGCCGGAGGAGGTGACCACGTGCATGGTGAAGGTGGAGTTGTTGCCGCCGCCGTGCTCGGCGTGCAGCATCAGGGCGATGTCCAACACGTGGGCTTCCAGCTCGGTGAAGGAGGAGTCGGGGCGCAGGCAGTGGAGGATGTTTTGCGCGGTGGAATACCCCTCCACGGGCGGGTGGATGATCAGGCTCTGCCCCAACTCATAATGGTTGAAGGCGTGATAGGCGTACACGGCGAGCAGCGGGAAGAGGGAGGTCAGCTGCAGGCATTGGCGCAGTACATTGGGGATGGAGGTATCCGTGGCGTGGTCGTCATAGCCATACAGGGTGAGCACGGCGCGGGCCAAGGTGTTCATCATGTCGGCCGTGGGCGCCTTGAGGATGATGTCGCGCACGAAGTTGGTGGGCAGCGTGCGGTAGGAGGAGAGCAGGCCGGCAAAGCTGCTCAGCTGCTCGGAGGTGGGCAGCTTGCCAAAGAGCAGGAGATAAAACACCTCCTCAAAGCCGAAGCGATGGTCCTGCATGCAGCCCTGGATCAGATCCTCGATGTCGTAGCCGCGGAAATACAGCTTACCCTCGCAGGGCTGGGAAACGCCGTCCACCGTCTTGCTGGAAATGATCTCGGAAATCTCCGTAAGCCCCGTGAGCACGCCCTTGCCGTTGAGGTCGCGCAAGCCGCGCTTGACGTCGTATTTGGCGTAAAGGGCGGGATCGATGCGCCCGTTTTGCGTACAGATTTCGGACAAATCGAGGATTTCGGGGGTAATGGCGCTATAAGGGTTCTGCTTTAAGGTCATTTTCATTCACATCCTTTCCCGGGAAACCGCTTGACCTTACCTTGAAAAACGGAATAAAAAAGTACTAAAAATTCAACGCCTTGGAAAAGAAAAGCTTAAATCAAGCTATTTCCACCATTGCGATGAGCTTTTTTTCATTTGTTTGCATTCATTCGCCGCCTCAACGGCCTGCGAGGAAGCACCTTGATGTTTCGTAGTATACCATAGTTTGGCGACAAACACAAGATTGTTTTATATAGAATAAATGTTACAATATTTTACGAAATTCCTACGAAGTATAGACCGCAAGGCTTGGTGCCACACTACCGTCATCGGCGGCGTATGTTGCATCGCCGCCAGGAAGGGGAGAATTTGCTTGTTAGGGATAGTGTTTGCCATCATTGCGGGGGCTGCCATGAGCGTGCAGGGGGTCATGAACACCCGACTCGGCGAGAAGATCGGCCTGTTGGAGTCCAACGCCTTCGTGCAGGGGACGGCCTTTGCGCTGTCGCTGCTGGCGATGTGGTTCTTTGGAAAGGGAAACCTCAAGGGCCTGTTGGAGGTGAACAAGGCCTATTGGCTGGGCGGCGTCTTGGGTCTGGCCATTACCTTGACGGTGATGCTGGCCATCAAGGGTTTAAGCCCCACCGTCGCCATTTCCATCATCCTCATCGCCCAGCTGTTGGTGGCCGCGCTCATCGACGCCTTTGGCTGGCTCGGCACGGAAAAGGTGGGCTTTCACTTTACGAAATACCTGGGCCTGCTGCTCATGATCGGCGGCGTTGTTTTGTTCAAGCTCAAAAGCTAGGGAAGTATGGGCCTTGACGCGCGGGGCCAAAGAAGGTAGTCTAGGATTGCCCTTGTTCTGGCGGACGCCGGAGCGAAATTTCAAGAGGAAAGGGAGATTTGCATATGGCAAGCAGAAACGGGAACATTCAGTACGCAGCCGGAGAAAGGCGCGCGTAAAGGCCATGCCCATGGGGGCGCGCGGCCTATGGCGCGCCCAGCCTCCGGCGCTGCAACAAGCGATGGAGGCAAAGCTTGAATAAGACGATCAACCTAGGAATCCTCGCCCACGTGGATGCGGGCAAGACCACCGTAACCGAGGCGCTGCTGCATGCCAGCGGCGTCATTCGGCAAGCAGGCCGTGTGGACCACGGCGACACCGTGACCGACTCCCTGGCGCTGGAAAGGCGGCGGGGCATCACCATTCGGGCGGCCACGGTCTCCTTCGAGCACCGGGGCGTTAAGTTCAACCTGCTGGATACCCCGGGACATATGGATTTCGTTGCGGAAGTGGAGCGCTCCCTGCGCGTGTTGGACGCCTGCGTGTTGGTGGTTTCCGCGCGCGAGGGGGTGCAGGCGCAGACCAGGGTGCTGATCCAGGCGCTGAGCCGGCTGCGGCTGCCCACGCTGGTGTTTCTCAATAAGTTGGACCGTCCTGGCGCGGACGTGGAGGGGACCTTGGCCCAGCTTCGCCCGCTCTTGCCGGCGCCGCCGCTGTTGCGGCAGGGGTACGAAGGCCTTGGCGGCAGGCAAGTGGAGCTGCGCCCCCTTTCCCTGGAGAACACGCAGGGACTTTTAGACGCCTTGTTCGACCTGAACGAGGAAATCGCCAGGCTGTACCTGGAAGAAAAGCCTGTGCCGGAAGACCTGCTGCGCCAAGCCTATCGCGGGGCCGTTGCGCAGGCCGAGCTGTATCCGGTGTATTTGGGCGCCGCCTTGATGGAGTTGGGGGTGGCGCAGCTGTTGGACGCCTTTGTCGAGGACCTCACGCCCCCTACGACGATGGGCGGCGAGTTGAGCGCGGAGGTGTACTGCCTGCGGGACGGCGGAAAGCTCGGCAGGCTGTGTTATGCAAGGCTGTATGCCGGCTCCATCCGGACGCGCGAAACCCTGCGCGTGGAGGGCAAGGAGGACGGCCTGCGCGTGCGAAGCCTGTTGCGGCCAAGGGGAGCCCAGCTGGAGCGCGTCGATCGCGTGGATGCCGGGGATATCGCCGTGTTGGCCGGGGAAAACAGCCTGCGGGTGGGCGACTGGCTGGGAAGATGGAAGCAGGCCGAAAGGCCCGCCGCGCTTGCAAGGCCCATGTTGCAGGCCACGGTCCACGCGCAGGACCGGGAAGCCCTGTGGAACGCCCTGGAAAGCTTGGCTTTGGAGGACCCGCTGCTGGAGCTGCAGCGCAACCCGGCCACGGGCGAAATCGGGGTGCGGGTGTTCGGCCAGGTGCAGATGGAGGTGTTGCGGGACATGGTCCTCGAACGCCACAACCTGCTCCTGCGCTTCGACCAACCGCAGACCCTCTTTCGAGAAAAGCCGCTAGCCAGGGGCGAATGCTGCCTGGGGTGGCGCGATAGCCCCTTTGCCGCGGCCATGACCCTGTCCGTGGAGCCGCTTCCCCCAGGATCCGGGCTGCAATACAAAAGCCGGGTGGATTATGGCTATCTGACCCAATCCTTCCAAAACGCCGTGCAGGAGGGGGTGCTGGAGGCCTGCGCCCACGGCAACTACGGCTGGCCAATTGAGGACGCCCTCTGGACGCTGGAGGCGGCCCTGTACGATTCGGTCAGCTCCACCCCAGCCGATTACCGTCAGTTGGCGCCCATGGCCGTGCTGACGGCCCTGGAACGGGCGGGAACGCTGCTGCTGGAGCCCCTGTTGGCCTTTGAATTGGAGCTGCCGGAGGAGCTGGCCGCAAGGGCCCTGTACGATGTGGCCCTGATGCGCGGGCGCGTGCTGGAGTCCGGCGGGCGGGGAGGCTTTTTCTATTGTAGCGGGGAAGTGCCGCTGGACAGCTCGAAGACCTATGGCGTGGAATTGGCGGCCTACACCAAGGGCCGCGGCAGCTTCACCGTGCGCCAAATCGGCTTTACGCCCCACGAGGGAGATCCCTCCGCCTGCGTAAACCGCAATTGGTCGCCCCTGAATGTAGAAAAATACCTGCTGCGCAGGCAAGGCCGCCTGAAGGAAGGGTGAGCAGGCCGCTGCGCGCACAAGGAAAGGCCTGCGCCATGGCGCGGGAGGGAGCAAGCGCCCCCTTCCCGCGCCTTTTCGCTTCTTTTTGACCGGACACGGGAATCCGCATGGGCCGCCGGAGCGGCGCATACAATGCAGGGAAGCGGAAAGGGAGGGGTGTCCGTTGCGCAAGTGGGTTGCGATGCTGCTGTGCCTGGCCCTGATGCTGGCTCTTTGCGGCGCCGGCACGCAGGACAAGCAGGTTGTGCTGGTGGTGGATGCGCAGATGCAGACCATCACCCTGTATACGGACGGCGAAAAGCAAAAAACCTGGCCTTGCGCCGTGGGCAAGCAATCGACGCCCTCGCCGCTTGGCGTGTTCACCATCAACCAGAAGGGGGTGGATTGGGGCTCGGGTTTTGGCACGCGCTATCTGGGCTTTTACTGCGCATACGGCACCTTCGGCATCCATGGAACCAACAAGCCCGGTTCCATCGGAAGCTACGCCTCCCACGGCTGCGTGCGCATGCTCAACCGGGACATCGAGGAGCTCTATCCCCAGGTTCCCTACGGCGCCAAGGTCATCATCGAGCAAGGCCCCTACGGCCCCATGGGCGGCGGGCTTCGCACGCTCAAGCCCGGCATGCGCGGGGCGGATGTGGAGCAGGTGCAGCTGCGACTAAAAAACCTCGGCTATTACGATGGAAACCCCGACGGCATCTATGGAGAGGGCACCAAGCGGGCCGTGCTGGCCTTCAAGAAGGAGAAGGGCCTAAGATACGACGAGAGCGTGGATTGGGCCTGCTACAACGCGCTGAACATCTTCCTGTTCGAATAAAGGCGGCCGGACGGCCCTTCCTTCGCAATTGCGCAACGCCGGTTTTCGATGTACAATGTAGAGAAGCCCATGGACCATAGCGGAGGAAGGGAGAGGCGTCGCGCATGAATCTGGAGCAGTGTTTGCAGGCGAAAAAGGCGGACAAGGCCTTCATGGATTGCGTCACCCATTGGGAGCGCATTCCCGCAAGGGCGGCCAGGTACGCGGATTTTCCGCCCTCCTTGGCGGCCCCCCTGCGCCGTGCGCTGGAAAAAAAGGGGATTTACCGACTCTATACCCACCAGAGGGAGGCGGTGGAGGCCTCCATGGCCGGCAAGGACGTCACCGTCGTTACGCCCACCGCGTCTGGCAAGACCCTGTGCTACACCCTGCCGACGCTACAGGCGGTGCTGGAGCAACCCTCGTCCAGGGCTCTGTTTCTTTTCCCCACCAAGGCCCTGGCGGCCGATCAGGTGGCCGAGCTCAACGCCTTTCTGGCCCTTATGGGCGAGGAAGGGGAGCGCATCAAGGCCTTCACCTACGACGGGGATACGGCTGTTTCCGCCAGGAGCGCGGTGCGCGCGGCCGGCCATATCGTGGTGACCAATCCGGACATGCTCCACAACGGCATCCTGCCCAACCACACCAAATGGGTGCGCCTGTTCGAAAACCTCAAGATCATCGTGATCGACGAGGTGCACGTCTATCGGGGCGTGTTCGGATCCAACATGGCCAACGTCATTCGAAGGTTGCTGCGCCTTTGCCGTTTTTACGGATCCAACCCGCGCTTTGTCTGCTGCTCTGCCACCATCGCCAACCCGGCCGAGCTGGCGGAGAAAATATGCGCAAGGCCCATGACCCTTGTGGACGACAACGGCGCCCCCATGGGCGAGCGGCAAGTCATCTTCTACAACCCGCCCGTCGTCAACAAGCAGCTGGGCATCCGCGCCGGATCCGTCAACCATGCCAGACGCCTAAGCGCGGAGCTGGTGCAAAACGGCATCTACACCATCGTCTTTGCCAAATCGCGCCTGCAGGTGGAGGTGCTCACCACCTACCTAAAGCGCTTGGTCACCGATGCCTTGGGCAACTCGGACCGGGTGCGCGGCTACCGGGGCGGCTATCTTCCCAACCTGCGAAGGGAGATCGAGCGCGGGCTGCGGGACGGCAGCGTGCAGGCGGTGGTTTCCACCAACGCCCTGGAGCTTGGCATCGACATCGGCCAGTTGGAGGCCTGCGTGCTCTGCGGATATCCGGGCACCGTGGCCAGCACCTGGCAGCAGGCCGGCCGCGCGGGCAGAAGAAAGACCTGCTCGGCCACCTTCGTGGTGGCTTCCTCGGCGCCGCTGGACCAGTACATCGTCACCCATCCGGAGTACTTTTTGAACCAGTCGCCGGAAAACGCCCTGCTCAATCCCGATAATCTGTATATCCTGATGAACCACATCAAGTGCGCCGCCTTCGAATTGCCCTTTGAAAAGGACGAGCTGTTCGCAGGACTGGAGAGCACCCCGGACCTGCTTGCCTATTTGCAGGAGGAGGGCGTGCTGCACCTAGTGGGGAACAAATACCACTGGATGGCCGAGGAGATGCCCTCCACCGAGGTTTCCCTGCGCTCGGCCTTTGACGAAAACTTCCTCATCATCGACATCACGGACCCGGCCCACCACCAGGTGATCGGCGAGATGGATCGCTACACCGTGCCCATGCTGTTGCATGAGAGGGCCATCTACCTGCACAACGCCACCCAGTACCAGGTGGAGAAGCTGGACTTTGGCGATAAGCGCGCCTACATCAAGCGCGTGGACGTGGATTATTACACCGATGCGGACCTAAACGTCAGCCTGCGCGTGTTGGACGTGCTCAAGGAGAGGGGAAACGAGGCCTTGGGCGAGGTGCTGGTTTCCTCCATCGTGACCATCTTCAAGAAGATGAAGTTCGACACCCATGAAAACCTTGGCTTTGGCTCGGTGGACATCCCGGAGCTGGAGATGCACACCACGGCCGCCTGGCTGGCCCTGGACGAGCCGGTGTTCGCGGGCATCGAGAAGGAGCAGGCGCAAAACGCGATGGTGGGCATCAGCTACGCCCTGCACACCATCGCGCCCCTGTACCTGATGTGCGCGCCCACCGACATCCACGTTTCCTACCACGTCAAGGATCAGTTCACGGGCAAGCCAACGCTGTTCCTGTCCGATCGGGTGCCCGGCGGGGTCGGGCTGTCGGACAAGGCCTACGACATGCTGGATCTGCTGTTGGACAAGGTGCGGGAAACCATCGGCAGCTGTCCGTGCGAAAACGGCTGCCCTTCCTGCCTTGGCTCCGCCTTCGGCGCGCAAGTCAAGGCCCTGGCCCAGACCATGATAGGGAGAATGCTCGATGAGTCTTTTGCGGGATAGGCTCAAGGAGCTGGCGAAGAAGAGGGAGGAGGCCTCCAAGGACCCGCCGAAGGAGGCCCAGCCTCCCCAGCGGCCCAGCTGCGCCCAGAGAACGGAGCGCTTTGCCCTGCCACCCCTGCGCCTGCAGGGCGAGGGGCTGGCGCTGCTGGGGGAGGAGGAGGCCGCCCGGGCCTATGCCGGACCGGAAAGCCTGGCTTTTCTGGATGTGGAGACCACCGGGCTTTCCCATGGGGCCGGCACCGTGGCCTTTGAGATCGGCGTTGGCCGGATTCGGGGCAGCTGCATGGAGGTGCGGCAGCTCTGGATGCGCGACTACGACCAGGAGGAGGATATGCTGCGCCGGCTGGCGGAGCTGCTGCAGGGCGCCGCGGTGCTGGTGAGCTTTAACGGCAAGAGCTTCGATTTGCCCATGCTGGAGGGCCGGATGGTGATGAACCGCCTGCCGCCCGCCTGCCTGCACCTGCCCCTCATCGACCTGCTGCACCCGGCCAGGCGGATGTATAAGCTCCGGCTAAGGACCTGCACCCTGACCAACCTGGAGGAACGGGTGCTGGGCTTTACCAGACAGGACGACGTGCCCGGCGCGCAGATACCCGGCCTTTGGTGGCAATTCCTGAAGGATGGAAACGAGGAGCCGCTGCAAAAGGTCTTTGAGCACAACGCCAGGGACGTGTATTCCATGGCCCTGCTATTGCAGGCCCTGCACGACGGCCACCTGAGCCCGCTGGAGCTGGAGAGCGTGGAGGACGTGTATTCCGTCGGCAGGGTATTGGAAAGGGCCGGCCGTGTGGAGCTGGCGGAAAGCTGCTATCTGCGTCTGGACGGCGGGCCGCTTCGCGGGCTTTCGGGCCAGGCGTTAAGCCGCCTCTACCGCCGCCAGGGCCGCCTGGAGGACCGGATCGCCCTGCTCCAGGGCATGGCGCAGGCCGGCTCCGGCGGGGTGTTTCCCCATGTGGAGCTGGCGAAGATCTACGAGCACAAGCACAAGAAGCTGGACCTGGCCCTGGCCCACACGGAGCGGGCCATGTTCCTCTGCGCGGACGAGGCGCAGATGCAAGCCCTGCGCCAAAGGCGCGCAAGGCTCAAACGAAAAAAGACTGCCTTAGGCTTACGAAAAGAAAGGGAAGGATCGAGAGAAGATGGGCGCATGGAGGGCGAACTTAACGGCGCGCAGGGCCGTGGCGCTGCAAACCACCAGGAACGTTGAAAAGGCGTTTGCGCTGTATGAAAAGGCCTATGAGATGGGCTGCACGGACGTGTATGCGCTGGCGGCCTATGGGGTTTTGCTGATGCGCAGGCGCCAACCGGAAAAGGCCGTGGAGGTGCTCAAGCGAGGCACCAAACAGCCCAGGATCAAGCCGGAGCAATGGGGCTATCTGTACCAAAACCTGGGACTGGCCTACTGGCTCAGCGGCAACCTGGACCGGGCCCTGCGGGTCTACAGCCGAATCTACGAGCGCCTGACCACCTCGACGGTTCGGGGCAGCTACGGCTTTTTGCTCATCGCCAAGGGCGATGAAACCGGTGACTATGAAAAGGCCAAGGCCTTCAACGAGGAGGCCCTGGCCTATGACGATGAGGATCCCATCATCCTGGACAACATGGGGCAGCTGTGCTATCGCTTGGGGGATATGGAACGGGCCGAGCAACTGTTCGAAAAGGCGCTGTCCGTGCGGCCGACGCAGTTCGATTCCCTGGTGTACCTGGCGCGCATCCGCATCGCCCAAGGGCGGACGGACGAGGCGCGCGAGATGTTGGAAAAGGCCCTGAACAAGGAATATTCGGCCTTTAGCACCGTCAAGCGCGAGCTGGCGGTGGAGCTGGCCGCTTCCATCGGCCTGGAGGATCCCCAGGCCGGCGATGCGGCGGACCCGGCGTCCCCGGAGAAGGCCTAGAGCGCCTGCAGGGCGTCGGCCACGGCGCAGAGCAGCTGACGGGCCGCGTCGCCATCCATGCGCCGCAACAAGTCCGGAAGGGCGTCCGGCGCGGCGTCCTTCCGGGGCCGGCCGTGCCTTGGCAGCGAGCGCTTGCGGCTGTAGGGATCCGCAAAGGGAAGCCCTTGGCGCTCCAGCTCCGCCGCCACGGCGCGCACCCGCTCGGCGTGGCTCTTGAGCAGGGAACGGTACTTGTTTTGCAGGCGCAGGGCTTGGGTCTTATCGCCATTGGAAAGCTCCAGCACACAGGCGCGCACCGATTGCCCCCGTCCCTGGGCCTGCAGCACGTGGCGGATGAGGGCTTCGGATTCCTCCTGGGTAAAGGGGGTGAAGGGGACCGCCCGCTTGAGGCGGAGGTCCTCGGGCGCGCCCTGCTCCTTGAGCACGGCGTAATAATGGTTGCGGATGGAGTTGGCCTTGCGGCCCGTCTTCTGGGCGGTGCTCTCAAAGGCGGCGCGCAGGGGCCTGCCCTGGGCGTTGCAGGCGCGCACCTCCTCCCAAAGGACGCTCTGCTCCCGCTCGTCCCAGCCGACCCGACCCTTGAGGCTTTGTGCTTGCTTCATGGCGGATAGTTCCTCCTTTTTACGCCGTGGCGTATGGTTTCTGTATAGAGTATGCGTAAAAGGACCTGGAACGATACACATTCTTTGGAGTAATTTGCATGGAATTTCTGATTTGGGGGTGGAAAGAAGCGTGTATAGCCTGCCGCAAGGGGCGAGGGAGGACCTGGATGCCCTGCTGGAGGCACAGGAGGCTCTGACGGCCCCGGCCCGCGCCCTTTCCCTGCGCTACCGGCAGGCGCAGGGCCGAGCGGGGGAGGGAAAGGACCTGTTGACCGGCGAGTTCGACGTGCTCGCCTATGCCTCCAGCCGCCTGCCGGCCA
>CALWRM010000130.1 GCA_944383925.1 uncultured Clostridia bacterium
GTATTAACGCTTGGATTGGTGCTTAAGCTCAACATCGGCTCCATGCTCGGCATGATCGTGGCGGCCATCATCTATTGGAGGCTGTAGGCATGGAGACGGAGCTGGAAAGACCGCTGTACTTGGCCTCCGCCTCGCCGCGGCGCATCGAGCTGGTGCGCCAGCTGGGCCTGCACGTGCAGGTGTGCCCGGCGGATGTGGACGAGAGCGCGGAGGGAAACCCCGGAAAAAGGGTGCTGGAGCTGGCGCGCCGCAAGGCGCTGCATGTGGCCAGGCAGCACCAGAGGGGCTTGGTGCTCGGCGCGGATACCCTGGTGAGCATCGGCCGGCGCGTGCTGGGCAAGCCTCGGGACGAGGAGCAGGCCTTTGAGATGTTGCGGGCGCTGTGCGGACATTGGCACAGGGTCTATACAGGCGTGTGCCTGGCGGACTGCCAGGACGGCCGCGTCGCCTGCGCGGTGGAAAGCGCCATGGTGCACATGCTCCACCTGAGCGATGAGGAAATCTTCAGCTATATCCGTTCCGGCGAACCCATGGACAAGGCCGGCGCCTACGGCATTCAGGGACTGGGCGGCAGCATCGTGGATTGCATCAGGGGGGATTATTACGCCGTGATGGGCCTGCCGCTGGCCAAAACCCGGCAGCTGCTCGGGTTGATGGGCGTATCCGTACTGTAGGGCCGCGGTCGGCCCCGACGAGGAGGGAAACATTGTTATGGCCTTTGGCGTTAAGTTTATAAGCCGCAACATTGGGTTGGATCTGGGCACGGCCAACGTGGTGGTGTATCTGGACGGGCAGGGAATCGTGCTGCGAGAGCCCTGCATGGTGGCCGTTCGGGCCGATTCCAGACGGCATGTGCTGGCCGTTGGCGAGGACGCCAAGGCCATGCTCGGCCGCACGCCGGACAACATCGTGGCCGTGCGGCCCGTGATCGACGGCGTGATCGCGGACTTTGATTCCACCCAGCTGATGGTCAAGTACCTGTTGCACAAGGCCAACGGCTTTGCCGTCCCCATCATGCGGCCCCGGGTGGTGGTGTGCGTGCCCTATGGCATCACGCCGGTGGAGCGGCGGGCCGTCATCGAGAGCGTCCGCGGCGCTGGAGCCAGGAGCGTGCACCTGGTGGTGGAGCCCATGGCCGCAGCCATCGGCGCTGGGCTGGACATCGAGGGCGCCCAGGGATCCATGGTGGTGGATATCGGCGGAGGCACCAGCGAGATGGCCGTGCTGTCCATGAACGGCGTGGTCACCGCCTGCTCGGTGCGCTGCGCCGGCCAGAAGATGGACGAAGCCATCATCAACTACATCAAGAACGAGTACAACCTGCTGATCGGCGAAAGAACCGCCGAGGAGGTCAAGCTGGGCATCGGCTCGGCCATACAGATCCGCAGGCGGGAAACGGCCATGGTGCGCGGGCGCGACCTGATCACTGGCCTGCCCAACACCGTGGAGATCTCCAACGAGGAGATCACCGAAGCCCTGCACGAACCCCTGACCACCATCATGAACGGCGTGCGCACCTGCTTGGAAAACACCCCGCCGGAGCTGGCCTCCGACATCATGAACAAGGGCATCTATCTCACGGGTGGCGGTTCCTTGCTGGGCGGCATGGACCTGCTCATCGCCAACCAGACGGGGATGCCCGTCATCCTGGCGGAAAATCCCATGGACTGCGTGGCCCAGGGAGCCGGCATCCTGGCCGGGAACCTGGAACGGCTGCGCCGCATCACCGAGGAAGCAGAGGACTGGAAATGAAGCTCATCAGCGGCACGGGCCGGAAAATTCTATACATTTCCATGGGCGCGCTGCTCTGCCTGCTGCTCATGGGCTTTGGGCTCACCGCCACGGGGGTGCTGGACATCCCCTTTCTCAATACCGTCATCGCCAGGGTGATTGTTCCCGTACAGAGCGCGGTGACGGACGCCATCGGGTCGGTGCGCGGCGCCTTTGCCCAAAGAAGGACCCAGATGGAGCTGACCACCCAGATCGATCAGCTGACGGAGGAGAACAAGATCCTGGAAGCCTCCCTTTCCCAGATGAACGAGCTGAGCCTGGAAAACGAGCGCCTCAAGGCGTTGCTCGGCGTGACACGCTCCATGCCCGACCAAAGCTATATCGCGGCCACCGTCACGGGCAAGGAGCCCGGCGGCTGGTTCGAGACCTTCGTGCTGGATGTTGGCAGCCAGGATGGCGTGCAGAAAAACGACCCCGTCCTGAGCGCGGACGGATTGGTTGGCCGCGTCACCGAGGTGCGCGACAGCTCCTGCGTGGTGATGTCCATCATCGACTCCCGCTCCTCCGTGGCGGGCTTGGTGGAGCGCACCCGCGACAACGGCGTGGTGAGCGGCAGCCTCTACTTGACCGACGACTCCCAGCTGATGCGCATGTACTACCTGCCGGAGGATTCCGAGCTGACCACCGGCGACCGCGTGATCACCTCCGGCCTGGACGGCATCTTTCCCAAGGGCCTGTACATCGGCCAGATCCGCTCCATCTCCAGGGAGCAGAGCGGCGAGGGCCGCTATGTAGTGGTGGACGCCGCCGCAGACTTTGCCCATCTGGAAAACGTGCTGGTGATGCTCACCGGTGAGGATGGGGGAACGGAGAAGGAATGAAGGCGGTTCTGGATGTGTTGCTGCTTGGCCTGGCGCTGATCTACCAGCTGGGCTTTGGCGCCACGCTCAGCTTTAAGGGCGTCGGGCCGGATCTGATCTGCGTTTGCCTCTGTTCCCTGGCCATCTGGCAGGGGCCTGCCTACGGAGCCGTGTCGGGGCTGCTGGCGGGCCTTGTGCTGGACGGCCTTTTCGGCCATTTTGGCTTTTATGCCTCGGGCTATTTGGCCATCGGCCTGTTTGCCGGCTATCTGGCGGACAAGCTGCGCTTTGACCGCGTGGTGGCGCCCCTGCTGTGCTTTGCGGTGCTGTACCTGGTCAAGGAGCTGCCCGCCCTGGCCTACCTGTTCTTCGCCGACGTGCCCATCTCCTGGCCCTTGGCAATGCTCAAGCTTCTTGGCTGCGCGCTGCTGGGCGCCGCCGTGTTTTTGCCCGTGCATCTGGGGCTTGGCAAGTTGCACGCATGGGAAGTGATCCAAGCGCCGCTGTTTCGCAGGGGCAAGTGGTAGACGCCAACGGAAGAACGCAACTTCCCCCATGGATCGAAGGCTTGAAGGAGAGAATTCGTGGAAAACAAAACCGGCAACGAGAAGAGCTTGCGCCGCCGTTTCCTGGCGGTGGCCGTGGCCATTGTGGTGGCCTTCAGCGCCATCTGCTTTCAGCTGATGCAGCTGCAGCTGCGCGACGGCTCCCAGTACGCCCAGGCCGCCCAGGACAAGGTGGTCACAAGCACCGTGCTCAAGGGCGACCGCGGCATGATCCTGGACCGCAACGGCATCGTGCTGGCCTACGACAAGGAGAGCTACGACATCGAGTTCTACAAGGATCCCGCCAAGCGAAAATCGGAATATCTGCATGCGTACAGCCAGACGCTGCTGTCCATCATCGAAATCGTGGAGCGCAACGGCGGATCGACCATCAGCGGCTTTTCCCTCAAGCGCGATGAAAATGGGGAGAGCTACTTCGATTTTTTAACCACCAACGAGGAAACCTTCGCCAAGCGCGAGGCGCTCTGGCGCAGCAACTTCTACCTGTCCGACACCACCAAGTACCCGGTGGAGGTCATCTTCGATACCCTCTGCGCCCGCTATGGCATCGAGGATCTGCCCTATGAAACCCAGTATAAGGTGCTTTCCATCTGGGAAGAGATCCAGATGAACGCCTTTTTGCATACGCCGGTGAAGATCGCCCTGGACGTGAACTTCAACACCGTGGCCGAGATCGAGGCCGCCGCCGTGGACCTGGCCGGCGTGTCCGTGGCCGAGAGCACCGTGCGCGTCTATCCCTGGGGCAACACGGCCTCTCATGTGCTCGGCTACCTGGGTGCCATCGACGAGAGCAGCTTGGCGACATATCAGGAGCTTGGCTACAGCGCCTCGGATCTGGTGGGCGTTTCCGGCATTGAGAGCACCATGGAGGAGCAGCTCTCCGGCAACATCAGCTACCGCCAAGGCCTGCGCGAGGCGGAGGTGGACGCAAACGGCTCCATCACGCGCGAGCTTTCCTACCAGGCGCCCGTGGACGGCAACAACGTGGTGCTGACCATCGATCTAAGGTACCAGCAAATCCTGGAGGAGGCCATGCAGGCCAACATCGAGGAGGCCAGAAACATCCAGATCCAGGCCCTGGAGGAGGCCGAGGAGTCCGAGCTGGAGGATTACCAGCAGCAGATCGACAACCGGGGAGGAAAAACCCTACAGCTGGCCAGCTCCGGCGCGGCGGTGGTGATGAACGTGCACACCGCCGAGGTGTTGGCCATCTGCTCCTATCCGGATTATGATCCCAACGACTTCATCCGCGGCATGACCACCGAGGAATACAACGAGAAATACAACATCGACACCTCGCCCCTGTTCAACCGGGCCATCGCCTCCAAATCGGCCCCCGGCTCGGTGTTCAAGATGGTCACGGCCTTGGCCGGCCTGCAGGAGGGCGTGGTCACCGTGGACCAGGAGTTCAACTCCATGGAGGCCGAGAGCCAGAGGGAGCAGAGGGGCGTCTTCATCAAGTATGGCGACGACAGCTATTCCCCAAAGTGTTGGACCAACCACTATGCCAGCGTGCACCAGAACATGAACGTCAAGGAAGCCGTGACCATGTCCTGCAACTACTACTTCTACAACGTTGCGGACCTGCTGGGCATCGATCGGTTGGTGCAGTGGGCGTCCACCCTGGGCCTCACCTCCAAGACCGGCATCGAGCTGCCGGGCGAGGCCACGGGCTCCGTGGGCAACCAGTCCGTCCTCTACGATCCCTCCCTGGGCATCACCTCCCAGCGGGTGGAAAAGGCGAACTACGTGGCCAGAACCATCATGAAGCTGCTCGAGGTCACCGGCGAGGACCTCGGCAGGAACTTCGAGGAGGAACGGTTGGAAAACACCACCAAGCAGCTGATGGATCTGGTGCTGGAATACGACATCTCGGCCATGGGCACGTCCATTCGAGAGATCCTCATGCGCGAGCTGGGCCTTTCCTCCTATGAGATTTCCAGCCGCTACATGGTCAATTCCCTGACCACCTATCTGCGCGACATCAAGTGGAACTCCAACGAAACCGTGCTCACCGGCATCGGCCAGTCCATCACCGAGGTAACGCCCATCGGCGTGGCCCGCTATATCTGCGCCATCGCCAATGGCGGCACGGTGCTCGAGGCCCAGATCGTGGACAAGATCCTCTCCAGCGACGGCGCCGTCGTCACCGAAAAGGAACCCGTGGTGGTCAACCAGATCGAAGGCGCGGAGGAGCACCTGAGCATCATCCGCGAGGGCATGCACGGCGTTATTAGCGCCGAGGACGGCGGCACCGCGGCCAAGTATTGGAGCGATTTCCCCAACACCGACCAGATCGGCGCCAAGACGGGAACGGCCCAGATCAACCAAATCGACATCGAAAACAGCGCCTGGTTCGTGGCCTTCGCCCCCTTTGACGATCCGGAAATCGCCATCGTGGTCTCCATCACCAACGGCTACTCGGGCGGCGCCGCCTCCCTGACCAGCCAGAACGTGTTCACCTATTTCTTTGAAAAGCTGCAGGAGCAGGAGAAAAGCACCCTGACCCAACCCAACAGCTATTTGCCATAATTCGGCGAAACAGCGCGATTTTTTCTGATCCGGTCCTTATTGACGAAGGGCCGGTCTTTTTTTATGCTGTTCTACATAACATGGTTATTTCCCGTGCATGAGAAAGGCGGTTGGCAACGTTGGGAGAGAGGATTGTTGTAACTTCCGGCAAGGGCGGCGTCGGCAAGACCACGGTGACGCTGAACATAGGCGCGGCGCTGGCCCTGCGCGGCAAGCGCGTGGCCTTGGTGGATACCGATCTTGGCCTGCGCAACCTGGACGTGGTCATGGGCGTGGAGGATAAGATCGTCTTCGACCTGGTGGACGTGGTGGAGGGACGTTGCCGGCTCAAGCAGGCCTTGGTGCAGGACGTGCGCTTTTCCGGCAGGCTGGCCCTGCTGCCGGCCGCCCAAACCCGCGACAAGGATACCGTCAGCGCCCAACAGATGCGCCAGGTGGTGGCCGAGCTGGCCGAACAGTTCGACTATGTGCTCATCGACTGCCCGGCCGGCATCGAGCAGGGCTTTAAAAACGCCGTGGCCGGCGCGGACCAGGCCATCGTGGTGACCATGCCGGAAATCTCCGCCGTTCGAGACGCGGACCGCGTGATTGGCCTGCTGCTGGCCTATGACATCCCTTCGCCCAGGCTCGTCGTCAACCGCTTGCACGCCAAGCTGGTTCGGCGCGGGGATATGATGAGCCTGCGGGACACCGTGGAGGTGCTGGGCATCCCATTGCTAGGCGTGCTTCCGGACGAGGACAGCGTCATCCGCGCCGGCAACCTCGGCCAGCCCGTCGTCCTGGGAAGCACCAGAACCGCTCAGGCCTTTTGCAACATCGCCGCGCGCATTCTTGGCCAGGAGGTTCCGCTTTTGGCCATCGAACACGAGCCTGGCAGGGCGCTGCTGCGCCTGCTCGGCTTTGCGGGCTGAAAGGGAGGAGAGAGGACATGACGCGAAGGGAGAACTCCGGCTTTGTGGCCAAGGAAAGGCTCAAGTGTGTGTTGCGGGAGGACAGGTCCCAAATGTCCGCCGCCACCATCGCCGCCATGCGCGCCGACCTGGTGCAGGTGCTGGCCTCCTACGCCAACGTGCGGGACGAGGACGTGAGCTTTTATTTGCTGCGGGGCAACGCGGAAAACGAGACCAAGCTGATGATGGAGGCCACCGTGGCCGCCAGGCCCCAGTACAGCCGTTGAAAACGCAAATCCATATTTTCAAAAACTTAAAATTTGGTTGCAAGGAAACGGTGTATGGTGTATAATTGTACCAATACCAAAGTTGCTAAGGGGGTCGATGACATGAAGTTGATCATAGCTATCGTGCAGGATGAGGACGCTGGCCGCCTGGTAAGTTCCTTGATGAACGAGGGCTATTCCGTGACCAAGCTGGCTACCACCGGCGGTTTCCTCCGCGCGGGCAACACCACCCTGCTCCTGGGCGTTGATGATGATAAGTTCGCCGGCGCTATGGCCGTGATTGAAAAGGTCTGCAAGTCTCGCAAGCAGATCGCCACCTCGCCCTCTCCCGTTGCGGGCGCCACCGGCGTTTACGTACCCTATCCCATCGAGGTCATGGTGGGCGGCGCCACCGTCTTCGTACTGAATGTGGAGCAGTTCGTCAAGCTGTGAGCTTGCCTTCCTTTGAATCCATTTATGGACAGCCTGCCCTTTGGAAAAGCCTCAAACAGGGCTTTGAAAATGGCAGCGCTGTCCATGCTTTTTTGTTCGTGGGCGACCGGGGCAGCGGCAAGCGAACCGCTGCCCTGGTTTGTGCGGCCGCGGTGCTCTGCGAAGGCGCCGACAAGCCCTGCGGCGCGTGCAAGGCCTGCAAGCAGGTCTTTGGCGGCGTGCATCCGGACCTGGTCCGGCTGGGGGCGGAGGGCGCGTCCTCCATCGGCATCGCTGCGGTGCGCAGCCTGCAGGAAACCATGCGCACAAAGCCCTACGAAGCCAAATGCCGCGCCATCCTCCTGGAAGACGCCCAGCTCCTGACCCAGGACGCCCAAAATGCCCTGCTTAAAACACTGGAGGAACCCCAGGAGGGCAACGTGCTGTTCCTGCTCTGTAGCCAGTTGGAGGGCCTGCTGCCGACGGTGCAGTCCCGCTGCCGCCTCATCCGCATGGGGAGGCTGTCCAAGGAGGAGATGCGGCGGGGCCTGGCGGACCGGGGCGTGCCGCCGGAGCGCGCGGAGGAGCTGTTCGCCGCCAGCGGCGGGAACCTTGGCAGGGCCTTGGAGATGCACGCAGACCCGGAATATGCCCGCATGGCGGAACGCTGCGTCGGCCTGCTGGAGGGACTGCGCGCCCCCGAGGAACTGCCGGCGGCCCTGGATAGCTTGAAGGACATGGAAAAGGACCGGCAGCTTCGCCGCGCCTTTCTGGAGGCGATGGAGCTGCTTTGCCAAAGGCTGCTGCGAAGAAGCCTCGGTCTGCCGGACTGCGGCGGAAGCGCGCTGCCCAGGCGGGACTTTACAAGCGAGCGCATCCATAGTATGATGGATGCAATCGTTTGGGCGAGAAAACGTCTAAATGCCAACATTTCTTGGGCCGCGGCCGTGGAGCCGCTGCTTAAGCGCATCATTGGAGGATAAAATGGCCGTCGTAGTAGGCGTATCGTTTAAAAGGGCCGGAAAGGTCTATTATTTTGACCCGGGCGAGCTGGAGCTGGAGTTGGGCACGCCCGTTATTGTGGAAACTGCTCGCGGTATGGAGTGTGGCGAGGTGGTGACCGGTCGCAAGGAGGTGGGCGAGGAGGAGCTGGTGCAGCCCCTCAAGCCCGTCATTCGCGCCGCCACCCAGCAGGACCTAAAAACCATCGAACAAAACGAAAAGAAGGAGCTGGAGGCCTTCGACATCGCCACCAAGCGCATCGCAGCCCATGGGCTGGAGATGAAGCTGGTGGGCGTGGAATATACCTTCGACGGCAGCAAGATCGTCTTTTACTTCACGGCCAACGGCCGCGTGGACTTCCGCGAGCTGGTCAAGGACCTGGCCTCCGTGTTCAAGACCCGCATCGAGCTGCGCCAGATCGGTGTGCGCGACGAGGCCAAGATGATCGGCGGCCTGGGCGCCTGCGGACGCACCATCTGCTGCCGCGCCTTTCTGGGCGATTTTCAGCCCGTTTCCATCAAGATGGCCAAGGAGCAGAACCTCCTGCTCAACCCCACCAAGATTTCCGGCCTTTGCGGCAGGCTCATGTGCTGCCTGAAGTATGAGCAGGACGGATACGAGGAGGTCTATAAAAATGTGCCCCGCCAGGGCAAGGAGGCCATGACCCCGGACGGCCGCGGCGTGGTGGCCCAGGTGAAGGCCATACGCGGCAAGCTGGCCGTTCGCATCAGCTTGCCGGACCGCAGCACGGAGGTGCGCGACTACGACTTTGCGGACGTGTCCCTCGCAAAGCCCCTCACCGAGGAGGAGCTCGCCCAGCAGAAGGCCGCCGCAGAGGAGGCAGAGCGCCTGGCGGAGCGGCAGGCCGAGCTTCGCGCCCAGCGCGCCGCGCAAAAGCAACAGCGCCTGAGCAACAGGCCCCAGCGGGAGGCCCCGCCCAAGGCGAAGGAATACGTGGAGCCCAAGGACCAGCAGGAGGAGCCGCCCAAGAAGGAAAAGCGCGATCAGGCGCCCAGGGAGCGCCGTCCGCGGCCTCCCCGTCCCCCCAAGGAACATCGGGACGGCCAGGGACAGCAGCGCAACCAGGGCCAGGAGGGCGCTCCATCGCCCCAGCGGGAAGGACAAGGCCAAAGACCCCCCAGGCAACGCGGCCCCAGGTCCCGCAGGCCCAAGCAGCCCCGCGAGGGCCAGGAGGGCAATGGCCAGAACAACCGCGAAGGCCAGGAAACGAGACGGGCCCAGCAAACCCAACAGCCCCAGTAGCCCAACGGGCGAAACGGCTGGATCTGCGCGGATTTTCTGCTTGCAGTTTCAACCGGCGTTTGCTACAATATCTAGCGGAAGGGCGTCGCCTTTCCGCCAGAAAGTATAAGGAGGTGTATCATCATGGCATTTAAGATTACCGATGATTGCATTAGCTGCGGCGCTTGCGCTGCCGACTGCCCCGTGGGCGCTATTTCCGAGGGCGACGGCAAGTTCGTCATCGACCCCGACGTCTGCATCGATTGCGGCGCTTGCGCCGGCACCTGTCCTGTGGGCGCCCCTGTGGAGGCCTAAGCCCCATCCGCCTGCTGGAAGGCAAACGCAGTCAAGGATAAGAAGCCATGGAACGGCAAGTCCGTGTTCCGTGGCTTTTTATTTGCCCGTTTATGGGGGCATGGGCCATGGCCTTGGGGCATATACATGGGGCAAAGCACGTACCAAGGAGGGAAGCCCCATGAAACTTCGCGTCAGCTCCAGCCAGCGGCGCATCCTGTCCCAGGCAAGCCTGGCGCTGTGCCTTGCGCTGATCTCTGTGGCCTACGTTCGCCTGTTCAATCCCGGCGCCTTTACCGACGCCTATTCGCCCAGCAAGCGGCCGCTGCCCATCTATTGCGTGGATACCGACGAGAAGAAGGTCGCCATCAGCTTCGACGCGGCCTGGGGGGAGGAAAAAACCGACGAGATCCTCTCCATCCTCGAGGAGCGAAACATCAAGTCCACCTTTTTCCTCGTGGGCTATTGGGTGGATAAATACCCGGAACGGGTGCAGCAGATCTACGAGGCAGGCCACGAGATCGGCAACCATTCCACCACCCATCCGCATATGTCCGAACTGTCCGACAGCCAGATCATTCAGGAGCTCAACGGCGTTGCCGATAAGATCGAGAAGCTCACCGGCAAGCGTCCGGACCTGTTCCGGCCCCCTTACGGCGATTATGACGACAGCGTGGTCACCGTCTCCAGGGCGCAGGGATATGAGTGTGTCCAATGGGACTGCGACTCCCTGGACTGGAAAAACCTGGGCGTGGAGCCGATGATCAAGCAGGTCACCCAAAATGTCAAGGACGGCTCCATCATCCTCTTCCACAACAACTCCCAGTACATCACCCAGGCCCTTCCCACCATCTTGGATACCCTGCTGGCGGAGGGATATGAGATTGTCCCCGTTTCCGAGCTGATTCTGCGCCAAGACTATTGGATCGATCATACCGGCATGCAGCATGCCAACAGCGAAAGCGGTGAAAGCGATGGATAACCGCGTCCAGCTCTATGGCACGGTGGCGGAACCGCCCGCCTTTTCCCACGCCATCGGTGCAAACCGGCTTTACCGCTGCGAGCTGGAGGTGCCGCGCCTCTCCGGCGTTGTGGACCGCGTGCCCCTGCTCCTGCCCGAGCGCCTGGAACCGTCCATGCGCGGCCGGGTGGGCGTGTTGGGACAGCTGCGGGGCTATTCCAGGCAGGAGGAGGGCAGGCGCAGGCTGCGGCTGATGGTGTTGGTCAAGGCCTTGCTGGACGGCCCGGCGGAGGTCAACAACCTGGTGGAGCTGCGCGCCCAGCTGCTGCGGCCGCCCACCTACCGAAAAACGCCCATGGGCCGGGAAATTGCGGACCTGCTGCTTCGCGCAAAGCGGGAACGGGGCGGAGAGGACTGCATTCCCGCCATCGTCTGGGGCGGTTGCGCCCGCTATGCCCGGACACTGGAAAAGGGGCAGTGGTTGCAGCTGCAAGGCAGAATCCAAAGCA
>CALWRM010000131.1 GCA_944383925.1 uncultured Clostridia bacterium
CCCAGGCGTTTGCGGCATGGGCACGGACAAGCGCCGGGACCGCCGCCGGCCTGCGGGGGGCTGTAGCTGTCCGGCCCAACGCCCGCCTTTTCATGCGCAATAGCCCGGGGAAACGGGCCTCCCAGGCGTTTGCGCCATGGACGCGGACAAGCGCCGGGCGCGCCGGGGCGGCTGTCGGAACGCTCGCCGCTCGCCCCGGCCCTATCCCCAGGCGCGCCGCCGGCCTGCGGGAAGCTGTAGCCGCCCGCCCAACGCCCATTTATTCACGCGCAAAAAGGCCGGAGAAACGCGGGCTTCCCCGCCTTCTCCGGCCTTGTCCGTCGCGCCTATGCCTCGTCCCGGGCCTCGTCCTCCGAGGCCGTCTCGGGCTCCTCGCGCTCCTCCTGGGGCGCTTCCAGGCCGTCCCCGGACCTGCGCATCAGGGCCAAATAATCCAGGGCCTCGCCGCCCTCCACGGCGAAGGCGCCCTCCCTGCGGAAGGCCAGGCGGAAACCCGCCCGCTCCAGGCAGCGCAGGGCCGCCTGGTTGTCCTCCAGCACGTTGGCCGTCAGCCCCCGGAAGCCGTACTTGTCGAAGGCCGCCCGGCAGGCGCTCTCCACCGCCCGGCTGCCCAGGCCCACGCCCCGCCACAGCGGGTCGATGAGCAAATGGGCCAGCTGGCCGCGCTTGACCTCCCATTCCAGCTCCGTCAGGGAGATCAGGCCGATGACCGCCCCGTATTGGGGCACCTCGATGGCGTAGTCCAGCCTGGAGGCGCCCGCGTGGTGCTTGCCGGCGCCCAACAGGTGGCTCAAGGCCTCCACCCCCGGCCTCTGCTCCAAGGCCCCGCCGCCAAAGTCGTACAGCCTTCTAGCGTCCAGGTCCGCGCACATCCTCTCCAGCGCCGGCAGCTGTTCCCGCCGCAGGGGGCTGAGCAGGATCTCCACCTGCTTGTAGGCCTCCTTCACCCAGGCGAACATCTGGCAGCGGCCGCCCGCCTGGCGCGCCTGACGGGTGGGCCGGTAGCCCGCCTGGTAGAACAGGCCGCCGCCCTGGTCGTCGGGCGCCTCCAGGGCGTAGACGGCAGCGGGGCGCCTGGCCTCCAGCAGCCGCAGCGCCTGGCCGCCGATGCCCCGGCCCTGCATGGCGGGGTCCACGTACAGCTCCTGCAGCACCACCTGGCCGTCCCGCACGCAAAGGGCCGCGCCTCCCACGGGCTTGGTGCCCAAATACAACCCATACATCTGGCTTTGGCCCTGGTCCGCCACCCGGGCCGCAAACCCGTCGAACGCCTCCAGGCAGGGGTTTTCCGGGGAGGAGTACAGCGCGTATGGGCGCAGATAGGCCAGATACCGAAGCTCGAACAGGGTTCGGGCGTCCTTGGGCTCGGCCCGCCTGAGCATCAACTGTCCCTGCATGCAAGACCCCTCCTATGCTTTGTTCGATGTCTCCCCTGCGCCCAAAGCCGCCGGGCCTATTCCTCGTCCAGCGGCAGGCTCGGCAACTGCTGCACGTGGCAGGCTAGGCCGGTCGCGGTCCGGAGCATCTGGGCGCGCAGCGCCTCGTCCACCCCGCCGGCGGTCACCAGCGCGCCGTACAGGCACCAGGCCTCCTGCCTGGGCATGCCGTCGTAGAGCAGGGGCAGCATGGTCTTGGCCATGGACCGGGTCTCCCCGGGCATGGCCAGCTCCACCGGCGTCTCCACCAGCGCGGCCCCCGCCTTCACCATCGTATCGATCAGCGTCTCTCCGGGCAGGAACAGGCCCAGAGCCACCCAGGCGCCCCCTTCCCCGACCCGCTGGGCCAATTCCTCGCGGGTGCAGGCGCGCACGTTGGTCAGCTGCAGGGCCTGCGTCAGCTGGGCCGCCAGTTCCTCGCCCACGTCCCCGTCCTCCAGCACCAAGGTCTCCACCCCTCGGGTCCATTGCTGGGGTTGGCCCGCCGTGGAAAAGACGCAAAAGGCGCCCAGGAGCAGGTTGTCCAGCCGCTCGAGGTTGTCCAACGCCTGACCGTTGTAGTCCCCGCCGCCGGTCAAGGCGTCGCGCAGGCTCTCCTCACGGACGACGGCAAACTCGCAGTTGCCGCAAGAGAGCTGTTCCAGGGCGGCCCGATCCGTCTGGGCCTGGGCCGTGACGGCGCTTGCGTCCGCCTGGGCCAGGGCCTGGGCGGCCGTCTGGCAAACGCCCGCGGCCAGCAGGGCCGCAGGCTGCCGCTTGGCGCAGCCAAACAGGCTAAGACAAAGCAGCAGGGCCAGCGCCAGGGCCCGGGGCTTTTTCATCCCGTATGTTCCTCCTCGACATAAAAGGCTTGCGCGGCCGGCCTACTTGGTGAAGGCCGCATAGATGGCGTTGACCGCCCGCTCAAAGTCCGCGCTCTCCACGGCGGTGATGATGTTGATCTCCGAGGAGCCCTGGTCGATCATGCGGATGTTGATGCCCGCGTCCGCCAGGGCCGCAAACAGGCGGGAGGCCGTGCCCGGATAGCGCACCATGCCCCTGCCCACGGTGGCGATGAGGGAAAGGCCGGAGATGACCTCGATGTGGTCGGGCTTGCAGCTGCGGCGGATCTTTTCGATCACCTGTTCGATCTTGCCGGAGAGGTTGGCGTCGGCGCAGAGCACGGTCATGGTGTCGATGCCCGTGGGCAGGTGCTCGAAGGAAACGCCGCACTCCTCCAGGGCGCCCAGCACGCGCCTGCCGAAGCCAAGCTCCGCGTTCATCATGTTCTTTTCAATGGCGATGGCGGTAAAGCCCTTGCGGCCGGCGATGGCGGTGATGGCCCCGCGCACGTGGCTCTCGTCGGCCCGCAAGATCATGGTGCCGGGGGCGGAGGGGTCGTTGGTGTTGCGGATGTTGATGGGGATGCCCGCCGCCCGCACGGGGAAGATGGCCTCGTCGTGCAGCACGGTGGCGCCCATGTAGGCCAGCTCGCGCAGCTCGCGGTAGGTGATGACGGAAATCTCCTTGGGGCGCTTGACGATGCGCGGGTCCGCCATGAGGAAGCCGGGCACGTCGGTCCAGTTTTCGTAGAGCTCAGCGCCGGCGGCCCTGGCCACGATGGCGCCGCTGATGTCCGAGCCGCCGCGGGAGAAGGTCTTGACCTTGCCGTTGGGCAGGCTGCCGTAAAAGCCCGGGATGACGGCGCGCTCCACGCCGGCCAGGCGGCGGGAGAGCAGCTCCTGGGTCCTCTCCTGGTCGAAGACGCCCTGGTTGTCAAAGCAAATGACCTCCGCGGCGTCGATGAACTCCCAGCCGAGGTAGTTGGCCAGCATCATGCCGCTGAGGAACTCCCCCCGGGAGGCGGCAAAGTCGCGGGTCTGGCCGTTTTGGAGGGCGAAGAAGACCTTGTCCAGCTCCGCGTTCATATCCAGGCTCAGGCCGAGGGCCTGGCTGATGCCAAGGAATCTGCCGCGCAGCCGGTCGAACACGGCCTCCACGTTTTCACCCAGGGCGGCCCTATCGTGACAGGCGTAGAGCATGTCCGTAACCTTTTCGTCGTCCTCCTCGCGCTTGCCGGGGGCCGAGGGCACCACAAACCTGCGCCGCTCGTCCGCCAGGAGTATGTTCTTCACCTTTTGAAATTGGCCCGCGTCCGCCAGGGAGCTGCCGCCAAACTTGGTCACGATCACGCCCATATGCCTTTTTCATCCCCCGTGCCTGCATTCTATTGCTGGAAAATGGATTTTTGAAAAAGAAGGGAACCGTAGCTGCGATTCCCCCCTGGTATCGCCTTCATTATAAATTCTATCCAATTCATTTGCAAGAAATGTTTTTGTTAGGGAAAAGCGCCGTCTTTGGCCCGCGCCGGGGCGGCGGGGCCGGCGGAACGCCCCTCCTTGGGGCGGACGTTTTGCAAGCGCGCTTCTCACCGACGGCACAAAACAAGGTTTTCCCAGCTCGTTCCGCCTCAAACAGCAATTTTCAAACTTCTTACTTGCAAATTCTTCCCATACCCCTTATACTGTACCCCGTCAAATTTATGCGCGCGGCCAAAGGGCCCGTTCAGGAAGGATGGTAGGAACCAGATGAGCTATGTCGACAGAATTCTAGATACCGTGATCGCCCGCAACCCGGGCGAGGCCGTATTCCATCAAGCGGCCCGCGAGGTGCTCGATTCCCTGCGCCTGGCTGTGGACGCGCATCCCGAGTACGAAAAGGAAGGCCTGCTGGAGCGGCTGGTGGAGCCGGAGCGCGTGATCATGTTCCGCGTGCCCTGGGTGGACGATCAGGGCCAGGTGCAGGTCAACCGCGGCTTCCGCGTGCAGTTTAACTCCGCCATCGGCCCCTACAAGGGCGGCCTGCGCCTGCACCCCAGCGTCAACCTGGGCGTGATCAAGTTCCTGGGCTTTGAGCAGGTGTTCAAGAACTCCCTGACCGGCCTGCCCATCGGCGGCGGCAAGGGCGGCTCCGACTTCGACCCCAAGGGCAAGTCCGACCGCGAGGTCATGGCCTTCTGCCAGAGCTTCATGACCGAGCTGTACCGCCACATCGGCGCGGACGTGGACGTGCCCGCCGGCGATATCGGCGTGGGCGCCCGCGAGATCGGCTATCTCTACGGCCAGTACAAGCGCATCACCGGCCTGTACGAGGGCGTGCTCACCGGCAAGGGCCTCACCTATGGCGGCTCCCTGGCGCGCACCGAGGCCACCGGCTACGGCCTGGTTTACCTGACCCGCGAGATGCTGGCCGAAAAGGGCCTGTCCTTCGAGGGCAAGCGCGTGGCCATCTCCGGTTCCGGCAACGTGGCCATCTACGCCGCGGAAAAGGCCATGGCCCTGGGCGCCAAGGTCATCACCATGTCCGACTCCTCCGGAGCCCTGGTGGACGAGGACGGCATCGACCTGCCCGCCATGAAGCTCATCAAGGAAGTCAAGCGCGGCCGCGTGAGCGATTACCTGGCCGAGCATAAGAACGCCAAGTTCCTGCCGGGCAAGCGCGTCTGGTGCGTGCCTTGCGACATCGCCCTGCCCTGCGCCACCCAGAACGAGCTGGACGGCGAGGACGCCAAGGAATTGGTCAAGAACGGCTGCATCGCCGTGGCCGAGGGCGCCAACATGCCCTCCACCCCGGAAGCCATCGAGTGCTTCCAGTCCAACGGCCTGCTCTATGCGCCCGGCAAGGCCGCCAATGCCGGCGGCGTGGCCACCTCCGCCCTGGAGATGAGCCAGAACTCCCTGCGCCTGAGCTGGACCTTTGAGGAGGTTGACCAGCGCCTGGAGGGCATCATGGTCAACATCTACCGCCAGATGAGCCAGACCGCCAAGGAATACGGCGTGGAGGGCAACTTCGTGGCCGGCGCCAACCTGGCCGGCTTCCAGAAGGTCGCCACCGCCATGCTGGCCCAGGGCGCGGTGTAAGGCCGTTTCCCAACCAAACACACAAAAGGGGGCCGCGTCCGGTTTTTCGGACGCCGCCCCCTCTTTTCGCGCTCCGCGCAGGGGTCTGGCGGACATCTGTTACTTTCCGTCTCGGATCCGCAGGGCCACGTCCGGCCGGTTGGTGATGACGGCGTCCACCCCAAGGGCCAGCATGGCTTTCAGCTCCGGCTCGCCGTCCACGGTCCAGGGGTGCACCAGAATGCCGTTCTTCCTCGCGCCCTCCATGGTACCGGGCACCTGCAAGGTGGGGTAAAAGGGATGCAGCGCGTTGGCGCCGATGCGCTTGGCATACAGAGCCGGGTCGATCATGGCCTCGGAGTACAGCAGGCCGATGCGGCAGGCGGGCTCCGCCTGGCGGGCCAGCAGCAGCGAATAATGGTTGAAGGAGGAATAGATCACCTGCTCCTCCACGCCAAAGTCGCGCACCATCTTGGTCACGGCGGCCTCGATCCCCTCATAGAGCACGATGCCGGTCTTCAGCTCGATGTTGAGCGTCAGCCCGCTTTGGCGCACAAAGTCCAGCACCTGCTCCAGCACGGGCACCTTCACCCGGCTATAGCCCGGCTTTCCGTTGGAGAAGTCCAGCTCCAGCAGCTCCTGGTAGCTCTTGTCCACGATGCGGCCCTTGCCGGAGGAGCAGCGGTCCACGGTCTCGTCGTGGGCCACGATCAGCCGGCCGTCCTTGGAAAAGTGCACGTCGATCTCGATGCCGTCCGCGCCCATTTCCTTGGCCAGGGCGAAGGCCTCCATGGTGTTTTCCGGCGCGTAGGCCGAGGCGCCCCGATGGGCCCAAACGAAGGTCTTGGCCACGTTTCGTCCCTCCTTGCCTATTCGTGCTCCTTAAAAGGCCTGTTTTCCGTATGCTGGTCCGTGACGCGCAGGATCACCGGCTCCACTGGCGCGTCGCACTGGCCGTCCTTGACCGTGATTGAGCCGCCGAGCAGGATTTCATAGCAGCCGTCCCTTAGGGGCAGGCGGGCCTTGCCCGTGACCAGGCGGAAGTTGAACAGGCCCACCAGCAGCTCGTCGGCGCTTTCCAGCGTGCCCACCAGGATGGAGTCCTGCTCCGGTTCGGCCAGGGTGAAGGCGCCGTTTTTGAACACGTCCAGCTTCTTGATCTGGGAAAGCCGCTTGATCAGCGCCTCCAGGCCCGGGCATTGCTCCCTGGCAAAGGGCTCGGCCTTGGTCACGTTGGTGCGCTTGGCCACGGCGTACTCCTGGCCGGCGTAGAGCATGGTCAGGCCCTTTTCGAAGAAGGAGAAGGCCGTCCATTGGAACAGCTGCTCCCGGGTGTGCACCAGGGAGGCCACGCGCACCTGGTCGTGGTTCTCCAGCAGGCGCAGCTTGATATAATTCTGGGGATACATGGCCTTCTGGC
>CALWRM010000132.1 GCA_944383925.1 uncultured Clostridia bacterium
GACGTGGCGCCGGGCAGATCGATGGGAACCTCCTGGCCGATGCCAAAGGCGGTCAATCCCTCGTAGAAGGTGTCGATGCCAAGCTCCAAAGCCAGCTCCACGAAGACCGGGTTGCAGGAATTGCACACCGCTTCGGTGAGGGTTTGATGTCCATGGGGATTTCCCGTGCGCCAGCAGCTGATGCGGTCGCCGTCCACCAGCACCGAGCCGGTGCAGGTATAGGTGGAGTCCAGGGTCGCCACGCCCTCTTCCAGCGCCAGGGCGGTGGTTAGGATCTTGAAGGTGGAGCCTGGTTCATAGGCGTCCACCACGCAAGAATTGCGCATTAGCTCCGCCAGCTCGGTCAGGTTGTCCCGAGGCGGGTCGTTTAGGTCGAAATCGGGCTGGTTGGTCATGGCCAGGATCTCTGCCGTATCCGGGTCCATGATGATGCATTGCACGCCCTGGGCCTCGGTCTCTTCCAGCGCCTTTTCCGAAACCTTCTCGGCGATGGCCTGCAGCACATAATCCACCGTCAGCACCACGGTGTAGCCGTCCTGGGCCTCGATGTACTCCTCCTCGCTGTTTTCCATTTGGCGGCTGTTGCCGTCCACCTGGGAAACGATGCGGCCGTCCGTTCCAGCCAGGTATTTATCCAAGCTTTTTTCAAGTCCCTCCTGGCCTTGGCCGGAAATATCAGTGAACCCAAGCACCTGGGTGAGGAAGGCGCCCATGGGATAGGCCCGCACCACGTCCTCGTTGATGGAGATGCCGTTGATACCAAGCTGGCGCACCTCGCTGGCCTTTTCCAGGGTAATTTGCCTGGCCAGCACATATTGGCTCTTGCTGGTGTCTGTGATTTTCTGATAGACCTCGTCCGCGTCCAGATCCAGCACATGGGACAGGTCGTTGGCATATTGCATCAGCTTTTGCTGTTTTTCGCTCGTGATGGCCTGCACGCCCACCACCTCGACGGGGTTGACGGACACGGTGCAGGGGATGACCTCCTCGCCCTGGGCGTCGGTGCTGACCACGTCCGTCTGGGTCACGTTGACGCCCTGGATGTGCAGGGCTTCCACCTGGGCAGCCAGCTGGGGGCTCACCGACTCGGCCAAGGTGATCTTGGTGCGGTAGGTGTTGACGAAGTCGTCATAGGTGTCCTCGGCATCCAGATCCAGCAGCGCGGCCAGGTTTTGCGCGTCCTGGCGGATCTGCGCCTCGCGCTCGTCGGTGATCTCGAGCAATCCGACGATGTCCACGGGGGAAGCCACCACCGTAGCGGCGCTGGCGGACTGCGCCAACACCTTGCCGTTGCGGTCGGTGATGTCCCCGCGCTTGGCGGAGATGGTGAATTCCCTGGCCCACTGGGAAAGCGCTAGGGACTGCAGGCGCTCGCCGTCGATGATTTGGATATAAAACAGGCGGACGATGAGCAGCGAAAATAGGCAGGCCGCTCCAATTAGCAGCCTGCCCAGCCTTTTTTTCGTGATTTCAGCGGGGCCCTTATTCGACATATTTTCTTCCTCCCATGTTGCAGGCTAGCTTGGCACCATCCCTTCTCAGGCCTTCCGCCTTCCGTGCGGCGGCCGGCTCATGTGTTTTTATCTATCTTTAGATTGGTCTGGATATGGTCGCTTTTGAATCCTACCGCGCAAGCCCTGTTCTACCTTCAACGATGCGTCGGGCCGTCCTGTACCAATGGCCCCGTTTCCCTGTTTAGGGTAGAACAATTGTTCGCGTGTTTTCGCTGGTGGGATAATCCATGGAGAGCTGTTCCCTGGCGTATTCCTGAATCTGGCCGATATCGCCCTTCATATTCAGCTGCACCTGCAGCTCTTCCAGCTGTTTGGTGACGGACTTGATGCTGCTTCTGATGTTGTTTTGGTCGATGATGAGGGTTTCTACCTGTGCCTGCCTATACAGCAGCAGGAAGGAGAGTCCGGCCAGCACCAGGGTAACCACCAGAATGGCCGCGGCGCGGCGGCGTCCCTTGCGGTGGCGCTCCATGCGCTGCTCCTCTTCGCGGCGCTTGGCCTCCTCGGCGGCGATGCGCTGGCGCTCCTGCTCCAGGCGGCGTTCCCGCTCATGGGCATAGCGTCTGGTTCTGCGCTGCCGCTCCAGCTCCAGCTCCCGATCGACGCTGGGAGATACGGGAATGCGCTGTCTTTGGGGCGCGCGCATAGAACGGCCCGCTTCCCGGCGCGACTGCCGTTCCCGTTCGATTTGCAGCGCGAGGGAGCCGTCGATGAAGGGATCCTGCCTGCGGCTTCTTTGCTGTGTCATTCCTATGCTCACCGCCCTTTTCAATATGTTGCCATTCGCGCCAAGCGTCCGCTTATTCCAGCCTGCGCTCAAAGGCGCGCACCTTGGCGCTTCTGGAACGGATGTTCGCATCCGTCTCTTCCTTTTCCGCCACCTCCGGGTGTCTGGTGATCACAACGCCCAGGGGCTTTTTCCCGCAAACGCACACCGGCGTTTTGGGCGGGCAGGTACAGGGATTTTGCATGCGCTGAAAGGTCTGCTTGACGATGCGGTCTTCCAGGGAATGGAAGCTGATCACCACCAACCTTCCGCCGTCCGCCAAGCAGGAACAGGCGTTTTCCAACGCCCGTTGCAGGTCCGTCAACTCGCCGTTGACCTCGATGCGCAGGGCTTGGAAGCTGCGCCTGGCCGGATGGGAGACCTCCCGACGCACGGCCTTGGGGACCGCTTGGTCGATTACCCGCACCAGATCCATGGTCGTGGATAGGGGCCTGGAGCGAACGATGAACTGGGCGATGCGCTTAGCCCAGCGTTCCTCGCCGTATTCGAAAAGGATGCGGGCCAGTTCCTCCTCGGAATAGCCGTTGACCACATCCTTGGCCGTTAAGGACGCGCTTTGATCCATGCGCATGTCCAGCGGCGCGTCGTTGTGGAAACTAAACCCCCTTTCGGGGGTATCCAACTGGTAGGAAGAAACGCCCAAATCCAGCAGCACGCCGTCCGCGGCGCGAACGCCTGTTCGCATGAGGATTTGGGGCATGTCCACATAGTTTCCCTTGACGGCTTGAAAGCGCTCGCCATAGGGCTGTAGCCGCTTGCTCGCGGCGGCGATGGCGTCGGCGTCCCTGTCGATGCCAATCACCCGCGCCTGGGTGCGCTGGAGGATCAGCTCGGTATGTCCGCCGCCGCCCAGGGTGCCGTCCACGAAAAGCCCCTGGGGCCTTTCCTGGATGTTCAACAGGCGCATGCACTGCTCTGGCAGCACGGGCACGTGTGCAAAGTCCATCTAGGCCTCCTCGTCCTCGTCGATGAAGCGGTAGAAGCTCTCCTTGTCCCAGACCTCCACATGGCGCCCGGCGCCGGAGACCACCACTTCCTTATCGAGGCCGGCGTAGCTTCGCAGGGCCGGGGGCACCAGCAGCCTGCCCTGCTTGTCCATCTCGTTGTCGTCCACGGAGGTGGCCAGCAGCTTGCGCATCTTCCGGTACAGGGCCGGATCCTCGTCCTCGTCCACGCTCTCGTACTTTTCGTATACCTTGTTCCATTCCGAAAGGGAGTACAGCTTTAGGCAGCGATCCTTGCCACGCATGATGGCGATCTTCACGCCCAGCTGGTCTCGGAACTTGGAAGGGATGGTGATGCGGCCCTTGGGGTCCAGGGTATGCTCGTAATAGCCGGAAAACCTGTCCGCCATGCCGCCTTCGCCTCCTCTCCCCTTTTGTCCAGTAGCCCCCAGCCGTCCCACAGTTTATCCACAGGCTTTTCCACAGCTGTGGATAAAAACCACTTTAAACCACTTTGAGCCACACAGCTTTATATATTCTCCACTTCGCTGTCATTTCCTTCCCCATAAGGACTTTTTTTCAAAAAAAGAAGGCCCTCCCGGCCTTCCAGTTTTTTCCGCACCCTCCCACAAAAACCCCCTTTTTCTCGCAAAAACGCGTCCCATGCAAGCGCGACGCCCTTTCGCAGGGCAAAACCGTGGGGCAAAGTGGGGGATTTTTCCACTCCTTGGCTTCTGCTCCCATGCAAGCCTTCCCATCGCCTGTGATTAATTTATAAACGTTTAAACATATTCGTTGACATTATTTCTGTTATATGCCATAATTCGTTTATAAATTATTGGGAGGTTTGCGCATGGATACGCCTTTGTGGAGATTGGACCTTCCGGCGCTTGAGGCTGGCTATCATTTGGATGAGACGCGCAAGGCTTACGTTTGCCTCTGCTGTGGAAAACTCTATCC
>CALWRM010000133.1 GCA_944383925.1 uncultured Clostridia bacterium
CGTGCAGGGCGAAAACAGCCACCACATGCTGGAAGCCCTGTTCAAGGCCTTCGGCAGGGCCCTGCGCGAGGGGGTCTCCCTGGACGAAAGGGTCCAGGGCGTGCCCTCCACCAAGGGCGTTTTGTAAGGAGGGGATGGGAATGCGCATCTATCCTGCCATCGACATCAAGCAGGGCCGCGCGGTGCGGCTGTACAAGGGGGATATGGAGCAGAGCACGGATTATGGCGCGCCCGCGGACTGCGCCGCCCGCTGGAAGGAGAAGGGGGCCGGTTACCTGCACGTGGTGGACCTGGACGGCGCCTTTTCCGGCAAGGGCGAAAACCTGGCCGCCGTCCGGGAGATCTGCGGCCTGGGCCTGCCCGTGCAGCTGGGCGGAGGCATCCGCGACCTGGCGGGCATCGAGCAGCGGCTGGCGCTGGGCGTGACGCGGGTGATCCTGGGCACCATCGCCCTGGAAAACCCGGAGCTGGTCCGCCAGGCCTGCAAGCTGTTTCCCGGCCGCGTGGTCTGCGGCATCGACGCCAAACAGGGCCGGGTGGCCGTGCGCGGCTGGGTGGACGTATCCAGCATGGCGGCGGTGGAGCTGGCCCTGCGCATGCGCGACGCCGGCGTGGACACCCTCGTCTACACCGACATCTCCAGGGACGGCACCCTCCAGGGCCCGGGCGTGGACCAGACCCGCGAGCTCATCCGCCGCACGGGCATGCGGGTGATCGGCTCGGGCGGCATCGGCCAGCTGAGCGACCTGGCCGCCCTCAAGGCGGCCGGCTGCGAGGGCGCCATCGTGGGCAAGGCCCTGTATGCGGGCCGCTTTACCCTGGAAGAAGCCTTAAAAATAGGAGGAGAAAAAGCATGAGCAAGCTTCGCGTCATTCCCTGCCTGGATACGGCGAACGGCCGCTTGGTCAAGGGCGTGCGCTTTGCCAACGTTCGCGACATGGGCGACCCGGTGGAGGCCGCTTGCCGCTATGCCCAGCAGGGCGCGGATGAGATTTGCGTGCTGGACATTTTGGCTTCCAAACAGGGCCAGGAGCCCAATTATGAGATTCTTTCCGCCATCCGCAAGAGCTGCGCGGCGCCCCTGATCTTCGGCGGCGGGGTGTCCTCGCTGGACATCGCCGAAAAGGTGGTGGCGGCGGGCGCGTCCCGGGTGGGCATCGGCTCGGCGGCCCTGGACAACCCCGAGCTCGTGCGCCGGGTCAGCTATAAGTTCGGCCCCGCGGCCACCGTGGCCCTGGTGGACGTGGAGGAGGTGGACGGCGAGTACATCGTGCTGGGCGCCGGCCAGAAGCGGACCGAGCGCAGGCTGTTGCCCTGGCTGTTGCAGCTCAAGGACCTGGGCGCCGGGGAGATCCTGCTGACCACCATGCAGGACGGGCAGAAGAAGGGCTACGACCTGCCCTCCCTGCGCCTGGCCACGTCCAGCGGCCTGCCGGTGATCGCCTCCGGCGGCGCGGGCAAGCTGGAGCACTTCCTGGAAGCGGCGCAAAACGGCGCCTCGGCGGTGCTGGCGGCCAGCCTGTTCCACGAGGGCGCCCTGACCGTCGCCCAGGTGAAGGAGTACCTGCGCCAAAGGGGCGTGGAGGTGGCCGCCGCGGGGCTGGATCTTTCCATGATCCGCTTTGACGAGCGCGGCCTGGTGCCGGCCATCGCCCAGGATGTCTACACCGGCGCCGTGCTGATGTTGGCCTATATGAACGAGGAATCCCTGCGCCTGACGCTGGAAACCGGCTATGCCACCTATTATTCCAGGTCCAGGCAGGCCCTGTGGAAGAAGGGCGAGACCTCCGGCCACACCCAGAAGCTGCGCGAGCTGCTCTACGACTGCGACGGCGACACATTGCTGCTGAAGGTGGAGCAGACGGGCCCTGCCTGCCACACGGGGGAACCCACCTGCTTCTATCGCAGCCTCAAGGCCTTGCCCGGGGAGCGCAACTCCGGCGAGGGCGCGTCCATCCTGCAGCGGGTCTACGGCCTGATCCTGGACCGGAAGGCCCACCCCAAGGCGGGCTCCTACACCAACAGCCTGTTGGAAAAGGGCGTGGACAAGATCGGCAAGAAGCTGGTAGAAGAGGCGGCGGAGACCCTGATCGCCGCCAAGAACGCAAGCCGGGACGAGCTGGCCTTCGAGTCGGCGGACCTGGCGTACCACCTGTTGGTGCTGCTGGCCAACGCGGGCCTGAGCCTGGACGACCTGTACGCGGAGCTGTCCGCCAGACACAGGCCCTAGAAAAAGGCGGAGCGGGCGGCGCGCCCGGTCCCCCAAAAAGGGGAGGGCGCGCCGCCCGTTTGTGTGGAGAGGCGGCGGGAACGCTTCGCCGGTTCCGGCATGGGAAAAGGGAAGGCGCGCCGCCCGTTTGCTTGGAAAGGCGGCGGGAAGTTTCGTCGGTTCCGGCATGGGAAAAGGGAACACGCGGTCTATTTGTATTAGAAGGCGTCGGGAATGCTTCGCCGGTTCCAAAATGAGGAAAGAAAAAAGCGGCGCGCCTGGTCCCGAGAAGGGGAGGAGCGCCGTCCGCTTGCTTGGAGAGGCGTCGGGAACGCTTCGCTGGTTCTAAAAGGGGAAAAGAAAGGGACGGCGCGCCAAGTCCCAAAAAGGGAGGGCGCGCCGCCCGTTTTGTTTTGGAGGCGTCGGGAACGCTTCGCCGGTTCCGGCATGGGAAAAGGTAGGGAAGGCGCGCCAGGTCCCGAGAAGGGGAGGACGCACCGCCCGTTTGTGTAGAGAGGCGGCGAAAGGGGGCGTCAATCCGCCCTGCCGTCCGGCGCGGCGCCGGGCTTGCGCTTCCTGCGGATCTTGCGCAGCAACCAGTCCTCGATGCGCGAGCCATACCGGGCCGAGAGGACGAGCAGCGCCGCGGCGACCAGCACCAGCAGCACCCAGCCCCACAGCGGCAGGTGCAGCTCGCCGGACCCCACCAGGGCGCTGAACAGCAGGCCCCAGGGCCTGGTCAAGAGCACCATCCCCGAAAAAAAGCCCCAGCTGTAGCCCGTAAGCCCGGCAAGCAGGCACAAGACATCGTCCGGGAAGAAGGGCATCAGAAACATCAGGCTCAGGGTGAGCCGCTGCTTTTCCGCCAGCACGCCCAGATACTTATCCACAACCTCTTTGGGGGCCAAGCGGTCGACGAGGGGCCGGCCGCAATAGCGGCCGATGCCAAAGGCCACCAGGGAGCCGAGGAAGACCGCAAGGGTGGAGTAGAGAAAGGCGGGCAGGAAGCCGAACAGGGCCCCGCCGGCCAGGGTGGTGACGTTGCCCGGAATGGGCGCCACGATCACCTGGATCAGCTGCAAAAGGATGAAGGCCAGCGGCGCCCAGACCCCGAAGCCCTCCACATAGTCCTGCAAGGCCTGGGTGGATTCAAAGACCGCCAGATACCCCTGGTCGTCCAGGTATCGATAGCCTGCCGCCAGCAGGCCGGCCGCCAGCGCCAGGACGAGACACCAGAGCAAGACCTTCCACCAGACAGGTTTTTTTCTTTCGTGATCGGCCAAGGGATACAGCTCCTTTTCCGCCGCCGTCGCGGCTATTTATTCGCCCCGTTTTAGTTGAGCGTCTGCTGCACCAGGGCGGGGTTGCGCAGCAGCGGCTCTTGCAGGCCGATCCAGCCGGAAAAGGTCTCCAAGCTGTTTCCCTCCTGCAGAAACTGCACCCGCCGGATGCCCGTCAGGGAGGTGTAGCTGTTGACGATGGAATAGACCAGCTGGGTTTCCGCCTGGGAGTCTAGGCCAGCCAGCAGGGCCACGCCTTCCTGGCTCAGGTTGAAGAGCAGCGTGTCCCCCACCACGCACAGCCCAAGCACATGGCGTTGGTCAAATCCCTCCGGGAAGACGGGCAGAACGTCCTCCTCCCCGGCGGCGGGGCCGGCGATCAGCTGGTCCAGCAGGTCGCGCAGGCCCGCGGCATTGCGCTGCACGCTGCGCTGCACGGCCTTGAGGCGGCCGTCCTCCTTGGGCAGGTAGAGGGTAAGGGCGCTGCCGATGAGGGCCTCGAACTGTGCGCGGATGTACACCCGCTCCTGGCGGTAAGCGCTGTCGTCCTGCTCCAGATAGCGCCGGTTGACGCGGATCAACACCCCCTCCAGGTTGGGGATGAAGGTGGTCAGGGTGCAGACCACGGAGCCGAGGATTTGGCTGCGCAGCTCCGGCTGCTGCTTGAGATAGCTGTTGAAGGCGTAATTGAGGTTGATGTCCGCATAGCGCCTGCCATCGGAAAAGAAGTTGTAGGTGGGGCTATCCAGCGGCGATAGGGAGGAGGGCAGGCTGCGAAGCAGGTGCTGGGTGTCCTGGGGACCGCGGGCCAGCTCCTCCAAAATGGGGGTGATGAAATCGTCGCTGGTAAAGCCGATGGAGCGCACCTCGGGCAGCAACAGGGTTCCGTCGGCGCTTAAGAAATAGAGGGTGACGTTGCGGGTGAAGCCCGTGGTGGCCGCCGTGCGCGAGGCGTTGAGGTGGTCGGACCAGGCGCTGCTCAGGTCCTGGGTGAAGCGGGTCAGGGTGCCCGTGGGCAGGCTGATGCCCGTCAGCTGGTCGCTGGTGGGCAGGTCCACGCCGTTGAAGAGCAGGTTGACGTATTCGATGCCGCCGGACTCGGTCAGGGTGTTGACGACGGCCACCTTGAGGTTGAACAGCTCCCGGTTGCTCAGCAGGCTAAAATCGCCGGACAGGTTGATTGTGACGATGTTGCCGTACTGCTCCAGGGAGCTCAAACACACCTTGGCCTCCGCGGGAAAGGGGGACAGCAGCCCCTCGCTCTCCTCTCCAAGGGCCTTGACCAAGGCCTCGGCCACGCTTTCCTCGGGCAACAGGCTTACCTGGCGCACCACGGGCACCAGCTTTTCCCCGTCGGCGCTTAGGTAATACAGCACGCAGCCGGCGGAGCGCAGCACGCCGCCATCGAGCAGGTACGCGCCGGCAAGCTGGGTCTGGGCCAAGACCTGCAGGGGCAGCAGCCCCGCGCTCAGCGCCAGAAACAGGGCCAGACAGCGCCGGAAAATGCCTTGCTTGTTCATGCGGACCCCCTCTAGGGTTGGGAAAGCCCGGCCAGCAGGGAGGCATAGCTGAGCTTCCATATGCTTTCGCGCACGAGGCGCAGGGGCACGGAACCGGTCTCCACGGGCAGGCCGGAGCTGTCCACGCAGGTATAGTCCAGCGTGACGGTGGCCTGCTGGCCGTCTGCGGAAAGGGTGATGCCCTCCTGCAGGGAGAAGCTGACCAGCGTCTTGCAGGAGGAGAGCGAGTCGGAGACCGTTTGGGCGTCGGGCAGGGTGCTGCCGTCAAAGTCCGCCTGGGCCAGATAGCCCATCAGCGTGCCGTAATCGCGCTCCACCACGGCCATGAGGGAGAGCTCCACGGTCTTTTGCACCGTCAGCAGCACGGAGACGTCCCGGCTCAGCGGCTCCAGGGTGCTGACGCCCAGCTGGGTGAAGCCCGCCTCGTTGCCGGTCAGCCGCGTGCCGGTGCCGTTGTCCTGCTTGTCCACCAAGACCAGCACGCGGGAATGCTCCCCAAGCTCGGTGATGGAGTTGACGATGGACAAGATGGCCAGGCGGCGCTCCTCGGCGCCCAGGTCCAGCTCCTCGGAGTCCTGCAAAAATTCGCTGCTGAGCGTCACCGACAGATAGCCGTTTTGCTCCTTGATCTGCACGATCTTGGTGTCGGGGTTAAACAGGCTACCAAAGCCCTGGCCAAGGTCCTCGGGGCCGTCGATCAGGCGCTGGACGATCATCTCCTCGATGGTGGTCTGGGCCGTTAGGGAAAACTCGTAGTCCACCGGCGCCAGGAGATCCTCGTCCAAATAGCGATAGTACACGCAGGCGGGGATTTTGGCGGAGGCCGTGCCCTCGCCGCTTGGCAGGATGGCCTTGGTGTAGCCGGAAAGGTCGTCGTCGCCGCTGCGCTCACCGACGCCGTAAAAGCTGCTTTGGCAGCCGCAAAGGGGCAGGCAGCAGGCCAGCGCCAGGACCAGGGCCAACAGCCGCCGTCTAGGGTTCCTCATGGGGCTCCTCCTTGTTGTCCGCCGCAAGGGCGTCGGGCTCGTCAAAATCATCCAAGGGATCCGGCGCGGCGGGCAGGTACACCGTAAAGCAGGTGCCCTCGCCGTCCTTGGACTGCACCTCGATGTCCCCGTCGTGCACGCGCACGATGTTCTGCACGATGGAAAGCCCAAGCCCCGTTCCGCCCGTGGCGCGGCTGCGGGCCTTATCCACCCGGTAAAAGCGGTCGAAGATGTGGGAGATGGCCGATTCGGGAATGCCGATGCCCGTATCTTGCACCTTGAGGAGCACGCGCTGGCCGCTGCGCCCCACCTGCACCAGCACCCGGCCGCCCTTGGGGGTGTACTTGATGGCGTTGTCCACCAGGTTGTAGACCACCTGGGCCAGCCTGGAAGGGTCGCCCTCCACATAGCACAGCTCGTCCAGCTCCACGTCCACGTCGATGCCCGCCCGTTGGGCGATGGGCGAGAGCCGCTGCACCATGTCGTAGGCCAGCTCGCCCAAGGAGAGCAGCTCCTTCTTCAGGGGCATGGTCTTGCCGTCGAAGCGCACGAGGGTCAACAGGTCCTGCACGATGAGGTTGAGCCGGTCGATTTCCCGGTTGATGTCGCCGAGAAAGTCCCGCGTCATGGCCTCGTCCAGCTCCTTGGTGGAAAGCAAGGACTCGATGAGGATCTTCATGGCCGAAAGGGGGGTCTTCAGCTCGTGGGAGGCGTTGGAGATGAAGTCGTTGCGCATCTTGTCCATGTTTTGCAGCTTTTCGCTCATGGCGTTGAAGGTTTGGCCCAGCTGGGCCACCTCGTCGTTGCCCTTGACGGAAAAGCGCACGGAAAAGCCCTGGCGCACGGCCTGCTGCATCACGTCGTTGAGGGCGTTGATGGGGCTTGTGATGAGGCTGGAAAACCAGAAGGTCAGGCCGGAAACCAACAACAGCACCAACAAAAAACCCAGAAACAGGCTCTGCTGAATCTGGGCAAGCTGGTCGAACACGTCCTGCACGGACGCCGACATCATGGCGATGCCCACCATGTCCGCGTCGTAAGCCACGGCCGCCGTATAATACCCCACCCAGGAGGGGAGCGCGCCCTTTTCACTGACGTTGTGCAGGCCGTAGGACAGGGTGGCGCCGCCCTGGGCGATGTCCACAACCTCCGCGTGGCCAAGGCGCACGCCGGAAAGCCCCGCCAAGGTGTCGATCCAGACCGTTCCGCCGGGGCTCAGGATGAGAAAGCGCGCGTTTTCCGCCTCGGCTCTGGAGAGGCACAGCTCGTACAGGCCGTTGGCGTCGGCGTTTTTCAAATAGCTGGCGGCTTCCAGGGCAAACTCGTCCACCAGGGCCAGGTTTTCGCGCATGCGCCTTTCCACCAGAAAGCTGGCCGTCACGCTCATGACCGTGTAGACGATGAGGCAGAAGGAGAGCGTGACGATGCCGAGGGAGCCCAGCAGCATCCGGAGCCGCAGCCCGAACCGGGGCTTATTTATCGGTGAAATAGTAACCGACCCCCCATTTGGTGATGATGAATTCCGGCTTGCTGGGGGTGTGCTCGATCTTTTCCCGCAGGCGGCGGATGTGCACGTCCACCGTGCGCAGGTCGCCGGAGTACTCGTTCTTCCACAACAGCTCCAGCAGCTGTTCGCGGCTATAGACCTTGCCCCGGTTGAGGATGAACAGGCGCAGCATGTCAAACTCCTTGGCGGTCAGGCCGACCTCCTGGCCCGACAGCGTCACCGAGCGCTGGTCCAGGTTGACGCTCAAGTCGTGCACGCTGACCACCGAGGGGGCGCTCTCCTCCCGCTGGGCCCCCGCCCGCCGGAAGATGGACTTGATGCGCGCCTTGACCTCCAGGATGTTGAAGGGCTTGGTCATGTAATCGTCCGCGCCGTACTCCAGGCCCAGGATCTTATCCATGTCCTCGCCCTTGGCGGTGAGCATGATGATGGGTACCTGGGAGCTTTCGCGGATGCGCTGGCAGACCTCGATGCCGTCCATGCCCGGGAGCATGACGTCCAACAGGATCAGGTCATGGCCGCCCTGTTCGAACTTGGCGAGGGCCTCCGCTCCGTCGTAGGCGACGTCGATTTCATAGCCGTCCTGCTCCAGGGAAAACTTCAGTCCCTTGATGATGGCGGGCTCATCGTCCACCAACAATAGCCTTTTTGCCATGGCCATTCCCCCTTGATCCATCCTACACGGTGAAAAGCGTAGCGGTATTCTGTTGCTATTGTAACCGCCTTTGGGGCCTCAATGCAAGGGCGGGGGAGGCTTTTTTACAAACCCAGCTCCCCGCTCTTGCCGAAGGGAAAGGCGGCGCAACCATATAGTAAAAGAAGCCAAGGGGCGTTGCGTTCGCCAAAGGCGGCATGAAACGAGAGGAAACGAAAAAACGCCCTGCCCCTGCGGACCCGCTGCATTGGAGATAGGCAAGTTGAACATGCCGAAGGAAAAGCTCGCGGCTCTAGGAAAAGACGGAAGGAAATGGAAAGCGAAATGACAGGAAGAAGCAAATTTCGCGCCGAAACCGCCAAGCAAAGGAACGAGACTAGCAAAAAAAACGCTCGAGGCGGGCTGGCCACAGGGAGGAAGAACCGGGCGACAGGGCGCGGGCAATATAAAGTAAAAAGCCAAGGGGCGTCGCGTTCGCCAAAGGCGGCATGAAACGGGAGGAAACGAAAAAACGCCCTGCCCCTGCGGACCCGCTGCATTGGAGATAGGCAAGTTGAACATGCCGAAGGAAAAGCTCGCGACTCCCGGGAAAGACGGAAGGAAATGGAAAGCGGAATGACAGGAACGGTCAAATTTCGCGCCGATACCGCCAAGCAAAAGAACGAGGCGTGCAAAAAAGAATGTTTGTGGCAGGATCTAACCACAAAGGGAGAAAAGAGGAAAATGGCGCGGACAATCGCGTTTTTTCGCCATTTGTTACAGACTTGAAACTGTACATTTAGCATAAAAGCTGATAAAATATGCATATATGTGTGTGTATTCCAGGGGCCGCGACGGGCGCCGCGGGTCCTTGAGCCAGGAGGGAATAACCATCAACATGAAAGCCTTGCGTTCCGCCCTTTGCGCGCTGCTGTTGGCGCTGGTGTTGCTGCCCAGCGTGGGCTTTGCGGAGCTGATCCAGTCCAGGCCCCAGAGCAGCGTTTCCAGCTACGACGAGTCCGAGCCGCAAAACCTAAAGGCGGACCATCTCTACGCCCAGAGCGCCATCCTGATCGACGCCGATTCTGGCCGCGTGCTCTTTTCCAAGAACGCGGATAAGCGCCTGTACCCGGCCTCCATGACCAAGCTGATGACGGCGCTGCTGGCGGTGGAAAACCTGGACCTGGACCAGGAGCTGACCGCCTCCAAGACGGTGGCCGCCATCGGCGAATCCGCCCTGTACTGCGAGGAGGGCGAGATCATCACCGTCAAGGACGCGCTCTATGGCATGCTGCTGAACTCGTCCAACAGCTATGCGGGCCTGCTGGCCGAGGGCGTGGCCGGCTCCATCGAGGAGTTCGCCGTGATGATGACCAACCGGGCCAAGGAGCTGGGGTGCACGGACACCAACTTTGCCAACCCCCACGGCCTGACCGATGAAAACCACTACACCACCGCCTCGGACATGGCCAAGATCGTGCAGGCCGCCATGAAGGAGCCGGACATCGCCCAGGTGGTGGGCACCGCGGAGTACACCCTCAGCCCCAACAACCTGCACGAGAGCGGCCGCACCCGCTCCAACTCCAACAAGATGTTGCCGGACAGCGGCGACCAGTTCGCCTATGCATACATGCTCGGCGGCAAGACCGGCTACACCGACGCGGCCAAGCACACCTTCGCCGGCTATGCCATGAAGGACGGCATGCGCCTGATCTCCGTGGTCATGGGCACCACCTCCGACGGCAAGTGGCTGGATACCACCAAGCTGATGGACTACGGCTTTGCCGCCTACGAGCGGCTGTCCCTGGCGGAGCTGTATGCAGTCTCGCCCAAGACCACCAACGTGCAGGGCGCGGCCAGCAGCGACGACGGCGTCTTGCAGCTGGACCTGGCCCAGGAGCTGGATCCCACCACCGCCTACATGGTGGTCTCCCAGGCGGAGAAGGAGGACATCACGGCCAACTTCGCCCAGTATTGCAGCGTGGAAATCAGCGGAAACCTGGTGGCGCCCATCCAGCAGGGCCAGGAGGTGGGCCGCCTGCGCTTCCAGTACGGGGAGATGGAGGAGGTCTCCTTCCCCCTGGTGGCCGCGCGCACCGTGGCCACGGAGCTGGTCTCGGTCACGCCGCCGCCCTCCAACCAGTCCGGCGCCCTGACCGACTCGGGCTTGTTCGTGAGCACCAGTTCCGGGGGAAGCGGGCTGTCGCCCCTGGTGCTGCTGGTGATCCTGCCGGCGGCGCTGTTCCTGGGGCTGGTGGTGTGGCTGCTCATCGAGATCGGGCGCCTGAAGAAGGAGCGGCGCATCCGGCGGCAGCGCGCGCGAGAAGAGGCCATCCGCCGCCGCTACGAGGAAACCCGCCGCAACACCCGCGGACCCTATGAATCCACCGTGCGCATTCAAAGAAGCCGGAGCGCAGAGGACCCCTACCGCGCGGCGCCCCAGCGGCGCGGCGGTCAGCTTCCGCCGGAGGGCCCCACCAGGCGCGGCCCCAGCCGGAGCATGCCCATGGGGACGGGCCGGCCCCATCCGGGCAGGCGATAGGCGCGCGATATGGGAGGCTTTCTTGCAGGCTTGGCCGGCAAGAAAGCCTCCCTTTGCATTGCGCTAGGGCTCGCACCCAAGGAAAAACAGGTCCGCTCCGCAGCCTCCCCGGGACGGTTCGGACCCGATGGCCGCAGGCCGGGCGGCGAAAGGGGCCGGGCTTCCCGAAACCCGCCCAACAAGGCGGGAAACGGAACCGCCGGGGCCGGATGGCCGCAGGCCGGGCGGCGAAAGGGGCCAGGCTTCCCGAAACCGGCCCAACAGGGCGGGAAGCGGGGCAGCCGGAGCAGGACGGCCGCAGGCCGGGCGGCGGATGGCCGCGCCCGAGCGGGTTGGGGTTGCTGGCGCTGGTTGCGGCGGGTTCCGGGCCGCATCCATCCTGGGCAAGCGGGGAAGAGCGTGCAGGAAGCCGAAAGGGTATGCGAGGAGGTGGGAGAATGGAGCGCTTCCGTTGGCCAAGACGGCCGTTGCTGTGGTTTGGCTTGGCCGCTCTGGTCTATGCGGGCGTCTGCTGCTGGATCGGCCTGGCATCCCTGCCCGCAGAAAACCTCCTGCCCCGCCAGGGCCGCCTTCGGGGCGTCGCCATGGAGGACGGCGGCGCTTATCTGCTGCTGCGGGAGGCGTCATTTCTGGCCGACGGCCAGGCATACGATCTTGGAGGCGTGCAGCTTTGGGCGGAGGGCGCGGCGTATGTGGCCAAGGGGCAGGAGGTCTGGGCCGAGATCACCCTAAGCCCCGTGACGAACTCGCCCAACCCCGGCGCCTTTGACGCCAGGCGCTATTGGTTCACCCGCGGCGTCCGCTACGAGGCGGACGGCCAGGTGGTATGCGTGCAGGGACAGGCCTCGTACACGCCCTTCGAACGCCTGCGCGCCCATCTGTTGGACCGGGTCGAGGCGCTTTGGCCGGAGGAGGAGGCGCAGATGTTGGGCTTGCTGCTGTTGGGCGGCGGGGATGTGGACCCGGAGCTGCGCGCCAGCTACCAGGCCAGCGGCGCCGCCCATGTGTTGGCCGTTTCGGGTCTGCATGTGGGCTTCGTGGCGGCTCTGCTCTCCCTATTGCTTTGGCCGCTGCCTAGGGCTTCCCTCGGCCGGCTGCTGTGCCTGGCCGCCGGGCTGTTGGGCTATTGCCTGCTTGCCGGCGCCAGCGCTTCCACCCAGCGGGCCAGCCTGATGGCGGCGGCCGTCGCGGCCGCCAGATGGCGAGGCAGGGAGGGCGACGGCCTCTCCGGTCTAGGCTTGGCCGTCGGCTGCATCCTTCTGCTGGACCCGCGGCAGCTGCTGGGGATGAGCTTTCAGCTCTCCGTCTCCGCCATGCTGGGCATCGTGCTCCTGACGGAGCGGATGGAAAGGTGGCTGCGCTTCCTGCCCCGCTTCCTGCGCGGGTCCCTGGCCATGACGCTGGCCGCGCAGCTGGGCTGCCTGCCCTCCCTGCTGGCCGGCTTCGGCTCGGTCTCCCTCTATGCGCCCCTAGCCAACCTGCTGGCGGTGCCCTTGGCGGGCTTGGCCGTTCCCCTCGGCCTGCTCACGCTGTTCCTGGACGGCTTCTGGCCCGCGCTCACGCCCCTGCCGGTCATGCTCAGCGCCTTGGCCGTGCGGACGATGAACTTGGTGGCGGAAGGCTTTGCCTCCCTGCCGCTGGCCGAGCTGCTCCTGCCCAAGCTGCCCCAGGCCCTTGGCCTGCTCTGGTCCCTGCTGTTGCTGGCGCTGTCGGAGCTGCGCGCAAGGGCCCGCCTGGCCGGCGGCCTGGCCGCCGGCGGGCTATGCGCCCTGGCGTTGGGCCTGTGGCTGGCCGGGCTGTTTCCCTCGGCGCTGGAGATCACCTTCCTGTCCGTCGGCTGCGCGGACAGCGCCATCCTGCGCCTGGGCGGCGCCACGGTGGTGGTGGACGCCGGCCGCACCGGCAACCAAACCCTCGACGCCCTGCAGGCGGAGGATCCCGTGGTGGATGCCCTGATCCTCACCCACGGGGATGCGGACCACAGCGGCGGGGCGGAGAACCTGCTGCGCAACCTGCGGGTGCGGGAACTGTGTTACCCTAAGGGCCTTGAGGGGGACGAGGACTTTGCCGAGCTGCTGTCCCTGGCCCGAGCTCTGGGCACTCGGCTGCGGCCCGTTGCGGCCGGGGATACGCTGTGGTATGATGACCTGGAGCTGCGCGTGCTTTGGCCGCAGCGATTGCGCGCCGGAAAGGAAAACGCGGACAGCCTGGTGCTGCTCGCGCAGCCCCGGGCAGGCGGGGCGCTGCTCACGGCCGACGTGGGTGCGGAAAGCCTTGCCGCCATGGACCTGCCCAAGGCACGGCTGGTGAAACTGCCCCACCACGGCAGCGCGGACGGCCTGAGCCGGGAGCAGCTGGAAGGGCTGGAGGCGGAGCTTGCGGTGTTGAGCGTCGGAGCGAACCCCTACGGGCTGCCCGCGGAGAGCAGCCTGGCGGCCTTGGACGGCCTGCCCATGGCGCGCACCGACGAGGGCGGTGCGGTGCGCGTGCGCTTCGCGCCGGAGGGCCTGCGGGTGCGCCGCTTCGGCTAGGCCGCCGGAGAAGATGCGGAAGTTGCCCGGTTCGGGCGGAAAGGAGCTGGCGGGCGCCTGCGCCCAGAGACGTCATGGATTACAAACAGTATTATGCGGACCTTTCCGGCAAGCGGTTGCCCAACCTGCTGCTGTTTGACGGCGAGGAGGAGTATGTGAAGGAAAGCGCCTTGGAGGCCCTGCGCAAGGCCCTGCTGCCGGAGGGCATGGAGAGCCTGAACGAGACGCGCTTTGCGGAGAAAACCGGCGTGGAGCTCCTCGTGGACGCCTGCGAGACGCTTCCCTTTCTGGCGGAAAAGCGCCTGGTGCAGGTGACGGACAGCCCGTTTTGCCTTTCCGGCCGGGCCGACGGCGAGGAGAAGGCCCTGTTGGCCTATTTGGACCGCCTGCCGGAGAGCTGCTGCCTGCTGTTCTTCGTGCGTGGGAATGCGGACGGCAAGCGAGCGCTGGTCAAGCGGGTGGAGGCGGCCGGGGGACGGGTGCGCTTCGATCCCCTGACGCCCAGGGAGCAGGGGAGCTTCGTTTGCCGCCAGCTGCGCGCCTACGGCAAGACCATCGAGGAGGGCGCCCTGCAATCCCTGTTGGAGCGCAGCGGCCCCCTGCTGACGGCGGTCAACAACCAGCTGCAAAAGCTCATCGCCCACGCCGGCGACCGGCAGACCGTGCAACTGGAGGACGTGGAGGCCGTGGTGCAGCCCAGCGTGGAAATGGTCATGTACGAGCTGCTGGACGCCGTGGTGCTCAAGAACAAGAAAAAGGCCCTTCTGCTGCTCTCCGAGCTGCAAAAGGAGAGCGGCGCCTTCAACCAGCTGGCCCTGGCCCTGGCGCGCCAGTTGCGCTGGATGTACCACACAAGGCTGCTGATGGACGCGGGCCAAGGCGCCGCCCAGGTGGCCAAGGCCCTGGGGGTCAGCGGCTACGCGGCCAGGCGGCGCATGGAGATGGCCGCCCGCTTCAGCGCCGGGGAAGCCTGGACCCTGCTGGAGGGCTGCGTCCAGGCCGTGTACGAGGTGCGCGCGGGGCTTCGCGCCGAGGACGGGGCGCTGGAGCTGTTGGTCTTTGGCATGATGGAACGCCCGTAGCCAAGGAGGAGCCTACCAAGATGGAATGTCTAAAAATTCCGCTTGGCAGGCCCTTTTTTTGCCCGGGCGTCCGCGCAAGGCCGTTTTGGACGACGAAGGGAGAAATGTAAAATACTTTACCTAAAATGAGCTAATGGGGCTTTACGGTAGAAGGTAAAAGGGATATAATAATCAATGGCGAGGTTTACGTAAAGAAAACCCGCTGGAGGAAAGGCATCCATGAGGTGTATGTATTGCAATTCGACGGAAAGCCGCGTGATCGATACCAGGCAAACGGACGAGGGCCTGGTGATCCGCAGGCGGCGGGAATGCATCAGCTGCGGCCGGCGCTTCACCACCTTTGAGACCATCGAGCAAACGCCCGTGATGGTCATCAAGAAGGACGGCCGGCGGGAAAGCTTCAACCCCGACAAGATCCGCGCCGGGCTGATCAAGGCCTGCGAAAAACGGCCCATCGCCATGAAGGACGTGGACGCCCTGGTGCGCGATGTGGAGATGCAGGTCTACAACTCCCTGCTGACGGAGGTGCCCACCACCACCATCGGCGACATGGTCATGGAGCGGCTGCGCAAGCTGGACGAGGTGGCCTATGTGCGCTTTGCGGCGGTGTACCGTTCCTTTTGCGACATCAACACCTTCCTGGAGGAGCTCAACTCCCTGCTAAAGACAAAGCCAACGGGCTGAGGGCGCGGCGCCCCCTTTTTCCAGTTTCCTGTTCCCAGTCCGAATACATAAGGAGGTACCCATCATGCCAAACGACATGATCCTGGCCGTAGACGATGAAGTGCATATTCTTGAACTCATCTCCTTCAACCTAAAGAGCGCCGGCTACAACGTGGTCACGGCCCTGACGGGGGAGGAAGCGCTCAAGCGTTGCGAGGTGGAAAAGCCGTCCCTGGTGCTGCTGGACATCATGCTCCCCGGCATCGATGGCCTGGAGGTTTGCCGCCGGCTCAAGGGCGACCGCACCACCAGCAACATCCCCATCATCATGCTCACCGCCCGGGGCGACGAGGTGGACAAGATCCTCGGCCTGGAGCTGGGCGCGGACGACTACATCACCAAGCCCTTCTCCGTGCGCGAGCTGGCCGCCAGGGTCAAGTCCCTGCTGCGCCGCGTGGCGCCCCAGCAGGAGAGCGAGCCCCAGACCCTGCGCTGCGGCGATATCGTGATCGACATCACCAACTACGAGGCCTTCAAGGGCGGCGAAAAGCTCAGCCTGACCCTCAAGGAGTTCGAGCTGCTCAAGGTTCTGGTGCTCTCCAGGGGCAAGGTGCTCACCCGCGACTTCCTGCTGGACCGCATCTGGGGATACGAATACTACGGCGAAACCCGCACCGTAGATGTGCACATCCGCCACCTGCGGCAAAAGTTGGGAGAGGAACCCTACATCGAAACCGTGCGCGGCGTTGGCTACCGGTTCGTGGATAAGGACCAGGATACTTGATTTCCCTGCATAAGCGCATCGCCGCGGTTCTGGCGCTGTTCCTGGTGGTGGTGCTCGTTGCCTCTGCGTATGTCTCCCTGCGCACGGCGTGCATGCAGGAACAGGCGTTTCTGTCCGAACACACCAACGACGCCCTGGAGTTGGCCGCCGACTCCGCCGGCGACGACGAAACGCTGCGCGCCCTTGCCAAACTCATGGACCTTCGCATCACCCGCATGGACCACGAAGGCCTGGTCGGCTTTGACTCCGACGGGGTGTACGGCTATTACCTGGACCAGGAGGAGGTCTCCCTGGCCCGCAAGGAGGGCTACGGCCTGAGCTTGCAGAGCAACATGCTCTCCGGCCAGGTGGAGGTGCGCGCCTGCAAGGCCCTGGACGACGGTCAATACATCCGCGTGGTCTGCCAGAGGGCCATGTTCAGCCACAGCGCCTGGGGCGCGTATTTCGTGTGGATGGTGGTTCTGCTGGCGCTGAGCATCGCCTTTGCGGTGTTTTATGCCTACATGAGCCTGCGGCCACTGGCCTACGCCACCCGCATCGCGCAGTCCATCGGCAATTCGGGCATGGTCATTTCGCCCAAGACCTACGCCTATGCGGAGGTCAACCAGCTGCTGTCCACCCTACAGACCATGAACAACCACCTGCTGGACGCCGTGGAGGAGTTGAAGCGGCGCAGCGCCGAGATGGATTCCATCATCGCCTCCATGAACAACGGCCTCATCGCGGTGGACGGCCAGATGCGGGTGGTGCGCATGAACCAGGCCGCCCGCAAGATGCTGGGAGTGCAGGGCAAGGTGGAGGGAAGGCTGTTGCTGGAGGCCACCGGCAACGCCAGGCTGGAGGCCAGCCTTAAGGAGGCCATGGAAAAGGACCAGCTCACCCAGGTGGAGCTACCCGTGCGCACGGACCTGCGCGAGGAGTACGCCGTCCGCCACAAGCTCATCCGCGCCTACATCTCCGGACTGGCGCATGACGGCGGCGCCATCGGCGCCGTGGCGCTGATGGAGGACATCACCCAGCTGCGCCACTTGGAGCAGATGCGCATCGACTTTGCCGCCAATGTCACCCACGAGCTCAAGACGCCCCTGACCTCCATCAAGGGCTTCATAGAAACCCTGCAACAGGGCGCCATCGACGACAAGGAGATGGCCCGCAAGTTCCTCAACATCATCGCCGAGGAGGCGGACCGCCTCTACCGGCTGATCAACGACGTGCTCTCCCTTTCCTCCATGGAGGCGGGCCGCGTGCGCGCGCCCACCGCCAGGCTCTCCCTGGGGCAAGCCGCCCAGGAGGCCTGCCTGTTCCTGAAGAAGGCCGCGGAGGACAAGCAGATCGATTTGCAGGTGGAGGAGGATGGGGACGGCTTCATCCAGGCCAACAACGACCACGTCAAGCAGCTGCTCATCAACCTCATTGACAACGCCATCAAGTACACCCTCAACGGGGGCAAGGTCTGGGTTCGCGTGCAGCGCGAGGCGGACCAGGTGGTGTTGCGCGTCAAGGATACGGGCATCGGCATCGCCCAGGAGCACATTCCAAGGCTGTTTGAGCGCTTCTACAGGGTGGACAAGGGCCGCTCCCGCAACATGGGCGGCACCGGGCTTGGCCTTGCCATCGTCAAGCACATCGTGATGGACATGGGCGGGGATATCAGCGTGGAGTCCGAATTGGGCGTGGGCACGGAGTTCATTGTGCGCCTGCCCTACGACCGGGGCAACCAGGCCTAGGCCCAAGGCCTACGAAGAACGGACGACGGACGGCGGCGTTTGCCACCGTCCGTTTTCGGCCTTTCGGCGGGAGGGCCATGGGGGAAAATGGCTTGCATTCCGGCGGAAGTTTAGTATACTTGGGTAGGGAAGAAAGCCGCATATGAGGCGATGGAAAAAAAGCTTGGGGGATGAGCTTTGTTGAACTATGAAGAGGCCCTGGCCTTCATCCATGGCAGGGCGGGCTATGGAAAGAAGCTTGGCTTGGAAAACATGCGCCGCCTGCTGCGCCGCCTCGGCAATCCGCAGGAGGCCTTTTGCAGCCTGCATGTGGCGGGCACCAACGGCAAGGGCTCGGTCTGCGCCTTTGCCGCCAGCGCGCTGCGCGCCGCCGGCCGCCGGGTGGGGCTGTACACCTCGCCCTACCTCATGCGCTACAACGAGCGCATGCAGATCGACGGCAGGCCCATTCCCGACGAGCGGCTGGCCCAGTTGACGGCCGAGGTGGCCGAGCAGATCGCCCAGATGGAGGCCGCCGGCGAGGGCGTGCCCACCATTTTTGAAACGGGAACGGCCATCGCGTTCCTGTATTTTGCCAGGGAAAAGGTGGATGTGGCGGTGGTGGAGGTGGGCCTTGGCGGCCGGCTGGACCCCACGAACGTGATCGAGCCCCTCGCCTGCGCCATCGCCCGCATCGGATTGGACCACACCAAGGTGCTGGGGGACACCATCGGCCAGATCGCCATGGAAAAGGCGGGCATCATCAAGCCGGGCGTTCCCGTGGCCCTGCAGGCCCAGGAGGAGGAGGCCCGCGCCCGCATCCAGGCCGTGTGCGCCCAGAGGGGGGCCGCCTGCCTGGACCTGACCCTTTATCCGCCCGTCGGCGTGGTCATGCACGCCAGAGGGGCCAGCTTTCACGCGGAGCTGCCGGGGCTTTCGGGGGATTTTGCCATCTCCCTGGCCGGGGAGCATCAGGTGGCCAACGCCATGACAGCCCTGGCCCTGCTCGGTTTGGTGCGCGAGCGGATGGGGCTGAGCCTCCAGCAGGTGCAGCGGGGCTTGTTGGAGGCCCGCTGGCCCGGCAGGCTGGAGTGGTTCCCCCAGCTGCTGCTGGACGGGGCCCACAACCCCCAGGGCGTCGCCTGCCTGACCGCCTACCTGCGCCGCTTCTTTTCCAACCGCAGGCCCGTGCTGCTCATGGGCGTCATGGCCAACAAGGACTCCGCCGAGATGGTGCGCCTGCTTTCGCCCCTGTGCGCGAGGGCCGTGTGCGTGCGGCCGGAGGGCATCGAGAGGGCCCTGGATCCCGCCCAGCTGCGGGACCTGTTTCTGGCGCAGGGCCTGCCCGCCGAGACCGCGGCCAGCAGCCTGGAGGGCCTGCAGCGGGCCCGCCAGCTGGCGGGGCAGGACGGCTTGGTCCTTTGCTGCGGTTCCCTGTACCTGGTGGGAGAGATCCGGCTATCCCTGATGAAGGACGACTCGGCCGCAAGCTAGCGCGGCCCTTGCATCCTATACGCGAAGGGAGTGTTTTGCCATGCGCATCCTCATCCTATCCGTCACCGCCGGCCAAGGCCACAACCGCACGGCCAAGGGAATTGCCGGCATCGCCCAAAGCCGCGGCCACGAGTGCAAGATCGTGGACACCTTCGAATACGTTTCCCCGGCCATGGGCGAGCTGGTGGACGAAGGATACCGGCTCAGCATCGCCTTCACCCCGAAGGCCTTTGGCAGGGCCTTTCGAAGCTTCGAACGGGCGGAACAGGAGTACGCCGCGGTGCTGCGCGCCTACAAGATCGTCAGCACCCGCATGAGCTACGAGCTGGAGGAGGTGTACCAGCAGTTCCAGCCCGACGCCGTGGTATGCACCATGAGCTTTGCCGCCCAGATCGCCACCGCCATCTACGAGCGGGGCGTGTGCCGCGCTCCGCGCATGGGCATCGTCACGGACTACACCCTACACCCCTTCTGGGTGGGGACCAACCTGGACATGCTGGTGTCGCCCAGCGAACAGCTGACCGAAAGCTTCGTGGCCAAGGGCATCGACCCGCGCATCATCAAGCCCGTGGGCATCCCCATTTCCCTGGATTTCGCCAAGCACATCGACCGCCAGGCCGCCTGCGACGAGCTGGGCATCGAGAACATGCCGACCCTGCTGCTCATGGGCGGTTCCATGGGCCATGGGGACATCGCCAAGGCCATCGAAAGCATGGACAAAAGCGCCTCCCCGTTCCAGATCCTGGCCGTTTGCGGCAGCAACGTGCGCATGCAGCACAGGCTGGAGAAGATGCAGACCCGCAAGCCCATGCGGGTGTATGGCTTTACGGACAAGATCCACGTGATGATGAGCGCGTCGGACATGATCGTGACCAAGCCCGGCGGCCTGACCGTGTCCGAGGCCGTCGCCAAGAAGCTGCCCATGGTTCTCATCAACCCCATCCCCGGCCAGGAAGACCGCAACATGGACTTCCTCACCAACCACGGCATGGCCATGCGGGCCAACGCCACCCTGCCCGTGGGCGAGGTGGTCGGCCAGCTGATGCTGAGCCAGGCCAGGCGCCGGCTCATGAGCCAGGCCCAGGAAGCCTTCGGCAAGCCCAACGCCACCCTGGACGTTTGCCAGCTTCTGGAGGAGATGGCGGAGGGACGGGCGTGACCACCCCCAGGCGCCTGGAACATTCCTGCGGCGCCCTGGTCTTTCAGCGCGGCGCAAGGCCGCCCCTGGTGTTGGTGGTGTGCAGCCAGCGGGGCGGCCATTGGGGCTTCCCCAAGGGACATGTGGAAAAGGGCGAGTCCGTCCAACAGACGGCCCTGCGGGAAATCCTCGAGGAGACCGGCGTGCGGGCGCGGTTGCTGGAGGAGACGGCGCTCGAGCGGCGCCACTACGGCCTGCCCACGGGCGCGCTCAAGCGGGTGGACTATTTCCTGGCCGAGGGCAGCGGCCAGCCCCGCCCCCAGCCGGGCGAGATTAGCCAGGCCCTATGGGTGGAGCCCGAGCGGGCGCTGGAGCTGCTCAGCTTCCGGGAGGATCGCCGCCTGCTCCGAAAGACCCTGGAAAGATACGTAAAATCCTGACGCCCTTGGGGCGTACGCCGCGTTCCCTTGCGGAACGCGGCATTAAAATTGTTGACTTATTGTGTGATGCACAGTATACTAATGCTGACAATAGGGGGCGAGGCCATGGAACGGGACGCCATCTTGAGCGCGCTGGCGCAGGAATTGCGCCGAGGAACCGTGGTGTTGAGCGTGCTGGCGACGCTCAGACAGCCGAAGTATGGCTACAGCCTGGTGAGCGAGCTGGGGGAAAAAGGCCTCCCGGTGGAGGCGAACACCCTCTACCCCCTGCTCCGGCGCCTGGAGGCCCAGGGCCTGCTGCAAAGCAGCTGGGAGCTGGGAGGCGCCAAGCCCAGAAAGTATTACGCCGTCACGCCCCTGGGCGAGGATATCTACCAGGCCCTCAAACGGCAGTGGCGGCGCATGGCGGAAGGAATGGACCGGCTTTGGGAGGAGGAAAAAGGGTGAACGAGGAGCTACAGGAGCGCTACATCTACGCGGTGGTGCGCCGCCTGCCGCGCAAGCAGCGGGAGGACATCGAGCAGGAGCTGCGTGGTCTGATTGCGGACATGCTGGAGGCGCGCTGCCGCGGACTGCCGCCCACGGAGCACGACCTTCGCGTGGTGCTGGCCGAGCTGGGCACGCCCCGGGAGCTGTACCGCAAATACAGCCCGGACGCGGGCCGAAGTCTCATCGGGCCGGCCTATTATGCCAGGTATCTGCAGGTGCTGCGCGTTGTACTCGGCTGCACGGCCTTGGGGCTGACGTTCGCCCTGCTGCTCGTCCAGGTGGGGGAGGGCTTTGTACAGCCCTGGTATGCGCTTCTGGGCGGCTGGCTCGCGGCGCTTTGGCAGGGAGAGACCGTCGCCTTTGCCGTGGTGACGGCGGTGTTTGCCCTCTTGGAGCGCAAGGGCGTCCGGGTGGAGGGCGACGAGGGTCTGGACAGCTTGCCGCCGGTGCCCAAGAAGCGGGGGGCGATTCCCTGGGGCGAACCCGTGGCGGACATCGTTTTTGCGGTGCTGCTGGCCGCGTTCCTGCTTTCGGCGCCGGATTGGCTCTGCTGCATATGGGTGGAGGGCCAGCCGCTGCCCGTCCTCGACGCCGCGGTGGTCCGCGGCCGCTGGGGCCTGGTGGTTGGCATCTCCGTGGCCGGCGTGGTGGGCGGATGCCTCAAGCTGCTGGAGGGCAGGCGCACCCGGCGGCTGGCATGGGCCCTGGCGGGCTGCGGGCTGGTGGCGGCGGGCCTGAGCTGCGCCCTCTTATGGGACGGCCAGATATGGAACCAGGCGTTGCTGG
>CALWRM010000134.1 GCA_944383925.1 uncultured Clostridia bacterium
CCTCAACGGCACGGGGCTGGCGCCGGTGAGCGAGGTGTTTTCCAGAATCGGCGTGGGCCGCCTGACCGTGGTGGAGGCCCAACGCCTGCCCGACGGCCATTTCCCCACCTGCCCCAAGCCCAATCCGGAGCTGCCCGAGGCCGTGGCCCTGGGCATCCAAACCGCCAAGGCGCAAAACGCGGACCTGCTCATCGCCACCGACCCGGACTGCGACCGGGTGGGCGTGGCCGTCCGCAACGCGCAGGGCGACTATGAAATCCTCAGCGGCAACGAGGTGGGCCTGCTGCTGCTGGACCGCCTGCTCTCCAAGACCCAGGTCGAGCGCCCCCTCTGCATCAAGACCATCGTCACCTCGGACCTGGCCTTTTCCATCGCGAAGGCCCACGGCGCGGAGTTGACGGAGGTGCTCACGGGCTTTAAGTACATAGGCGAGGCCATCGGCCGTCTGGAGGCCAAGGGCGAGGCGGAGCGTTTTGTCTTTGGCTTTGAGGAAAGCTGCGGCTACCTGGCCGGCGCCCACGTGCGCGACAAGGACGGCGTGATGGCCGCCATGCTGGTGGCCGACTACGCCGCCGCCCTCAAGCGCGAGGGGAGGAGCCTGCTGCGGGAAAGGGACGCCCTGTACGCCCGCTACGGCTATATGGCCAACCGCCTGCTGAACGTGGACATCGAGGACGCCGTGCCCATGGAGCGCATGGCCGCCATCCTCTCCGCCCTGCGCGCAAAGCCGCCCAAATCGCTGTGCGGCTTTGCCGTGTGCAGCGCCAAGGACTACCGGGACGGGCTGGACGGGCTGCCGCCCTCCAACGTGCTCAGCTTTGCCAACGAGCAGGGCTGCAAGCTCATCGTCCGCCCCTCCGGCACCGAGCCCAAGGTCAAGCTGTACCTTTCCGCCAAGGGTGCCAGCATGGAGGAGGCCCTGCGCAAGCTCGACGCCCTGGAAGCCGACGCCCGCGCCCTGGTGCGCTGAAAGCCCGGCGTCCCCGACCGCGCCGCCGACCCATTCCGCCGCCCGGCTGGCCCTTGGAGCAGTCGGGCGGCGCTGTCTCCCCCGCCATCCCCCTGTGCGGCGCAGGGAATGGCGGGGGCGCGAGGACGGGGAGCGCCGGCATCAAAAAGGAGGAGCGTGCCTTGACCGCCTTTGAGACCACCTTCGACCAGGAGGCGGAGGCCTATGACCGCCTTCGCCCGGACTATGTGGAGGAGCTTTTCCAGGACCTGTTCGAATACCAGCCCATAGGGCCGGACAGCCGCGCGCTGGAAATCGGCATGGGCAGCGGCAAGGCGTCCAAGCCCTTTCTGGATCGCGGCTGCGAGCTGATCGGCTTGGAGCCGGGGGCGCGGCTGGCCAGATACAGCCTGGCCAAATACGGCCGGACGCCCCGCTTCCGCCTCGAGCAGACCACCCTGCAGGACTATGTCTGTCCGGATGGCGTCTTCGACCTGGTGTATGCGGCCACCGCCTTTCACTGGATCCCGGAGGAGTACGGCTACCGGCGGGTACACGCCCTGCTTCGGCCAGGCGGCGCCTTTGCCCGCTTTGCCTACCACGCAGGGCCGGACCACAGCCGTCCCGCGCTGGTGGAGGAAATCCAGGCCTGCTACCGCCGCTATGCCGGTTGGACGAGCGCGCCCAAGGAGTTTGACCTGGACGACGCCCGGAAGCTGGCCTCCTTGGCCGGCCGCTATGGCTTCGTGGAAACGCGCTGCCGGCTCTACCGCTGCCAGAAGGATTTCGATCCCGAGGCGTATTTGGGCCTGTTGCGAACCTATCCGGACCACATGCGCCTGGAAGCAGCCGCCCGAACGGCCCTGTTCCAAGGCATCCGCGACGCCATCGTTCGCCACGGGGGCGTCCTCACCGTCCACTACACGATGGATCTGGAGCTGGCCCGCAGGCCCTGACGCAGGGGGCAGCGGCCGCGCCAACACAAAGCAAGGGCGCTTGCCTTTTTGGCAAGCGCCCGCAGGCCGTCGCCCCCTTTGCCTCTGGGGATGCAGGAAGGCGCGGCGACCCCGTTCTGCCTTTTTATCCGCATAGGCAGCGTGTACGACGCCTGAGAGCGGGCCAAAGGCCGCTTTGCGTGCGCGCCGGCAAAACCGGCACGCAAAAGGGGCGCTTGCCCTTTGGCAAGCGCCCCTCCTCAATGGTCCCATTCTTCCTGCCGCTGCGCCCCTGTTTCCTCGGCCAACAGCTGCTTGGCAAAGCACGCCGCCCTTTCCAGGTCCTTTTCATTGGGTCTTCCGGGGTGTGCCTTGTGAAACTGGCCGCGACAGTGAAACTCCCTTTCGTCCAACGGGATCTGGGCCCGCTTGGCCGCCCGAGATAGGGGGCCGCGCAGGGAGCGCATCATGGCCGAGGTTCCCACGCAGACGAGGCGGCCAATTTTTAGGCGGTTCTCCAGCAGGAAGCTTTTCACCGCCGGGTCCACGTCGAAGGCATAATAGGAGCAGCCCAGCACCAACAGATCCACCCGCTCCGACAGGGGATGGCTCAGGTCCAAGGCCTGCTGGCCCAGCGCTTGGGCCACGGCCTCGGCCAGGCGCTTCGTGTTGCCGGACCTTGTAAAGTAGCGCACCGCCAGCTTCATTCCGCCCTTCCTCCTTTTTCCCTCGCCTAGCGCTTGCTTCCGCCCACCTTATCCAGAATGGCCGACCGGAAGCTGAAGGAGGAGCGGTTCTTGTCCTCCCGCGCCTTGAAGGCGTCCTCCACCAGGGCGTCCAGCAGCTTGGCATAGGGAATGCCCAGGGGTTCCCACAGGTAGAAGGCCAGGGAACCCGGGATGGTGTTGACCTCGTTGACGTACACCTGGCCGCTCTCCTGGTCGATGAGATAGTCCACGCGCACCACGCCCTTGAGATCCATTAGGCGGAACATCTCCACGGTGATTGCCTGGATCTTCTCCGTGGTCTCCTGGGGAATGGGCGCGGGAATTTGGCGCCCCAGGGAGGCCATGCCGCCCTTGGCCGGGGCCTTGTTAGACCCCTTGGCGCCCTTGGCGCCGTGGAGGTATTTGTCGTCGAAGCTGAGGAATTCCTCCCAGGAGACGGGCATCTCGCACACGGAGGCGCGCACGTCCCCGCCGTATCCCAGGGCCGCGCAGTTGACCTCCTTGGGCTTTTCCAGGCCCTTTTCCACCAGGATGCGCTTGTCAAAGCCGGCCGCCACCTCGATGGCCTGTTCCAGCGAGGCGCGGTCCTTGGCCTTGGTGATGCCGATGGAGGAGCCGAGGTTGGCGGGCTTGACGAAGCAGGGATAGCCGAAGGCCCGCTCCACCCGGTCCAGCTGGGCCTGGCGGTCGCGCTGGAAGTCCTCCCGCAGGAACCACACCATGTCCAGCACCGGGAAGCCCGCGCCCTTGTAAAGCAGCTTCATGGCGATCTTGTCCATGCCGGCGGCGGAGCCCAACACGCCGGAGGAGGTGAAGGGAATGTCGTACAGCTCGAGCAGGCCCTGGATGGTGCCGTCCTCGCCGTTCATGCCGTGAAAGGCCAACAGGCAGCAGTCCACCCTGGCCAGCTCGTCCGCGCCGCCGAAGAGGGAGCGCTTCTTGGGCCAGCGCTCCAGCAGGCCCTGGCCGTTGCCGGCCGGGCTCAGGCGGCAGGGCGTGACCTTCGCCTCGTCAAAGGCCTTATAAAAGCGCACGTCCCGCAGGGCCTGGCCGGTAAACCAACGGCCGTCCTTGGCCAGGTAGACGGGGATGACGTTGTACTTGCTCCGGTCCAGGTTATCCATGGCCTGCAGGGCCGTGACGATGGACACGTCGTGCTCGCAGGCGCGGCTTCCGTATAGAACAGCCAGGTTGATCATGGCGGCATGCCTCCTTCCAGCCGTTTGGGCTGGGCTAATAGTTATCCGGCAGGTCGTTTTCAAACAGCACCACGTCGCCGGGCCTGCCGTTTTGGGCCAGGAAGGCCGTTGCTTGGTCCAGGTTTTCCATCCGGTGGGCGTTGGCCTTGGGGAAGCCGGCCTCCTCCAAGCCCTCGAACAGGGGCTGCACGCGCTTCTCCTTGCCCACGAGCAGGGCGATATCCGCCGCGGCGGCGATCTGGCGGCCCAGGGCGCGGTTGCGCTCGGCCTCCTCCTCGCCCAGCTCCACCAGGCCCGGGGTGACCACCACGCGCCTGCCGGGGAAGCCTGACAGCACCTCCATGGCGGCCCTTGCGCCCTCGGGGTTGGCGTTGAAGGCATCGTCGATCACCGTGACGCCGCCGGCGCCGTGGATCAGCTGCAGCCGGTGCTCCACCGGCTCCAGCTTGGCGATGCCGCTGGCGATCTGCTCCAGGCTCAGGCCCAGGCCTTGGGCCGCCGCCGCGCAGAGCACCACGTTTTGCACGTTGTGCTTGCCCAGCAGGGGCGAGACGCAGGGGATCTCCCCCTGGGGCGTGACCAGGGTGAAGCTGGTGCCGGAGGGGGACACGGAGATGTCCTTGGCGCGGAAGGGCGCGCCCTCCTTCAGGCCGGCCAGCGTCTTCTGCTTGCGGCACTGGGCGTAGAGCACCTCGCACCAGCCGCCGTCCGCCGCGAAATAGGCCTGGCCGTCCTCCGGCAGGCACTCGATCAGCTCGTTTTTCGTGGCCGCCACCTTCTCGATGGAGCCGAAGGTCTCCAGGTGCTGCGGGCCTACGCTGGTCAGCAGCCCCAGCGTCGGGTGCACCAGCTGGCACATTTCCCGAATGTCGCCCACATGGCGCGCGCCCATCTCCGCCACGAAGACCTCGTGCTCGGGCCGGAGCTGTTCGCGGATGACCCTGGTCACGCCCATGGGCGTGTTAAAGCTGGAGGGGGTCACCAGCACCCGGTACTTTTCCTGCAGGATGGTTCCAAGGATGAACTTGGTGGAGGTCTTGCCGTAGCTGCCGGTGATGCCGATGCGAATCAAGCCCTGATGGCCCAGCAGCATGCGCTGGGCGTCGCGGAAGTACCAGTTGTTCACCGCCCGCTCCATGGGCGCGGCCAGGGCGGCCGACAGGGCCAGGCTCAGGCAGGACAGGGCCGGCAGCAGGTAGGCGGCGGGCCAGACGAAGGGCAGCAACAGCGCCAGGGAAAGCGCAAAGCCCAGCGCCAGCTGCACCAGCAGCAGGCGGAAGGCCCGCTTGGTCACCACCAGGGGCTTCTTGGCGGGCAGGCGCTTCACCTGGACGTACACAAGGACGGACAGCAACAGCGCCGCCAGGGAGGCCACCAGCTGGCTATAGCCGTTTTGCGCCAAGAGGCGCATCAGCGCCAGGGCGGCAAAGGCGCCGAGGCTTGGCAGGCACTGCCTGGCAAAGGCCCTGCCCGGATTTTGCCGCAGCCAGCGGAAATACCCGGGCAGCTGGTAGCTCTCCAGCTGCAACATGTGCAGCGGGTCAAAGGCGCTCAGCACGCAGGCAACGGCCAGCAGCGCCGCGCTCAGGACGGAAATACCCAAGGCGAAAATTCCCCTTTCTTTTCAACGAAGCCGCCGAAGGGCCCGTTGCGCACCTGGACCTTAGGTTTCGAACAGATAGGCGTCCATGATGCGCAAAAAGTCGTACAGCTTATCCAAATAGGCGAAATGGCCCGCATTTTCCAACACCACCAGGCCGGCGCCCGGAATTTCCCGCTCCATTTTCTGGCCCATCCACAGCGGGGTTTCCGTGTCCTGCCGGCCGAACACCAGCAGGGGCTGGGCCTTGATGCGGGGCAAATAGGCGCTCAGGTCCTCGTTGACCACCTTGACGAAGGTCCTGCGCATGTTCTCCGGCAGGGCGCGATAATCCCTGGAGCCGAAGCGGTCCGCCAGGCGCTTGCGCAGGGCCTGGCCGTTGGGCAAGAGGCGGCAGCAGGCCTTGAGGCCCTTGTACAGCCCCTGGCGCAGCCGCGCCGCGGGGCCGGGCTTCTTGCGCAATCCGGCCGCCCCCGTCAGGAGCAGCTTGCCCACCAGCTCCGGCTGCTGGGCGCTGAGCACGATGCTCACCCGGCAACCGAAGCTGTGGGCCACGATGTCGCAGCCCTCCAGGCCCAGCGCGCGGATAAAGTCGGCGGTGAAGTCCGCGTAATCGTGGACGCTCCAACCCTCCTCCGGCGGAAGGCCGCTTCTGCCGTGGCCCGGGAAATCCAGCGCCGTGACGCGGCACTTCTCGCGTAGATGATGGTACACGGGCAGCCAGCTGGCGGCCTCGCCGCCCCAGCCATGGAGCAAGAGCACGTTCTTCCCCTCGCCGGCCTGTTCATAACGGCACTTGACGCCCTTGATCGTAATCTCCAACGGTTCCCGCCCTCTCTTTTTGCAGGTTCGCATGCCTTAAGCATACGCATCCAGTATAGAATCTTTCCCTATTTTACCTGTTTCCACGCAAAAAGAAAAGCCCGAACCCGGGGCGCTTTCATTAAATAACAGGCAAAACGCCCCCCGGCCGGCCGCTTGCGCGCGGGGGGCCAAACAAAAAGGGCCGCGTCCAGCGGTCCTTTGGAGAACGGTTCCCCAAGGTTTGGGGGCTAGGGGGCTTCGCCCGCCTTTTTCGGCGGGGGCGGCAGGTCCCGCAGGGCCCGTTCCAGGCGGTCGTTGACCATGATGTGGGCGTCCTCCCGGTTGTCCTCGTAATAGCCCTTGCGCACGCCCGCCTTTTTAAAGCCAAGCCCCTTGTACAGGGCGATGGCCGCCTCGTTGGAGACGCGCACCTCCAGCGTCATGTAGGTGACGCCCAGCTCCCGCAGGAGGGCGATGAGCGCCCGGAGCACGGCCTTGCCATAGCCCCGGCGCCGGGTTGCCGGATGCACGGCCACGTTGGTCACATGGCCCTCGTCGATCACCACCCAGGCTCCGGCATAGGCGCAGGGCTGACCATCCTCCAGCAGCACCAGGTAGCGGGCGGCGGCGTTGCTTAGCTCCGACTCCATGGCCTCCCTGGACCAGGGCGTGGCGAAGCAGAGGCGCTCGATCTCCATAATTCGGTCGATGTCGCCAAATTCCATGGGGCGTATGCGCGTTTCAGGCATGGGCTTGTTTCTCCAATCTGGCCCGCTCCGCGGACGGGGCGCGCAGGTAGATGGGCCGCAGGCTTTCCGCGGGGCCCCAGCTGTCCTCGCGGTCCAGTGCCAGCTCGCACACGGCGCCGCCGTGCAGGCCCAGCAGGTTGGGCCCGCCCAGCCTGCCCAGGCCCGAGGCCTCCAGCGCCTGGGCGTGGACGCGCACCCCGTCGCCCACGAACAGGCAGGGGGCGCGAAGGGAGCGCAGGGACTGCAAATACCCCTCCAAGGGCAGGGCCGCGCCAGCCAGGACCTCCCGCCCGTCCCGGTAGGCCGCGGCGTACACCTGGCCGGCCCGGGCGTCCAGCAGGGGGCAGATTAGGCCCTGGAAGCCCTGCGCCTGCCGGGCGAGGGCCTCCAGGGTGTTGACCGCCGCCGCGCGCCGGCCCTCCGCCAGCCCCATGGCCGTGGCCACGGCGATGCGCACCCCCGTGAAGGAGCCGGGGCCCGCCGCCACGGCCACCAAGCCCACCTGCTCCATGGTCCTGCCGGCCAGGCGCAGGCAGAAATCCACCATGGGCATCAGGCTGGTGGAATGGGTGCGGCCGTTTTGGGCGTAGCACTCCGCCAGCAGCACCCCCGATTCATGGAGCGCCGCACAGGCCGAGAGCGAGGATGCGTCCAGGCTCAGGCAAAGCATCGAATCCCTCCAGTGCTATGGTTCTCAAATCCCCCTCGCCCGCCGTCAGGCGCACCGTCTTGGGCTTGGCGGGCCGCAGCAGCTCCAGCGCGCAGTCCGGCCACTCCACGGCGCACACCCCCTGGCCGAAGAAGAACTCCTCAAAGCCCAGCTCCTCGGCCTCCTGGCCGCTGAGGCGGTAGAGGTCGAAGTGGTAGAGGGGCAGACGGCCCTGGTACAGCTGGAGCAGGGCGAAGGTGGGGCTGGAGACCTCGTCCTCATCCGCCCCCAAGCCCCTGGCCAGGCCGCGCACGAAGGCGGTCTTGCCCGCGCCCAGGTCTCCTTGCAGCAAGAGCACGTCGCCGGGGCCCAGGTCCTGGGCCAGCAGGGCGGCCAGGGCCTGGGTCTCCTCCTCCCCATGGCTGAGGTATGCGGGCATATGGCGTCTCCTCCCTCGTGTTTAGGAAGCGGGGGTCTGCTTGTCCTGCCGTTCGCTCTTCTCGTGCAGGATGGGCGAAACCCGCTTGTAGAGCAGCAGGGTGATCAGGCTGACCACCACGCCCTTGAGCAGGTTGAAGGGCAGCACGCCGTAGACGAGGTAGCCCTTGACGTCGGTGATGGCGGCGTTGCTGCTCGCGGCGGCGCCGATGACCTCTTCCATGCTCATGGACTGGGTGTACAGGGGCAGCATGATGTAGTAATTGCTCAAGAGGCCCACCACCGTGGCGCAGACGATGCCGGCGAGCAGGCCGATCAGGGCGGTTCTAAAGTTCTTCCTGTACCGGTAGAGAAGGGCCGCAGGCAGCATCAGGCTCACACCCATGAGGAAGTCCGCCAGCTCGCCAACCCCGCCGGTGGAGGACCAGAACAGGTGCAGCAGCGACTTGACCGCCTGCACGGCCAGGCCGCCCACCGGCCCCATGGCAAAGCCCGCCAGCAGCACGGGCACGGCGGAGATATCCAGCTTGAGCCAGGGGGGGAAGAAGGGCAGGGCCAGCTCGAAGGCGGGCATAAACAGGATCAGGGAGATGGCGGCCAGCACGGCCGCGCGGGTGAGCATGCGCAGATTTCTTCTGCCGTTCATAAAAAACGACCCCTTTCTTAAAGCGTTTTTGAGCCTAAACGATACGTCCAGGGTCCAAAAACGTTTAAAAAAGGGGGAAATGCCCAAATTTTAAGCGCTTTGCCTTCTTCCATCCGGACTGTAACCGTCGGCCCCGGAATTGCGCCGGGTCTGCGCGCGGCCCAAGGGCCGCCGCTGGCGGGCTATCACCGCCGGTGGGGACTTTCGCCCCGCCTTGAAGACGTAAGGTTGCTCCAGAAGCAGTATAGCGGCCCTTGGAGCGAAATGCAAGGGCCGGAAGTGTTAAACCGGGGACGCGGGGGCGGGTTTTTCGGCCGGCCCGCGCGTGCAAAAACAGCCCGGGGGGAGCCTTGCGGGTCCTCCGGGCTGTCCTTCCGTATGGATGTTGCCTTTAGTCGCCCAGGCGCCGGCGCATGCGCTCCGCCAGGGACTCCACCAGGGCCTGGATCTGCGCCCTGTCCTTGCCCTCGACCATGATGCGCACCAGGGCCTCCGTGCCCGAGGGGCGCACGAGCACCCGGCCTTGGCCTTGCAGCGCCTGCTCGGCCTGGGCGATGGCCTCCCGCAGCTCCGGGTCCGAGGCGAAGGCGTGCTTCTTTTCCTCCCGCACGCGCACGTTCACCAGCACCTGGGGCAGCACCTCCATGGCGCCGGCCAGGACCGAGAGGGGCTTGCCGGAGGCCTTGAGGGTGGAGAGCAGCTGCATGGCCGTCATCAGGCCGTCGCCTGTGGTGTTGTGCTCCAGGAAGATCACGTGGCCGGACTGTTCCCCGCCCAGCACGAAGCCGTTTTCCAACATGTTTTCCAGCACGTAGCGGTCGCCAACGGCGGTGCGCTCCACGCATATGCCCTGGGCCTGCAGGGCCAGGTCCAGCCCCAGGTTGCTCATCACCGTGGCCACCACGGTGTTGCCCTTGAGCTTGCCCTGGCGCTTGAGGTCGGTGGCGCAGATCACCAGCACCTGGTCTCCGTCCACCAGCGCGCCCTTTTCGTCCACGGCGATGAGACGGTCCGCGTCGCCGTCGAAGGCCAGGCCCACGTCCGCGCCCAGCTCCTTCACCGCCGCGGCCAGGCTCTCTGGATGGGTGGAGCCGCAGCCCCGGTTGATGTTCATGCCGTCCGGCTGGGCGTGCAGGGCCGTAACCTGGGCGCCCAGCTCCCGGAAGAGCACGGGCGCGATGGCGCTGGCGGAGCCGTTGGCGCAGTCCAGCACCAGGTGCAGGCCGGACAGGTCCAGGGGCAGCTTGTTCTTGAGCAGGTCGATGTAGCGGCGCTGGGCCTGGCCGTCGCGCTCGATGCGGCCCAGGTCGTCGCCAATGGGGCAGGGCAGGCTTTCGCCGGAGCGGATGATGCCCTCGATGCGGTCCTCCAGGGCGTCGGAGAGCTTATAGCCCTGGCCGTTGAAGAACTTGATGCCGTTGTCCTTGGCGGGGTTGTGGGAGGCCGAGATCATCACCCCCGCATCCGCGCCGTATTCGCGCACCAGCATGGCGATGGCCGGCGTGGTGACCACGCCCACGTCGATGGCGTGGGCGCCCACGGAGCAGATGCCCGCCATCAGCGCGCAGGAGAGCATGTCTCCAGAGGCGCGGGGGTCCCTGCCCACGATGATGGTGGGCTTGCGCCGGTCGCTGACGAGCACCTGGGCGCCCGCCTTGCCCAGCTGGTGGGCCAGCTCGCAGCTCAGCTCGCTGTTGGCCACGCCGCGCACGCCGTCCGTTCCAAATAATCTGGCCAATGGTCTTCCCTCCGAAACGCTGAATTGATGGAAAGTCTTCTAGAGCAGGGCCTGCTGGGCCGCGCCGGCCGCAACGGCGCCGTCGCTGACCGCGCAGACGATCTGGCGCAGCGGCTTTTTGCGGATGTCCCCGGCGGCGAACACCCCCGGCACGGAGCTGCGGGTGTCCTCCCCCGCCAGCACATAGCCGCCCTCGTCCAGGGCGACCTGGCCGCGCACCAGCTCGCTGCCGGGCACGTTGCCCACGGCGACGAACACCCCGGCCACGGGCAGGCGGCTTTCCTGGCCGCTGCGCAGGTTTTTCAGCCGCAGGCCCTCCAGGGCGGTCTGGCCCAGGAATTCCTCCACCACGGTATCGTATGCAAAGCGGATGTTTTTCATCTCCTCCATGCGCCGGACCAACACCTTGGCGGCGCGGAAGCTGTCGCGGCGGTGGATCACGGTGACGGAGTTGGCGATGCGCGCCAGGAACAGGGCGTCCTCGGCGGCGGTATCGCCCCCGCCGACCACGGCCACGTCCTTGCCCTTGTAGAAGGCCCCGTCGCAGGTGGCGCAGTAGGAAACCCCCCTGCCCCGCAGCCGGTCTTCGCCGGGCGCGCCTAGGGGCCTTGGCGTGGCGCCCATGCACAGGATCACGGTGCGGGCCTCCACCTGGCCATCGACCGTGAACAGGCGCTTGGGGTTGGCCTGCAGCTCGACCCGTTCCACCCGATCGTAGCGGATGCGCAGGCCAAAGCGCTCCGCCTGGCTCTGCATGGCCATGGAAAGCTCCGGCCCGCCGATCCCTTCCGGAAAGCCGGGGTAGTTCTCCACCAGGTTGGTGGTGGCCTGCTGGCCCCCGGGGAAGCCCCCTTCAAACAGCTCGCAGCTTAGCCCCGCCCGCGCGGCGTACAGCCCCGCCGTCAGGCCGGCGGGACCCCCGCCGATGATCGCCACGTCCAACATATGGCGCAGCCTCCTTTCCAAATCATTGCATCTCCAACGGGCGGCTACTTGGCCGCCTCCTGCATCCATTGTTCCCAAACCTCGGGGCAAAAGCCCACGGTCGCCTTGCGGCCGCAGCGAAGGATCGGCGTCTTGAGCAGGCGCTGGTTTTCAAAGAGCAGCCTGCGGATGAAGCCGGGGTCCGAGGTGAAGCGCAGCGGGCTTTCCAGATAGAGCTTGGATTCCTGGTCGATCAGGGACAGCAGGCCGACGGCCGCCACCACGGAGTCGAACTCGCCCTTGGAAAGGGGCTTTTTGTTCAGGTCCACCAGCTGCAGGGGGATGCGCCGCTCCTTGAACCAGCGCTCCGCCTTCTGGCAGTCGAAATTCTTCTTTCCCAGGAACATTTGCAGGTTGAGCGCCATGTGTTTCCCCCTTTGCAAGGCCATAACAAAGACGGCCGCGCCTGCTCGCGTAGACAGCCTGAAGGGCCCGTTCCGGGCAGGCTTGTCCGCGGCACACGCCAACTTCCGCTTAGTGCTGCTGCCTTCCGGCCCTGACACGGTTCACGGCATAGCGTTGCACGGGGCCCGCCCCTCATCACAGAGCCTCCCAGGCTGCCCGCGCCGGCATGCGCGGCCAGTAACTTTGTTTAGTATAGCGAAGACAGGGGAAAAAAGCAAGCAAATTTCCTGCAAACCTCCGCCCGTCTTGGGGGGATGACAAAGCCGCTTTCCGCGCGTACAATGGAACAAACGGGCGCGCGACCCGCGCCGGAAAGGAGCCCTTGCCCATGTTCTACTCCCTTTCCCACGGCCTGACCCCGGTGGAGGGGCCGCTGCCGACCGCTCCCTACGCCGCCTGCCTGACGACGCAGGCCTGGCCGGACTTTGCGGCCGGACAAGGGCTTCCGCCGCTGCCCTGCGCGCCGGAGGCCATCGCCTTTTGCAAGGTGGAGCCGATCTCCAACTGCCTGCTTGGCACCCTCGCCTTGCCCCCTCGTGGCCCCAAGCGGCCCGCCGTGCGCTTTTTCTTCTGCCTGGGCGGACAGGGGCTGTGCCTGGCGGACGACGGCGGACATGTGCAGGCCGCGATGCAGGCCCTCGCCTCCGCCTTGCCCGGCCAGCGGCTTTCCCCGGCCGCCCTGCTGCTGGCCCTCTTCTCCCAGCTGATCGAGGGGGACCTGCTGTTCCTGCAGGGCCTGGAGGACCGCCTGTCCGCCCTGGAGGACGAGGTGGAAGGCCTGCGCCAGGACGCCGCCGGCCAGCTGCGCCGCCTGCGGCGGACCGCCGCCCGGCTGGAGCGCTGCTATGCCCAGCTGGCGGATCTGGCCCAGGTGCTGGACGAGAGCGAGCTGTACGACAAGGCGGGCTTTTCCGGCTTCCAGGCCTTTGCCGCCCGCTGCCTGCGCCTGCGCGAGCTGGCCTTGTCCCTCCGGGAGCTGTGCACCCAGCTGCGCGAGGAGCGCCAGGCCCTGCTGGCCCAGCGCCAGACCCAGGCCATGAACACCCTGACCGTGGTCACCTCGGTGTTTCTGCCCCTGTCCTTCCTGACCAGCTGGTATGGCATGAACTTCGCCCACATGCCCGAGCTTGGCTGGCGCTTCGGCTATCCCCTGGTGTGCCTGCTGGCCGCGGGCATCGCCCTGGGTTGTTTCCTGCTCTTTAAGCGCAAGCGCTACTTCTAAAATAACCCTTAGGCTAAGGAGGCGCCGGGCCTACGGACCCGGCGCCTTCTTTTCGGCCTTAGGCGGGCGCGTCCGCCGGCGCCTGGGTTCTGCGGAACACCCTGGCCACCAACACCGTCATGTCGTCCGCCGCGCCCCTCTTGGCCGCCCGCTCCACCAGCCGTTCGGCGGCCGCCTGGGGCTCACGCAGGGCCAGCTGACCGATCTCCTTCTCCAGCCAACCCTCCTCCGGGCCGGCCGCGTCGGCCACGCCGTCGGAAAGCATCACCAACACGTCCCCCTCCTGCAGCTGGGTTTCCCCTTCGAAGGGCGACAGCGCGTCCACGATGCCCATGGGCAGCGCGCCGCCGCTCAGGGCGATGAGCTCCCGGCCGCGCTTGATGTAGCTTTGCACCGCGCCGATCTTGAGCAGGCGCAGCTGGCCCCGCGTCAGGTCCACCAGCGCCAAATCCATGGTGGCGAACATCTCGCCCTTTTCCCGCTTGAGCAGCAGGTCGTTGACGCCCATCACCGCCGCGCCCGGCTCAAAGCCGGCCGCCAGATAGTCCTCCAGCAGCTCCACCGCCGCCCGGGATTCGTCGCAGGCCTTGGAGCCGTGGCCCATGCCGTCGGAGATGGCCAACATGTACTGGCCGCCCGGCAGCTCGCGGAAGATATGGTTGTCGCCACAGGAGCCGTTTCCCTCGGCGCTGGCGCGCCTGCAGGCCCCCACCAACAGCTGGTACCTGGTGGCCGGACACAGCAGCAGCTCGTCCTCGCCTCCCTCCTGTTCGGGCGACAGGCGCAGCGTCAGGCCCAGCTCCGCCGAGAGCACGCGCACGGCCTCCTCCCGCTGCTGCCGGTCCGCATGGCGGCGAAAGCCCAGGGCCACGCGCGCCTCGCCGCCCTCCTTGTAGGCCCGTATCCGGGAAACGGGCAGGCGCGCCCTGTCCAGCGCCTCGGCGCAGGCCCGGGCCAGCTCCGGATCGGGCTCCAGCGGCCGCTGCAAGCCCTGGGCCATGGCGCCCAGGGCCGAGGCCACCGCCGCGTATTGCCGCCCGCCCGGCCGCCGCTTGAGGATCTGGGCCATGTTGTCGTAAAGCTGGGCATAGCCCTCCAGCTTCCTGCGCAGATCCTGCCGCGCCTCGTTCTGGGCGTCGCAGCTTCTTTGGCGCAGCATGGCCTCCCGGTTGAGGCGCAGGCGCAAGCCCTGCAGAAAGCCGCCCGGCAAAAGGAACAACAGCAGCGCCGCCAGGCCCAGCTGCGCCAGCATCTCCGGCGCCAGCCAGCTCTCGTGCAGCGCGGCGGACAGCGCCGCCGCCAGGCCCAGGCCCAGGGCGCTTCCCAGGCGGCCGAAGCGATGGAACAAGCCCGCCAACAGCCCACACAGGGCCATGCCGCCGGCCAAATGGGGCTGGGCGGGCTCGCCCAGGGCGGCCATGGCCCCCAGCGCCGCCCCGACGGCCGCGCCAAGCCCGGCGCCGCCCAGATGGCCGCACAGCAGGCACAGCGCAAGATAGACCGTCAGCACCGGCGAGACCCCCTGCAGCCGCAGGGGCTTGAGCCCCAGCAGCAGGGCCGCCAGCAGCAGGCAAAGGCCGCAGGTCTCCTCCAGGGAAAGCAGCTCCCTTTCCCGCCAGCGCAGGTCCAGAGCGCTGGCGTACAGTCCGGAGAGCAGCATGGAGGCCAGCGCGGACAGGGCCGCCACCACCCACTCGAAGGGGCTTTGGGCCAGGGCCATGGGCAGCGCCCCGGCGAACAGCCCGCAAAGCAGCGTCAGGCTCAGGTCGCTCGGGCGCAGCCTGGTCAGGCACAGGGCGGCATAGGCGGCAAAGTACAGGCAAACGCACAGCGCCTGCACGGGGTCGCCCGACAGCGCCGCGCCCGCGCCGCAGCCCAAGGCCGCCAACAGCACGTTCTTGCCCGTCAGCATGCTGGCGCAGAGCAGGGCCATGGCAAAGGGCCTGGCGCCGCCGGCCAGCGAACCCATGGAGCCGAACAGGCACAGGAGAAACAGCGGCAGCGAGCGCAGCAGGCCCCGCCACACGGGCGCCTCCTCCTCGCCGGCCAGGGCCCGGGTCCATTCCCGGGCGTCCTGTCTTTTCAGACTCCAAACGTATCTTTTCCGCGTCGATCCAAGCGCGCGCTCGTCCATCCTCGCTCTGCTCCTTTGCTCTCTTCCCCCGTCCGCCAAGGGACAGGCCCTTTCCTGGTTTGCAGTATAGGATGGCTCTTGCCCGGCGCGCTGTCGAACGGCCGCCCAAGGCCCCCGCATTTTTGCGCCAGAAGGCGCCCTTCTTCGCCCTCCCCGCCGTTATTTCAAAAAAAGGGGGGAAGATGTCGTTTTAGCCCTTGACAGCCGGGGGCAAATATGGTTCAATTCCCATGGTGTTTTGTTTAGGATTTCTAAACTTTAATTTTACCGTCATGTTTCATCCATTTCGGGTTAAGTGCCGGTAAACTTTCCCCTTAGAATTTATGTCCCGACTTAAAGAAGGAAGTGCGCCAAATGGAATTGGGCGAAAAAATCAAGCGGCTGCGGTTGCGGCACGGTCTGACGCAGGAGGAGCTGGCGCTGCGTTGCGATCTTTCCAAGGGCTTCATCTCCCAGCTGGAGCGGGACTTGACCTCCCCCTCCATCGCCACGCTGATGGACATCCTCGAGTGCCTCGGCACGGACCTAAAGACCTTTTTTGCCGACGAGCAGGAGGAAAAGATCGTCTTTGGCCAGCAGGACATCTACGACACGAAGGACCTGGAGCGCGGAACGGTGATCGCCTGGCTGATCCCCAACGCGCAGAAGAACGAAATGGAGCCCATCTTGCTGGAGCTTTCCCCCGGCGGGGCCACGGTGCTGGACAACCCCCACGCGGGGGAGGAGTTTGGCTACGTGCTTTCCGGCAGCGTGCAAATCGAGCTTGGCAACAAGACGCACAAGGCGAAAAAGGGCGAAAGCTTCTATTTCCGCCCCGAAGCGCCCCACCGCATCCGCAACGCCAGCAAGCAACCCGCGCGCATCCTGTGGATTTCCACCCCGCCCAGCTTCTAGGGGCGGGGATGCAAAACGCAATGGAGGGTCCATGCCATGAGCATTGTTGAAAGCGCCCATCTGATCGATCTGAAGGATCTGACCATGGTCTACGACGCGGAGACGGAGGCCCTGTCCCACCTCAACCTCTACATTCGCAAAAAGGAGTTCGTCACCCTCCTCGGCCCGTCCGGCTGCGGCAAGACCACCACGCTGCGCCTGATCGCCGGCTTTGAAACCCCCTCCTCCGGCCAGGTGATCTTCGAGGGCAAGGACATCACCCACCTGCCCCCCTACAAGCGCCGGGTGAACACGGTGTTTCAAAAATACGCCCTGTTTCCCCACATGAACGTGTTTGAGAACGTGGCCTTTGGCCTGCGTCTGAAGAAGGCCGATGAAAAGCAGATCCGACTTCGCGTGTCGGAAATGCTGGAGATGGTCGGGCTCCGGGGCTTTGACAAGCGCAAGGTGGACACCCTTTCCGGCGGACAGCAGCAGCGCGTGGCCATCGCCCGCGCCCTGGCCAACCGCCCGGAGGTGCTGCTGCTGGACGAACCCCTGGGCGCGCTGGACCTAAAGCTGCGCAAGGAGATGCAGCTGGAGCTGAAGAACATGCAGCAGCAGCTGGGCATCACCTTCCTCTACGTCACCCACGACCAGGAGGAGGCCCTGTCCATGTCCGACACCATCGTGGTGATGAAGGACGGCCTGGTTCAGCAGATCGGCACGCCGACGGACGTCTACAACGAGCCCAAGAACGCCTTCGTGGCCGACTTTATCGGCGAGAGCAACATCCTTCCAGGGTTGATGCTGCGCGATGAGCTGGTGCGCTTTGACGGCCGGGACTTCGCCTGCGTGGACAAGGGCTTTGGCGAAAACAAGGCCGTGGACGTGGTGGTGCGGCCGGAGGACGTCAAGCTCAGCGCGCCGGAGAGCGGCATGCTCCGCGGCGTGGTGCGCACGGTGGTGTTCAAGGGGGTGCACTACGAGATGACCGTGAAAACCCAGGGCTTCACCTGGCTGGTGCATTCCACCCTCAGCGAGCCGGTCGGCGCGGCCGTGGGGCTCAACATCGTGCCCTTCGACATCCATATCATGCAAAAGGGGGACTAGGCCATGAAGACGAAGGGCTTTGCCGCCCCCTATGTGGTGTGGATGCTGCTCTTTACCATCGCGCCCATCCTGCTGGTGCTCTGCTACGCCTTCACGGATAGCTCCGGCCAGTTCACGCTGCAAAACTTTCAATCCTTTCTGGATCCCATCTATATAGGCGTGCTGTTCCGCTCCATCGGCATGGCGCTGCTGTGCACCCTCATCTGCCTGCTGGTGGGCTATCCGGCCGCCTACTTCCTGGCCAACCGCTCCTTCGACAAAAAGGGCGTGCTGATCCTCCTATTCATCATCCCCATGTGGATGAACTTCCTGCTGCGCACCTATGCCTGGCTGACGCTGCTGGAGTCCGGCGGCCTGATCGCCACCCTCGTCAACTGGGTGCTGCGGCTCTTCGGCGCCAAGGAGGAGGTCCGCCTGCTGTATTCCTACCAGGCCGTGCTCATGGGCATGGTGTATAACTACCTGCCCTTCATGGTGCTGCCGCTGTATACGGTGCTCTCCAAGATGGACGCCCGCATCGTGGAGGCCGCGGAGGACCTGGGCGCCAACCGCCTGCAGGTGTTTCTGCGGGTGACGCTGCCCCTCTCCCTGCCGGGGGTTTTTTCGGGCGTCACCATGGTGTTCATGCCCGCCGTGACCACCTTCGTCATCTCCAGGCTGCTGGGCGGGGCGCAGTTTAAGCTCTTCGGCGATTTGATCGAGCAGCAATTCCTGTTCACCGGCGACTGGAACTTCGGCTCGGCCATGTCCCTGGTGATGATGGCGCTGCTGCTGATCTCCATGGGATTGATGAACCGCTTCGGCGACAAGGAAGGGGGCGGCGTGTTTTGAAGGCTTCCCGCTTTTTCAAAGGCCTGTACGTCTCCCTCGTGCTGCTGTTCTTGTACCTGCCCATCCTCACGCTGATCGTCTACTCCTTCAACGCCTCCAAGTCCAGGGCCAAATGGGACGGCTTCACCTTCGATTGGTACCTGGCCCTGTTCCAAAACGAGGAGATCCTCAAGGCCCTGTACGTGACGCTGGCCGTGGCGGCGCTGGCCGCCCTCATCGCCACGGTGATCGGCACGCTGGGCGCCATCGGCCTGTTCGCCATGCGGCGCGGCCCGCGGACGCTCTTCCTCTCCATGGCCAACCTGTCCATGCTCACCCCGGACATCGTCATAGGCGTCTCGCTGATGATCCTCTTCCTCTTCGCCAAGCTGCCCCTGGGCTTTTGGACCATGCTGCTGGCCCACGTGAGCTTTAACGTGCCCTATGTCCTCTTTTCCGTGCTGCCAAAGCTCAAGCAGATGAACGCCCACGCCTACGAGGCCGCCCTGGACCTGGGGGCGACGCCCTGGCAAGCCTTGGTGAAGATCCTCCTTCCGGAGATCCTGCCCGGCGTCGTGTCGGGCCTCATCCTCAGCTTCACCCTCTCGCTGGATGACTTCGTTATCTCCTTTTTCACCACCTCCGAGGTGCAGAACCTCTCCATCCTCATCTATTCCATGGCCAGGCTTGGCATCAACCCCACCATCAACGCCCTGTCCACGCTGCTGTTCGTGGCGGTGATGGCCCTCTTGCTGCTGGTGAACCGGCGCTCCTCCATCCTGGAGCGCTAGGGTCCAGATATCCCATTTCATCAAGAAAGGAACATGCCGAAAAACGATGAGAAAGTACCTTTCCCTCCTGCTGGCGCTCTGTCTTTGCGCCCTGAGCCTGTTTGGCTGCGCCCCTGCCTCGGAAAACTCCATCACCGTCTACAACTGGGAGGACTACATCAACCCAGAGGTGATCGACCTCTTTGAGGAAGAAACCGGCATCCAGGTCAACTACGTGCGCTTTACCACCAACGAGGAAATGTACATCAAGCTGGAAAAGGGCGGCGCCTCCTACGACGTGGCCTTCCCCTCGGACTACATGATCGAGCGCATGATTCAAAACGACATGCTGCTCCCCTTGGATCATGAAAAGCTGCCCAACTTTACCAACAACGCCCAGTGGCTCCAGGATCCCGACTACGATCCCGACAGCCTCTATTCCGTACCCTACATGTGGGGCACGGTCGGCATCCTGTACAACACCACCGTCACCGGGGGCGAGATCGACTCCTGGGGCGCCATGTGGGACGAAAAGTATAAGAAAAACGTGCTCATGATGGATTCCGTGCGCGATTCCCTCGGCGTCACCCTCTGCTACCTGGGCTATGATCTGAACACCCGCGACGAGGCCCAGCTGGAGGAGGCCAAGCAGAAGCTGATCGAGCAGAAGGAATCCGGCGTACTGCTGGCCTACGGCGTGGACGAAATCAAGGATAAGCTGGTGGGCGGCGAGGCAGCCCTTGGCCTGGTTTGGTCCGGCGACGCGCTGACCTCCATGGCCCTCAACGAGGATCTGGCCTATTGCGTGCCCAAGGAGGGCTCCAACGTCTGGGTGGACGGCATGGTCATCCCCGCCACGGCCAAGAACGTGGAGGGCGCTCACCTGTTCATCGACTTCATGATGCGGCCGGAGATCGCCGCCATGAACAGCGAATACATCGGCTATTCCACCCCCAACGAAGCCGCCCTGGAGATCCTCGGGCCCGAGTACACCGAGGACCCCACCTTCAACCCGCCCCAGGATGTGCTGGACCGCTGCACCTTCTTCCACGATGTGTCCGACGCCGCCAAGATGTACAACGACATCTGGATCGAGATCACGGCCAACTGAGCAAGGCGCGGCCCGCGCAGGGCCTTTCCATCCAAAAACAGCCAACGGAGGGGGTCGAACGCCCCTTCCGTTTTTTCTCGGGCGTTTCGCCCAAAGGAGGTTGGGGGGCGCCAGGGGGAAGGCCTTCCTTCCCCCGGCCTCCCCTCCGCCAAGGGCTCCAGCGCCCCGCCTACGGGAGGTTGGGGGCGCCAGGGGGAAGGCCTTCCTTCCCCCGGCCTCTTCCCCCTCCTTCCCCCTTCGCGCAGCCAAGGAGCCCGGCGGACTTTCGTCCGCCGGGCTCCTTTCGCCGCTCGATTCCCTCCCGGCCCGCTAGGCCTTCGCCAGGGCCTGCTCCAGGTCCGCCAAGATGTCCGACAGATCCTCGCAGCCCACGGAAAGGCGGATCAGGCCCGGCGTGATGCCCGCGCCCGCCAGCTGCTCGTCCGTCAGCTGCCTATGGGTGGAGGAGGCGGGATGGAGCACCAGGGTGCGGATGTCCGCCACGTGCACCACGTTGGAGGCGAGCTGCAGGCTGTCGATGAAGCGCACGGCCCGTTCGCGGCCGCCCCTGAGGGAGAAGGACACCACGCCCGCGCAGCCGTTGGGCAAATACTTCTGCTGCAGCGCGTGGTAGCGGTCCTTTTCCAGCCCGGGATAGTTGACAAACTCCACCTTCTCGTGGCTTTCCAGGAACTTTGCCGCCTCCAGCGCGTTTTTGCAATGGCGTTCCATGCGCAGCGGCAGGGTTTCCAGGCCTAAGTTTAGCAAAAAGGCGCTCAGCGCATGGGGATAGGCGCCAAAGTCGCGCATCAGCTGCACGCGCGCCTTGACGATGTAGGCCTTCTTGCCAAAGTCATGCACGTACCGAACCCCGTGGTAGCTCTCGTCCGCCTCGGTCAGCCCGGGGAAGTTCCCGTTGTCCCAGGGGAAGTTTCCGCTGTCCACGACGGCCCCGCCCACCTGCACGGCGTGTCCGTCCATGTACTTGGTGGTGGAATGCACCACGATGTCCGCCCCAAAGTCAAAGGGCCTACACAGCACCGGCGTCGCAAAGGTATTGTCCACGATCAGGGGCACGCCGTGCCGATGGGCCAAGCGGGCAAAGCGCTCGATGTCGAACACCGCCAGGGCGGGATTGGCCAGCGTTTCGCCAAACACGGCCTTGGTGTTGGGCCTAAAGAGCGCCTCGACCTCCTCGTCGGAGGCGTTTTCGTCCACAAAGCTGCACTCGATGCCCAGCCGCTTGAGCGTCACCGCAAAGAGATTGATCGTGCCGCCGTAGATGGCCGCGGCGGAGATGAAGTGGTCCCCCGCGGAAAGGATGTTGAGCAGGGCGATCATGCAGGCCATCTGGCCGGAGCTGGTGCACAGCGCGCCCACGCCCCCCTCCAGGGCGGCGATCTTCTCCTCCACGCAGGCCACGGTGGGGTTGGAAATGCGGGAATACATGTGGCCGTCCACGCTCAGGTCGAACAGCTTGCCGATATGCTCGCTGGAATCGTAATCATAGGTGGTGCTTTGGTAGATGGGCAGCACGTGGGGCTGTCCGTTGCCGGGCTGATAGCCTGCATGCAGGGCGATGGTATCAATTTTCATTCGCTTTCCGTAGCCTCCTTGGTGTATACTAGAGCAGTGGCGCCGCCGATTTTTCGCTTAGCGTATCACAGCTATATCCCTGCGTCAACGGCGCTTTTCTTACATTTCTGATACATTTTTATGTTATCGTTTTCCCGCTTCGTCAAGACACTTGCCTATGCAAAGGGGATTGGAATGGATCATGAAGGTTCTCATCGTCGAGGATGAACGGCCCATCAACGAGCTCATCGAAATGAGCCTGAGCGAACGGGGCTATCTGTGCGACTGCGCCTACGACGGGATCACCGCCGCGGACTTTCTTCAGGAAAACAGCTACGACCTGGTGCTGCTGGACATCATGCTGCCCGGCGTGGACGGCTATTCCCTCATCGAATACATCCGCACCCTGGACACCCCGGCCATCTTCATCACCGCCAAGAGCTCCGTGGAGGATCGCGTCAAGGGCCTGCGCATGGGCGCGGACGATTACATCACCAAGCCCTTCGCCATCGTGGAGCTGCTCGCCCGGGTGGAGACGGTGCTGCGGCGCTACAACAAGGGCGAACAGCGCTACGTGGTGGGCGACGTGACCATCGATACCGTCTCGCGCACGGTGCTCAAGGCCGGCACGCCCGTGGGGCTTACCCTCAAGGAGTACGAGGTGCTGCTGCTCTTCGTGCGCAACCGCCACATCGCCCTGTTTCGCGAAACCATCTTCCAACGGGTTTGGCAAAGCGATTACCTGGGCGATACCCGCACCATCGACCTGCACGTGCGCCGGCTGCGCAAAAAGCTGGGCTGGGAGCGGGAGCTGAAAACCGTCTACAAGATCGGCTATCGCCTGGAGATCTAGCCGCCCATTCCCTCAGGAGGTGCGCCCATGCGCTTCGCCCTTAAAATCGTCTGCGTCTCCATCATGGCGGTGGCCTTGGCCCTTTCCCTCGGCGCGGCCATGTTGGTCCAGCTTAGCTTCGAGCAAAGCCTCCGCCGGGAGACGCAGCGCGCGCTGGACGAGCAAAGCCTCATCAAGATGGGCTTTGAAACCGCCGCCGTCACCTACGCCATCCAGGACATCGACCTGGACCTGAACACGGTGCTCTCCATCGCCGAACAACTCGGTCAGGGGCGCGCCTTGGCCCTGCTGGACGAACAGGGCCAGATGCTCTACGGCCATTTTCAGATCCCCTCCCTCTTTGGCGCCGCCTCCTCCAACCGCAACCTGGCCGTTCTGCGCGGCAGCACCGGCGATTACCTCTACGTCTGCGGCCCGCTGGTCCTTGGGGACGAGCGCTACCAGATCCTTTGCCGCACGGACATCCGCGACCTGTATAGCCAGCGCGACTCGCTGCTGGCCAACTTCCTTGGCATCTATGCGGCCGTGCTCGGCCTGTCCTCGCTGCTGGTGTTCGGCCTTTCCGTCCTGCTCACCCGGCCCCTCTCCAGGCTGGCGCGCACCTCGCGCCAAATCACCGGCGGCCAATACGAGCTGCGCGCCGCCCAGCGGGGCAGCGACGAGGTCGCCCAGTTCACCGCCGACTTCAACCGCATGACCGACGCCCTGGTGGACAAGCTGGACGAGCTCGCCCAGGCCGTCGAACAGCGAGAAACCTTCGTGGCCAACTTTGCCCACGAGCTCAAAACCCCCTTGACCTCCATCATCGGCTATGCGGACGTGCTGCGTTCCCAGGAGCTTTCCAAGGAGCGCATCTTCCGCTGCTCCAACACCATCTTCAACGAGGGCCGGCGCTTAGAGGCCCTCTCCATCAAGCTGCTGGAGCTGATGGTGGTGGGCAAGCAGGAGCTGCAAAGAAAGCGGGTCAACCCAAGGCTGCTGGCCCAGGATCTGGAGCTGAGCCTGGCGCCGTTGCTGCAGACCTCCCACATGGCGCTGCGGGTGCGCGTCCAGGACGGCGTGCTGCTGGCGGACCCGGACCTTCTCAAGACATTGCTGTACAACCTGATCGACAACGCCCGCAAGGCCTCCGAACCCGGTTCGGAGATCCTGCTCCACGGCGCGATCCGGGACAACCGCTACATCTTCTCCGTGGCGGACCGGGGCCGGGGCATCCCCAAGGTGGAGATCCACAAGATCACCCAAGCCTTCTATATGGTGGATAAGTCCAGGGCCCGGGCCCAGAACGGCGCCGGCCTCGGCCTTGCGCTGTGCGAAAAGATCGCCCAGCTCCACGGCGGCAGGCTGAGCATTCAATCCGAGCTGGGCAAGGGCACCGTGGTCCGGCTGGTGATGGAGGTGGCCCCGTGAAGAGACGATGGAAGGGCGGCCTTCGCTATGCGGCGCTGGTGGCGCTGGCGCTGTGCGTCGTGCTGCTGGGCGCCCTGTTTCCCGGCTATTACGTCCGCTACCGGGACACCCTCTACCTGGGCCAGCTGCGCCAGGACGAGGGCGAGCAGAGCAGCTACAACTACCAGGGCGCCCTGCGCAACCGGGCCGATACCCTGGAAAAATGGCTCTCCGCCTCGACGGAGATCGCCGTGGACCTGCAGGATGTGGACGACGACGGCCTCGGCTACCTGGACGAGCTGGAGCGCAACCTCCTCTGCGGCTATCCCTCCGCGCCCCTTTCGGGCCAGCGGGCGGTGCTGGAGCACCTGAGCTATCCCTCCGCCGTCAACATCCTGCGCTTTGAGGGCGGCAACACCCGCTTTTATGTGGACGAGCGCTCCGGCAAGGTCCTGCGCTTCCAGGGCCCCCTGCCCGCCTGGCTGCGCGACAGCGCCCAGGACTCCGCCGCCCTGATCGAGGTGCTGCCCAACCTGGCCAACAGCTACGCCCAATACCTGGGCCTGGGAACCAGCACGGACACCCTTGGCTACAGCCAGGCCTACGGCCTGTATCAAAACGAACTCTTGCAGATGCGCTTTGCCACCGACCAGAAGCTCGTCATCTCCATCCTGGTCGCGCCGGAGCTGGACATGGTCTACATCAAGCTAGAAAGCGAGGACGGCACATGAAACGAGCCCTTCGACGCGCCTTGGCCGCCTGCCTGTTGCTGGCGCTTTGGCTTTTGCTGGGCTGTTCCGGGTCCGAGGAGGCCTATATGCTGCCGGATCAGGACGCCGCGCCCTCCCCCGAGCCGGCGGACGCCTCGCCCCTCCCCATGGCGCTGGCCGACGGTTTCGCCGCGCCGCAGCTCCCGGACCAGGCCCTGCCGGCCGCCCTCCGCCGCGGCTCCTCCCTCTTGGACATGGAGCGCTTCGCCTCCAGCTGGAACCTCTCCGCCAAGGAGGTCCTGGACCCCGTCTACGGGGATCCTTCCGTGTTCGGCTTGGCCTGCGCCGACAGCTATGGCGAGCTGTTGGCCCTGCTCTACGGCGAGTGGACCGTCGCCCTCCCCATGGAGGGGGACGGCTCCACTCCCGAGGCGAACTTCATGGTGGAGGAGCTCTATGCCTCCGAATACACCCTCCTGCGCCTGGTCCGTCTGGACCAGGAGGAGGACTGCGAGCTGTATCTGTGCCAAAACCCCTACGCCAGCCCGCCGGTGCTGGGCGCCCAGGGCTGGACGGCCTTGGCGGAGGAACCCGTTTCCCTGAGCTTTGACCAAAGCCAGGCCTATATGAGCGCCTTTGTGCAGGCCCATCTGCCGGAGCTGGAGCTGACCGCCGGGGCCTCGGACTACGCCTATCGCTGCAAGCTCCAGCGCTATACGGCCGAAGGGCCGCTCTCCGATGCCCAATACGACGAGGCCCAGCGCCAACAAGACACCCACTGCCTGCTCTTCTACCACCAATACCAGGGGATCCCCGTGGAGGCGGCCTTCTGGCAGCTGGACCTGGAGGGGGTTTGGGTATCCTTTGGCCGGAACGAGGGGATCATCAGCCTGATGGCCGGCTGGCACGAGCTGCTGCCCGAGGGCGAGGCCATCGAGCCCCTCGCCCTGGAGCGGGCCATGGAGCTGGCTGCCGCCCAACACCCGGGCGAGCAGCTCATCCTGTTGGACGCCCAGCTCTGTTACTTCAACGGCAAGGCCCCGGACCTGGCGGACGAGCTTTTCCACCTGCAATGGAAGCTGACCAGCGACCGCTATGTGGACTACGTCAACTGCTCGGACGGCCAGGTATACAGCCAGCTTTCCCCCGTTCAGGTGCAGGCGGCGTCCCTTGCGCAGCCGGAGCCCGCGGTCGAGGCGGCCGGTTAGCCGCAACGGCATTCCGGGCCCCAAGGGCCGAAAAAGGGGCCGCAATCCGCCCCAACTCTCACAGGAAACCCATCGAAGGGAGATTCGCCATGGACCAAGGCCAACGGGATTTTGAATGGGCGTGGAAGCGCCTCACCACCCAGGGAGACGCCGGCGGCCCGACGACGCCGAGGGACTTTGCGCCCGTGGGGCTGCGCAAGGACGTGCGGGAAACGGGCCCCCTCTACCACGGCACCAAGGCCGACCTGCAGGTCGGCGACTTCTTGCATCCGGGCTTTGCGTCCAATTACGGCTCCGGCCGGCGGGCAAACTTCGTCTATGTCACCGCCATCCAGGCGGGCGCGGCCCTGGCGGCGGAGCTGGCCCAGGGCCCCGGCGAGGGCCGGGTCTATCTGGTGGAGCCCACCGGCCCGCTGGAGGACGATCCGAACGTGACGGATCGAAAGTTTCCCGGCAACCCCTCCCGTTCCTACCGCACGCGGGAGCCCGTGCGCATCGTGGGCGAGGTGCAGGGCTGGGAGCGCCTGCCCCCGCAGGTGCTGGAAAAGCTCCGAGAGCGCCAGCGGGAGGCCGCCAGGCTCGGCGTGGAGGCGATCAACGACTAGGAACACAAGAAAACCCCCGGCAAACGCCCGGCGGCCGCAAAAGTAGCAAGACGCGGATCTCTTGGAACCGGCATGCCTTCGGCCGCGCCTGCTCCGCCTATCTCACGCACCCACGGGGATGCAGCCAGGCGCTATTCGGCATGCGCCCCGCGCTTGCCGCCGGCCTTGTCCGGCGCCTGCGCGGAACCCGCCTTTCCATGGCGCGGGCTCCGTCAGGTCGGCGCGTCCGCATGCCCGGCGCCGTCTTCGCCAACTGCTGCCGGCTTCCTTTGGGCCTTTGGCCATTTGGTTTTCGCTGTTGAAGATCCGCATTCCCTCGGAGCGCCGCTCGCGCGGCTTAGGCAAATCCAGCTCGGTTTCATGCCCGTCGATTGCCGTTTTGCGAAGAGCGGCGCTCCTGTTCCGCGCGCCGGGCCGCGGCATTTCTTGCATATCGGGCCGCGTTCCCGGCCGTTCGCAAGGAGCCTAGTCCGTTTCCGTTATCCGGCGCATTTTCTCCTGAAATGCTCCCCTTAAAATCACTTTTCTTCGCTTTTGTTGGCAAAGGAGTTGTAAAATTCATAGGCCAATGCGCAAGCGCCCAACACGAGCATCGCGATGGAAATAAGCTTCTCTCCAAACACCTCGGAAGGGACGCAGCCTTCAAAAGCTGGGTAGATCGTACACGCCGCAAAAAGAATGCTTCCTGCGAGAAACAAACAAGCTCCAATGATCGTCCTTTTCACATCCATCCTCCTCGTCGAGCCTGTATTCGCAAACCCTTTGGAAATTGGCTCGCTGATTCCAGCTCGCTTCCCAAAGCCTCCAGAAATCTATACTCCGAAAGAAAAAACGATGCCGGTCTTTCGACTCGACATCGTTCTTTTTTGTGGCTGTTCCCAGCCCTGGCCGACAGATGCCGCAAAATAGTAATTGTTTTAGAATTACTGTCTTAGGAGCACCCGCCTAACGGCCGGGAGTGTCATCGATGGGGGCGGCGCCGACTAGAGCAGTTCCTTGCCCAGGGCTTCGGCCTTGTCCAGGTCCTCCTGGGTGGGCTGTAGCCGCACGCGGAAGGGCTCCTTGGCCTTAAAGCCCAGCTGGCAGAGGCGCTGCTGCAGGTTCAGGGCCGCCTCGCCGCTCCAGCCGTAGGAGCCGAAGCTCAGGGCCGGGCGATTGCGCCAGGCATAGCTGCCCATGGCGGTGAGCATGGCCCACACCGGGGGCAGGGCGTCGCGGTTGAAGGTGGGGCTGCCCACGGCCACGGCGCCGCAGCGCTCGGCCAGGGCCGCGGCCGCCGCCGGGTCCTTGGAGATCTCGGTCAGGTAGACCTTGTGGCCCGCCTCGCCGGCGCCCTTGGCGATGCGCTCGGCCAGGGCCTTGGTGTAGCCGTAGGCGGAGGCGTATCCCACGAACACGGCGTCGGGTTCCCGAGCGTTCACCGCCTCGCTGGCCCAGGCCTCGTACAGGTCCATCACCATGTGGACGCTCTTGGCGTCGTTGTACACCGGGCCGTGGCTGGGGCAGATGGTGGAGATGGCAAGGGGCCGGATCTTGGCCACGGCGGAAAGCACGTGCTGCACATAGGGCCCGAAGATGGCGTCGAAGTAATAGCGCCGGTCGTAGGCGGTTTCCTCATCCTCCTGGGCGAAGACCGCCTGCTTGCCGTAGTGATAGCCGAACACGTCCCCGCTGACCAGGGTTTCCAGCTCGGGGATGTAGGTGAAGATGGAATCGGGCCAATGGAGGAAGGGGGCGTCGATGAAGCGCAGGGTCAGGTTGCCCAGATCCACCTCATCGCCCTGCTTGACCACCTTGGCGGGGAAGTCGCGGTTGAGGATCTCCTTCAAGAAGCCGTTGGCGGGCCTGGAGGAGTACACAACGGCGTTGGGCGCGACCTTGAGCAGCTCGTACAGGGCGCCCGCGTGGTCCGGCTCGGTGTGGTCGCAGACGATGGCGGTGATCTCCTTGGGGTCCACCACGCTGCAGATGCGCTCCACCCATTCCTTGCCGAACTCCGCCTTGGCGGCCTCCAGCACGGCCACGCCCTTGTCGCCCTTGACCACGTAGCTGTTGTAGGAGGTGCCCCGTTCGCAGCGCATGATCACGTCGAACACGCGCAGGTCCTGGTCCAGGGCGCCGACCCACCACAGCCTGTCCCGAATTTGAACAGCGTCAAACATGCTTGTGCTCACTCCTTGGAAAACTGATCCTTGCCAACGCCGCACAGGGGGCAAACCCAATCTTCCGGCAGGTTCTCAAAGGGGGTGCCGGGAGCGATGCCGTTGTCCGGATCGCCCTCCGCGGGGTCGTAAACATAGCCGCAAACATCGCATACGTACTTTTCCATGGTTCTGCTCTCCTTTGCATATTCAGCCGACCGGCTCCCCGGCGGCTGGTCTTGTTCAAACCCAAGCCGGGCCTTCCCGGCGCGCCTCGCCCGCGGCCGCTTAGGCCTTGGAGGCGAAGTACTCGTTGAGCGCCTTGACCAGGGCGTCGGCGTCCACGCCGTGCACCATGGCGGCCTGCTCGATGGACTCGGCGGAGGCATGGGGGCAATAGAGGCAATGCATGCCATAGCTCATGAACACGGGAGCGGCCTCGGGGTCCTGCTTCATGACGGTGGCGATGGACATGGTCTTATCAACGGTGAACATAGGCGTTACATCCTCCTTCATTGAGTGTTCCTACATGTATGATACCCAAGTTTTGGGCCCTGCGCAAGGCGGAACGCCCCTGGCGCAAAACTTAACGCAAGACGCGCCACACCGGCTCCAGGGGTTCCAGCGCCAGCTCCAGGCCGTCCACGCGCAGGCTCCTCCACTGGCGGCTGACCAGGAACAGGGCCCTGCCCTGCTTGTCGTAGCGCCGCACGGCCAGGGTATCCGCGTCCAGGGCCTCCAGCATCAGCTCGCCGCGCGTCCACAGCGGGCTTTCCCTGCGTTTGGCCACGCAGCGGCGGAAGCCCTCCTGCAGGCCCTCGTCCTCGCTGCCCCAGGGGAAGGGGCCCCGGCAATAGGGGTCCTCCGCCCCCTGCATGCCGGCCTCGTCGCCGTAGAAGATGGTGGGCATGCCGGGCAGGGCGCAGACCAGGGCGAACATGGCCAGCAGCTTTTTTCGGGCCGCGCGGTATTCCTCGCCCGTCAGGCAGAGCTCCTTCTTTTGCTCCTCGTTCAGGCCCTCGCCGGACCTGCCAGCCAGCATGTTCAGCACCCTGGGCCGGTCGTGGCTGCCCAGCAGGTTCATCAGGGAGTAGAACATGGGCTTGGGGTAGTTCTCCTGCAGGGAGCGCAGCCTGCGCGTGAGGCGGAAGGCGTTCTCCTCGCCGCGGAAAAAGGCCAACAGCATGTCCCGCAGGGGGTAGTTCATCACCGAGTCCAGACTGCGGCCCAGGCCGAAGTTGCGCAGATGGCCGTAGCTGATCTTGTTGGTGGCGTCCTCCCACACCTCGCCGATCACGGCCGCCTGGGGGTTTTCGGCCTTGACCCGCTTGCGCAGCGCCTCGATGAAGTCGTCGGGCAGCTCGTCGGCCACGTCCAGCCGCCAGCCAGACGCCCCCCGGCGCAGCCACTGGGCCACGACGGCGTCCTCCCCCTCCAGGACGTAGCTGCGGAAGGAGGCCTCGTCCTCGTTGACCTCCGGCAGGGTCGGGAAGCCCCACCAGCTCCGGTATTCGTCCGGGAAGCGCATGAAGTCGTACCACTTGTAGTAGGGCGACTTTTCCCCCTGGCAGGCGCCCAGGTTCGGATAGTGGCCGTAGCGGTTGAAGTAGACGCTGTCCTCCCCCGTATGGGAAAACACGCCGTCCAGCAGCACGCGGATGCCCTTGGCGGCCGCCTGCCGGCACAGCTCGGCAAACAAGGCGTTGTCGCCGAAGCTGGAGTCGATCTTGGTATAGTCCCCTGTGTCGTACTTGTGGTTGGAGCGGGCCTCGAACAGGGGGTTGAAGTAGATGGTGTTCACGCCAAGGCTCTGCAGGTAGGGCAGCTTATCGATCACGCCCTGGAGGTTGCCGCCGAAAAAGTCGTAAGGGTAGTATTCCCAGCTTTCCACCGGCTTGTAGGGCAGGGGTTTTTCCATCCAGGCCTTGTGGCAAAAGACGCTGCGCTTGGTGCTGCGCAGATCCCTGCCGCCCATGCAGAAGCGGTCGGGGAAGATCTGGTAGACCACGGCCTCGGACATCCAGTCCGGCGTGGAAAAGGCCGCGTCGTATACGGTGAGCTGGAAGCTCTTGCCCTCGCCCTCCTGCAAACTTCCCACGCCGCCGAGGCCGTCGTCCGCGTTGCCATACCAAAGGATCTTTCCCTCGCGCTCCACCAAAAAGGCGTACCAGAGCACGTCCGGCGTCTGGGGCAAGGTGTAGCTGGCCTCGAACAGGGCCTGGCCGCCGGAGCGGCGCAGCACGCGCATGGGGCGCAGGCGCGCCTTGTGGCCGTGCCAAAAGCGCAGGGTGCAGTTGGCGTCCTGGGGGGCTAGTAAGCGCAAACAAACCGTTTCCCCGCAGGGCAGGGCGCCCTGGGGGAAACGGTAGAGCATATCCTGGGAATCGTGGTAAACCTTCATCAAGCTTTCACCCGCTCGCCTTTATTTGTGCAGCCTCTTGAGGTGCCAGATGCGATCGTTGTACTCGGTGATGGTGCGGTCCGAGGCAAAGAAGCCGGACTGGGCCACGTTGATCACCGCGCTGCGCCACCACTGTCTCGTGCCATAGAGCCGGCCAATCCGCTCCTGCACGCGGGCATAGTCGGGGAAGTCCTTGAGCACCAGATAGGGATCGGCCATGTTGTTATTGTCCCCAAAGAGCAGGGCGTGATACAGCTCCGAAAAGGTTCTGCCCTGTTGCAGGGTGCCGTCGATCAGCTGGTCCAACACCTTGCGCAGCACGGCGCTCTTCTCGTATTCCTCGCCGGCCCTGTAGCTGTTCTGGCGGTAGATGTCCGCCACCTGCTGGGCCGTCTGGCCGAAGATGAAGATGTTGTCCGCGCCCACCCTGTCGAAGATCTCCACGTTGGCCCCGTCCATGGTGCCGATGGTCAGGGCGCCGTTCATCATGAACTTCATGTTGCCGGTGCCGGAGGCCTCCTTGCCGGCGGTGGAAAGCTGCTCGGACAGGTCCGCGGCGGGCATGATCTTTTCCGCGGCGGAGACGGAGTAGTTCTCCAGGAAGATCACGCGGATCATGGAGGCGGCGCGGGGATGCTTTTCGATGAGGTCGGCCACGGCGTTGATCAGGCGGATGATGAGCTTGGCGCGCATGTAGCCGGGCGCGGCCTTGGCCCCGAAGAGGAAGGTGCGCGGCGCCATCTCGAAGGAGGAATCCTCCACGATGCGGTTGTACAGCGAGAGCACGTGCAGGATGTTGAGCAGCTGGCGCTTATACTCGTGCAGCCGCTTGGCCTGCACGTCCAGCATGGCCGCCGGGTCCAGGGCGCTGCCCTGGTATCTGGCCAGGAAGCCCGCAAACTCGACCTTGTTGTCCTGCTTGACGGCGGCGAACTTCTCCAGGAAGGCGGGGTCGTCGGCAAAGGGCATCAGGTCGGTCAGGCGCTCGGGGTCCTTCACCCAGGCGTCGCCGATGCTCTCGTACAGCAGCTGGGTCAGGCCGGGATTGGCGGCCATGAGCCAACGCCGGTGGGTGATGCCGTTGGTGATGCCGGTGAACTTGTTGGGCGAGACCAGGTTGAAATCGTGGAAGGTGTCGCGCTTGAGGATCTCCGCATGCAGCTGGGACACGCCGTTGATGGAATAGGAATAGGCGCAGCAGAGGTTGGCCATGTGGATCTGGCCGTAGGCGACGATGGCCATGGAGCCGATGCGGTCCCACTGGCCGGGGAAGTAGTTCCAAAGCCTGCGGCAGTAGTCCTCGTTGAGCTCATGGAGGATCTCGTAGATGCGCGGCAGGGTGGTCTTGACCATCTCCTCGGGCCAGCGCTCCAGCGCCTCCGCCATCACGGTGTGGTTGGTGTAGGCAAAGGACCTCTCCACCACGGCCTTGGCCTGGTCGAAGCTGAGGCCTTCCTCGTCCATCAGCAGGCGCATCAGCTCTGGAATGGCCAGGCCCGGATGGGTGTCGTTGATGTGGATGACCACCTTTTCGTGCAGGCGGGTGAGGTCATTTCCATAGTGCTTTTTATAGTTTTTGATGATATACTGAACCGTAGCGGAGGTAAAGAAGTAGTGCTGCTTGAGGCGCAGCTCCTTGCCCTCGTAGTGGTTATCCTCCGGGTAGAGCACCTTGGAGATCACCTCGGCCAGCTCGCGCTCGTCCACGGCGCGCACGTACTCGCCCCGGTTGAAGTATTCCATGTTGATTCTCTTGGGGGCCTTGGCGGACCACAAGCGCAGGGGCACCACGGTGTCCACGTCGTAGCCGACGCAGGGCACGTCGTAAGGCACGGCCAGCACGGTGGAATAGTCCACATGGCGGCGCAGCTTCACGCCCTCCACCCATTCCTCGATCATTCTGCCGCCAAAGTGCACCTCATAGGTGTCCACGCTCTGGTTGATCTCCCAGATGTTGCCGTTGTCCAGCCAGTTGTCCGGCAGCTCCACCTGCATGCCGTCCACGATCTTCTGGCGGAACAGGCCGTATTCGTAGCGGATGGAACAGCCCATGGCCGGCAGGTCCAGGGAGGCCAGGGAGTCCAGGAAACAGGCGGCCAGGCGGCCCAGGCCGCCGTTGCCAAGGCCCGGATCGTTCTCCTGCTCGGCGATGGCGTCAAAGGAGATGTTCAGCTCCTTGAGGGCCTGCTCGTATTCCTTGGTGCGGGTCAGGTTGAGGATGTTGTTGTGCAGGGCGCGGCCCATGAGGAACTCCACGGATAGGTAATACAGCCTTCTGCTCTTGCTGTCATGGCGCAGATGGCGGGACTCCACGAACTTATCCATGATCTGGTCGCGCACGGTCAGGGCCACGGCCTTATACAGCTGCTCCTCCGTGGCTTCCTCCAGGGTGCAGGCGCAAACGCGCTCCAAATAGCTTACGATAGAATCCTTGATCCATTCAACGTCGTACACTCTTTCCACAGTTAGCTTCCAACCTCCTAAAAAAGAAAAAGAAAGTCCTCTACAAACATAGAAAACAGACAATAAATACTGCATTCTGGCACATTGTACCACAGAATGCGCCAGCAGGCAACAAACAAGGAAAAAACGGCGTAAAATGCGCGTTGCTTTCCTGGGAGCGGGCGCGGCCGCCCCGCCGCAAACCCCAGGGTTTCCCCATATATCCTATCCAAAGAGGAGGATTTCCATGAAGCTGAATCTCAAGCGCACCTTCTTCGTCGGCCTGGCCTTTTTGTCCATCTGCGCGTTCTGGCAGCTCTATGACTATGTAATCCCCCTGATTCTCAAGGAGCGCTTTCACATGAACGAGGCCTTGGCCGGGGGCGTGATGGCCCTGGACAACGTGCTGGCCCTGTTCCTGTTGCCGCTCTTTGGCGTGCTCTCCGACCGGACGAAGACCCCCATCGGCCGGCGCATGCCCTTCATCCTCGGCGGCACGGCCGGCGCCGTGGTGGCCATGGCGCTCATCCCCCTGACGGCCTCCTTCGGCAGCCTCGGCCTGTTCTTCGCGGCCCTGGGCCTGGCCCTGCTCTCCATGAGCAGCTATCGCTCCCCGGCCGTGGCCCTGATGCCGGACGTGACGGAAAAGCCCCTGCGCTCCAAGGCCAACGCCATCATCAACCTGATGGGCTCCGTGGGCGGCATCCTGATCCTGGCGGTCATCTCCCTGGCGGCCCCCAAGGGCGACAACCCCAACTACCTGCCCCTGTTCCTCATCACCGCCGGGGTGATGGTCCTTTCGGTGGCCGTGCTGTTCTTCACCACGCCCGAGAACAAGCTTCGCCTGCCCGAGGCCCCCGAGACCGCCGGCGACAAGGCCTCCGGCGGCCGGCTTTCGCGGCCGGAGCTGTTGTCCCTTTGCCTGATCCTCCTGTCCGTGTTCCTCTGGTTCATGGGCTATAACGCGGTCACCACGGCCTTCTCCAAGTACGCCAAGTACTACTGGGGCATGGAGGGCGGGGCGCCGGCCAACACGCTGATCGTGGCCCAGGCGGCGGCCATCGTGGCCTATTATCCCGTGGCCCTGGTCTCCTCCAAGCTGGGCAGGCGCAGGACCATCCTGCTGGGCGTAGCCCTGCTGGGCCTGGCCTTTGTCAGCGCGGCCTTCTTCAAGAGCTTCACCCCTTGGATGTTCGTGTTCTTCTCCTTGGCCGGCATCGCCTGGGCGGCCATCAACGTAAACTCCTACCCGATGGTGGTGGAGCTGTCGAAGAATTCCAACGTGGGCAAGTATACCGGGTATTATTACGCCTTTTCCATGTCGGCCCAGGTGGTCACGCCCGTCCTCTCGGGCCTTTTTCTGGAATACGTGGGCTACTGGACCCTCTTCCCCTATTCCACCATATTCGTGGCGCTCTCCTTTGTGACCATGCTGCTGGTGCGCCACGGCGACGCAAAGCCCAGCGCGCAGGAGATCGTCCGCCAGGACAACGAGGCCTGAGCCGGGCAACTTTGCCAAGACTTTGCATGCTTGCGTCTTGTTTTTTGCTCTCCGGCATGCTATACTATCTTTCACTATGAGTTTGCGACGGGCTGGGCCTTCGCCGGGCCTGCTCTTATGGGAGGTACATCTACATGCAGATCCTTATGACCATCTTGGGCGTGGTGCTGGCCATCGACGCCCTGGCCCTGATCACCCTGGTTTTGATGCAGCAGGGCCGCTCCGCCGGCCTCTCCGGCGCCATCGCGGGCGGCGCGGAGACCTTCTTTGGCAAGAAGAAGGCCCAAAGCTACGAGGGCAAGCTGCTCCTGTTCACCAAGATCACCGGCACCGTCTTCATCGTGCTGGCCATCGCCATGCTGGTGCTGCAAAAGTACGTCTAAGCGCAAAAAAGGCGCGCCGCCGTTTAGCGGAGTGTTCGTAAGACCGTAAAATAGGTAAAAGGCGTGACCGTGAAGGTCACGCCCTTTTTCTTGAGAGGATAGCCGCTTTCGCGGCGCAAGGGATGCAGTCCCTTGTTCGGAACGCAGTAACGCAACATGCACATACTGGGATTGCCCCGTATAGAAGTGCGCCCTGTTTTTCAACAAATCGGAATTTATCGTTCAGACATAAACTGCTCAAGGTTTCTTTCATGATGATATTTTATTGAGGCTTTTTTATCTTTCTCCAGAATAACATCATTCAAGTCGATTTGGTTTAATGATGCAATCGCAAAAGCGTAATGAATAACATCCACCAATTCATTGGCTAATTGAGATTTCAAATCTTCGTTAACAGAAGCCTTTCTCCCGTCCCGTTTATTTAGAACCTCCGCAACTTCACCTACTTCTTCAACTAATTTCATAAACAAGCTGGTATCAATACCATGACTCTTATAATGGTCAAATAGGTAATCTTCATAATCCGCAATGCTGATTTTCATCGTACATCTCTCCAAATTTCGATTTGTAGGTCCGTTTAATTTTATATTATCACATCACAGGAAAAATACAAGAACAGCCACCGCGGTTCGAACCATGGTGGCTGTTAACTGTCTTACGAACACCTGCCTTTTCCGGGGGCACTTTTGTATGGGTCTGGATTTTTTACTTTTTCCGGGTTTTATTCTGGGAAGAATGGGACGAGCCAGAGGAGTGAGAGGAAGGATGCTTTCCC
>CALWRM010000135.1 GCA_944383925.1 uncultured Clostridia bacterium
CGGTTGGCAAATCGTTCAATGAGCCTTTAGGCTCAGCCTGTATTATGCCCTTTTAGGGCTTGGTCATGCCACCCGTTGTCACGGGTGGTCATGACTGTTGTCCGCGGCCCGCGGCCTTCCATGCGCCCTGCGGGGCCCGTGGCGAGGGGGCGCCGGCGGCTAGCTGTGGAAGGCGCGGTAGACGGCCTCGGCGGCGGGGCGGGTCATGCCGGGCGCTTCCAGAAGCTGCTCCACGGAGGCGGCGGCGATCTGGTCCATGTTGCGAAAGTGGGTCAACAGGGCGCGGCGGCGGGCGGGACCCACGCCGGGGATGGATTCCAGGCGGGAGCGCACGGCCGCCTGGCCGCGGAGCTTCTTGTGGTGGGTGATGGCGAAGCGGTGGGCCTCGTCGCGCAGGCGTTGGATCAGGCGCAGCGCCTCGGAGTGGCGGTCCAGGCGGATGGGGTCCTGGCGATCGGGCAGGTAGATTTCCTCAAAGCGCTTGGCCAGGCCGAACATGGGCGGGTAGCGCTCCATGGGCACCTGGCGCACGGCCTCCAGGGCGTATTTGAGCTGTTCCGGGCCGCCGTCGATGAGCACCAGGTCCGGCAGGTCCCCAAAGCCCGTGGGCGTCTTGCCCTGGGCCAGCGCCTCCAGCCGCTCTCGCTCGCCCCGGGTGAAGCGGCGGTGGATCACCTCGGCCATGGAGGCAAAGTCGTTGGGGCCCACCACGGTCTTGATGCGGTAATGGCGGTATTCGCTCTTGGCGGGAACGCCGTCGATCATCACCACCTGGGAGGCCACGGACAGCGTGCCCTGGGTGTTGGAGATGTCGTAGCCCTCGATGCGGCGGGGCGGCTGCTCCAGGCCGATGGCCCGGGCCAGCTCCTCGCAGGCGCCCAGGGTGCGCTGGCGCTGGCGGATGAACTGCTCGTTGCGCTTCTTGATCTCGTCCTGGGCGTTTTTGCAGGCCATCTCCACCAGGCGGCGCTTCTCGCCCCGCTGGGGCACGTGGATGTGGACCCGGCTGCCCTTCTTTTCCGTGAGCAGCGCTTCCAAGACCTCGCGGTCCTCCACGTCCTGGGAGAGCAGGATCTCCCGCGGCACGAAGGGCGCGGCGTCGTAGTATTGCAGCACGAACATTTGCAGGCTCTCGGAAAGGTCGTTGCCCTCGCCCTCCAGGGGAAAGCGCTCCGAGCCCACGATCTTTCCCCCGCGCAGGAACAGGGCCTGCACCAGCACCAGCGCTCCGTCCGGCACGGCGCAGAGCACGTCCCGGTCCTCGCCCTCCACGCTCAAGGCCTTTTGCTTTTGCAGCAGGGCCTCCACGGCCTGGATGCGGTCGCGCAGGGCCGCCGCCCGCTCGAATTGCAGCGCCTTGGAGGCCTCCAGCATCTGCTGGCGCAGCGAATCCAGCAGCTGGTCCTGCTTGCCGGACAGAAAGGCCACCGCCTGGTCCACGAGGGGCTTGTAGGCCCCCGGCAACACGCCGCCCTGGCAGGGCGCCAGGCACTGCCCCATCTGGTAGCGCAGGCAGGGCCGGTGCTTGGCGGGCGGATCGCCGAAGCGGATGTCCTGCTTGCAGGTGCGCAGGGAGAACACCTTGTTGAGCATGTCCAGCACCTCGCGCACCATGGTGGCGCCCATGTAGGGGCCGAAATACTTAGCCCCGTCCTTCTCCACCCGGCGGGCAAAGCGCAGGGTGGGATAGTCGGCGTTCAGGTCCAGGCGGATGTAGGGGTACTGCTTGTCATCCTTGAGCAGGATGTTGTAGAAGGGCCGGTAGCGCTTGATGAGGTTGCACTCCAGGATCAGCGCCTCCAGCTCCGTGTCGCAGAGGATGATCTCAAAGTCGTCGATGCGCTCCACCATGGCCTGGACCTTGGGGGTATGGGCGGCGCTGTGGTGGAAGTATTGGCGCACGCGGTTTTTGAGGCTCACCGCCTTGCCCACGTAGATCAGCTCGCCGTGGGACTTCATCTGGTATACCCCCGGGCTGTCCGGCAGCTGGGAGAGCTTAAACTCCAAGGTTTCGTTCATGGCGGCTCCTTTGGACGGGACATGTGCGCTACAGGTCCAGCCGCTTGCGGGCCTGGTCTGCCTGGACCTGGTCCGGCTGGGCGCCGCCGTAGCGCACGGCGTTGTAGAGGGCGGCAAAGCCGCTCTCCTCCTTCTTGGCGGCGGAGACCAAGCCTTCGGGGCTCAGGGCGGCCGCATGCTTCACATAAGGGGACAGTTCGCCCAGAAGCCTGGCGTACAGACGGCGCACCTTCTGCTCGGGGTTCAGCCGGTCCCAGGCAGGAGGGCGGACGAAGAGCTTGCGCAAGCGCTTTTGCATGTCCTTGCGCAGCTGGTCGGCCATGGACTTTCCGCTGAGCAGCTGCTCGTTTTCCTCCACGTAGTCCTGTCCGGCGCTGTCCTGCGCAAAGCCCTGGAACCATTCCAGCAGCTTGGCGTAGAGGGCCTTCAAGGCCTTGTATAGGGCGTAGAGCAGGGCGCAGGCCAGGGCAAGGCAGACGGCGATGGTCACCGCATAGAGCAGGATGTCGCCGGCCACGCGCAGCCATTCGGGCAGGGGGGTCGCCTCGCCCAGCTGGGATAGGTCCCCCTCGCCCATGTCCTGGACGCCGGAGGGCAGGCCGCCCTGGCCGGCGCCGGAGAAGAGGGAGAGCAGCCAAACCAGCGCGGCGCCCAGCGCCGTGGACACGGCCTGGCGAAGCTGGGGAAAGCACACCAGGACCAGCAGAACCAGCAAAAAGCCCAGGGTGAGCAGCTGGTTGCCGCCGAGCATGCGGCGGGCCTGGCCGCCGGAGGCCTCCAGCACGCTGAGGCGGTTGACCGCCAGCAGCGTCAGGGCCAGGTACCCCAGGCAGAGCCAGCCGAGGGTGGGGCAGAGGGGGGAGAGGTCCGTAAAGAAGCTGATGGCATAGCCAAAGGCGTAGAGCAGGAGGCCGATGACGGTGATGCGGCTCTCGATGGGCCGCACCCCTGGGGTGTAGCGGTGGCGCAGGGCCAGCACGCAGAGGAAGAGCAGCGCGACCGCCGGCAGCAGCGTGGCCCAGGCCAGGCCGTTGAGCAGCAGGCAGGCCGCCAGGCCCGCGGCCAACAGGGGCAGGCCCAGGCGGAGCCGCTTGCGGCCCAGATAGGCCGAGGCGGCGAAGCAGCCGCCGCCGCAAAGGAACAGGCAGAGCAGCTGGGCCCAGCCGGGCGCGCCCGTGAAAAAGCCGCCCATCAGCGCGGGCGCGGCGAAGGACAGGGCGAAGTAGAAGGCCTGCAACAGGATGGTCAAGGGCAAGGGGGAAGCGCCTCCTTTTGTGCGGGCGGGAGGGGTCAGGATGGGAAGGGACAGCGGCTCACGGTGTTGCCGAAGCTGCGAAGCCGCTGGGCCTGGGCCTGGATCAGGGGGGAATCGTAGGCGCTGAGCAGCAGGATGTCCGTGTCCGAGGGCAGGGGCATGGACTCCAGGTAGTTGTGGAAGTTCAGGACCCTTTGGATGCGCAGCCGGGCGGCGGCCTCCAGGATGCGCTCCCGCTGCTGGGGGCCGGAGGCGGGGGCGATGAACAGGGTTTGGCCCTCGAACTGGCTCAGGTCCGCGTTGCAGCCAAGGCCCACGTCCAGCCCGTCCTCCAGGGCGTAGCAGCAGAGGGAAACGGCCAGGGAGATGGCCCGCTCCAGGCGCTCGTGGTGCTCCAGGCCGATCTGGCCCCAGAGCCGCTCCTCCGGGGCGATGTTCAGCAGCACCAGCAGCTTGGAGGCGGCCGTGTAGTCGTGCTGCTTGATCTTCAGCTGGCCGGTGCGGGCGTAGGCCCGCCAGTGCACGTCGCGCACGCTGTCGCCGGGCCGGTAATCCCGGATGCCGTTGTAGAGGAAGGGGTCCGGCTGGATGAAGCGGCGCACCGTGCGCTCGCCCTGCCAGCGGGAGGCGGGCAGGGGCACCTGGGAGCGGGGCAGCAGCTGGGGATAGACCGTGACGGACTCCTGCAGGGGCTGCACGCGGCTGGCGTTGGTCAGGCCGAACAGGTCGCCCACGGTCAGGGTAACCGTGGAAAAGGCAAAGTATCCCCGCCGGGCCGCCCGGACGGAATGGGTGCGCCGGACCCGGCGCCAGGGACCTAAGAAAAACACGGAGCTATGGTAGCGCTGGCCGCCGATCTCCAGGTTTTCCTGCCGGCCGAAAAGAAAGGATTCGGGCATGCGGGTTTCCACCTTCAGCCAGGGAACGGGCAGCAGCCTGCGGTTTTCGATGGTCTCCACCATTTCCAGGGACTCGCCGGCAAACAGCCGCTTCTTGGTGAAGCGGCGGGCGACGCTGACCCCGGTCAGGCCCGCCCGCTTGAACACCAGCATCTGGGCCAGCACCAACAGCCCGGCGATCAAGAGTATCCAGATGGCGTTCATACCAGGCGCTCCTTAAGATTCCAGGCTTTCGGTGGGCACGGGGGTGAGGGAGAGGGCCTCCTCCACGGCGGCCAGGTTCTGCTTGCCGGCCCCAAAGGCGGTGCGCAGGGCCAGGCGATGGGCCAGCACGGGACCGGCCGCGGCCTGGATGTCCGCAGGGGTGACGAAGTCGCGGCCGCGCACGGCGGCCAGGGCCTGGGAGATGCGCATCAGGGTCAGCGCGGCCCTGGGGCTGGCGCCCAGGATGACCTGCTCCAGGGAGCGGGTCTTTTCGCAAAGCGCGCCGATGTAGGTCAGCAGCTCCGCATGCACGCGGACGGTCTTCACCGCCGCCTGGGCCTGGAGCACGTCCTGGGCCGCGCAGACGGGCTCCAGGCGCTCCTGGGGCGCGTCCAGGCGGAAGCGCTCCAGGATGGCGCTTTGCTCCTCCGCGCTGGGATAGCCCATGGAAAGCTGGATGGCGAAGCGGTCCAGCTGGGCTTCCGGCAGGGGGAAGGTGCCCTGGGTCTCGATGGGGTTCTGGGTGGCCACCACGAAGAAGGGCGCGTCCAAGGGGTAGGTTTGGCCGTCGTAGGAGACCTGCTTTTCCTCCATGCATTCCAGCATGGCGCTTTGGCTGCGGGGGGTGGCGCGGGGGAGCTCGTCGGCCAGCAGCACGTTGCAGAACAC
>CALWRM010000136.1 GCA_944383925.1 uncultured Clostridia bacterium
GTCGGTGTCGTACTTGGCGGCATTCTCCGCCTTTACGGCGTCTAAAATGGCGTCGAACTTGGACTTGTCGATCTCCATGACCACGTCGGAGAACATCTGGATGAAGCGGCGGTAGGAGTCGAAGGCAAAGCGCTCGTTGCCGGTGAGGCGGGCAAGGCCCTGCACGGCCACGTCGTTGAGGCCAAGGTTGAGGATGGTGTCCATCATGCCGGGCATGGAAGCTCTCGCGCCGGAACGAACGGAAACCAGGAAAGGATTGTCCAGATCGCCAAACTTCTTGCCGCAAACCTCCTCGGTCTTGGCAAGGGCTTCATAGATCTGCTCCTCGATATCCGCGGCGATCTTTTCGCCGTCCTCGTAATAACGGGTGCAGGCCTCGGTGGAAACGGTGAATCCCTGGGGTACGGGAAGGCCCAAGCTGGACATTTCCGCTAGGTTGGCGCCTTTGCCGCCGAGCAGATTGCGCATGCCGGCGTTGCCTTCCTTAAACAGGTACACGTACTTTGGCATTTTTGGACAACCTCCTTATAAAAAGTAAAAAGATACAAGCAAAGGACTATCAAACGCACAAAGCGGTTGCTTGTAAAAGTATAACCATGTTTCATGCAGCCCATTTCCACTATGTGGAACGCTTGAACATCCTTATGTATTATAAACGAAGGAGTCGATTGCCGCAATTGTTTTTTGCGGGAATGCTGTAAAAATACTGTAAATCAGCCAAAAATTCGCTATTCCGTCAGCTGGTAATGGCTCAAAAAGGACAAGAGCTGGTTCCGCATTGCAAAACAGTTTTGAATGTAAAAGCAGTTTAGTTTTAAACGGAGAGAGGCAAAAATACGCGCATTTTATGAATGGCAGGCTGCATTTTTGCCTAAGAATTCCTCTTTTCCTGTAATTGGCAAGGTGTGGGAATGCGAACGCTTTCTCCTCCTAACGGACGAAAAAGCGCGGTTCATTGGGCACAAAACTACTTGGTTGAACTTAAAAACAACCAACTAGTCCCCACCCCTTCCCTTATCCGCAACCAATGTGCGCTTTCAGATAATCGAACAGGCTTTTTGTGCTCTTCTCCTCAAAGCGCAGGAAGAACTCTCGTTCGGAAATATCTCCCAGCTGGTGGGCGTCCGACGAATGAAGGATGAGATACTCCCCCGTGTCCGTGGGGTTTGGTAGCTTCTTATACACCTCTACAGCCGCATAGGGCTCGTTCAGAGACAGGAAACCCAGGTTCGCTATGAGGGAATTGGCCTTTCGGTTGATGTGCGCGGGCACGCATACGCCTCCCATCTCCATGCAAAGGGCGGGCAAATCATCCGTTCCAATGTCCGTCGCCTGTAAAAGAAGCTTTCCGTAAACGCCCGTGACCTCGTCGTCCTCGTTGCGAATTTGCTGTTCGCCAAAGAGCGTGGGAATGTTTTCCACGGCGGGCAGGTGCTCCTGTACCAGGCGCCCAAAGACGCAGGCCTCCTCCACGGATGGAAAATAGCACAGCATGTGCACCTCTTCCCTGGTCGTCACCTCCAAACCGGGCAACAAAACCACGCCATACGCCGCGCAGGTCTTCTCCATGGCGGGCAGATTCTGCCAACCGTTGTGATCCGTCAGCGCTATGGCGTCCAGGCCCTTCAGATAGGCCATCCCCGCGATGTTGCCAGGCGTCATCTCCTCGTCTCCGCAGGGCGATAGGCAGGAATGGATGTGTAAATCCACCGCAAAGGCCATGTCTCCTCTACCCCTTCACAGGCCTGGTCAGGCCCTTGGCATACAGCAATCCGGCCAGCTCAAAGCCGGTCTTGTCGCTGGAAAACACGGGAATCCCCTCTTCCAGGGCCTTGTCCAGCACGCCTTGGTCTACCTCGATGGACTCCGGAATGATCACGCAACTTAGGTCCAGCAGCGCGGCCACGGCGATGACGTTCATGTGGGTCATGACGGTGATCCAAGCGGTCCCCTCGCAAGCCCGGGTCATCACCCAGCTCAACAGGTCGCAACAAAAGCCGAAGCGGGCCTCTCCGTCCAAGGAAACGCCCTCGTCGAGCAGCTTCAAGCCCAAGTCTTCCATCATTTCCTTACAGGTCACTTGCATTCAGCCCCCTTTGTGTGCGTTGGGGATTGTTCTCCCCTACCACATTCTATCTTAACATTCTTTTGCCAAAGGAGCAACAAAAAGCCCGCGAGATGCTCGCGCTTCTGCGCGTCTCGCGGGCCGGCGGCGCTTAATGTCCGCCCTTTTCAAAGCGAGCGTTGTTGGAACCAAAGGTATAGCCCTGTCGCTCGTATAGATTCATCCAATCGCGCATGCGCGCGATAAACTCCTGGTTGGTGGTGGTTTTTGCCATCAAGGAGAGCAGCTGGTCGGTCGCGTCGGCCGTATTGGAGGAAGAAAGCAGCTTGCGGATGTTGAAGCTGCACTCCATCTCCGCCTTGCTGAGCAAAAGCTCCTCCCGGCGGGTGCCGGACTTGTTCAGATCAATGGCCGGGAAGATGCGTTTTTCTGACAGCTTGCGGTCCAGGTGGATCTCCATATTGCCCGTTCCCTTGAATTCCTCGTAGATGATATCGTCCATGCGCGAGCCGGTTTCGATCAAGGCTGTGGCGATGATGGTGAGGCTTCCGCCGTCCTCGATGTTGCGGGCCGCGCCGAAAAAGCGCTTGGGCTTGTACAGGGCGCCCGGATCCAAGCCGCCGGACAGCGTTCTTCCCGTCGGCGCGACCACGAGGTTATAGGCCCTGGAAAGCCGCGTGATGGAGTCCAAGAGGATGACCACGTCCTCCCCCTGCTCCACCAGGCGCTGGGCCCTCTCAAACACCATTTCCGCCACCCGGGTGTGGTGTTCGGGAAGCTCGTCGAAGGTAGAATACACCACTTCCCCGGTGATGGAGCGCTGCATGTCCGTTACTTCCTCGGGCCTTTCGTCGATGAGAAGCACGAAGAGCTTGACGTCGGGATAGTTGAGCGCGATGGAATGGGCCAACTTTTTCAGCAGGATGGTCTTGCCGGCCTTGGGCGGCGCCACGATGAGCCCGCGCTGGCCTTTGCCAATGGGCGAAAGAAGATCAATGGCTCGAATGGCCAGATCGCTTGGCGCGTCCTCGCATTCCATGGTGAAGCGCTCGCTGGGAAACACGGGGATGAGCGAATCGAAGCTGCGGCGCTGTTCGGCGGGCACCGGCGGAAGGCCGTTGATCTTTTCGATGTAGAGCAGGGCCAAATAGCGCTCGTTGTCCCTTTGCGGACGGGTCTTGCCGCTCACCAAATCGCCGGTTCTAAGGCCAAAGCGGCGAATTTGGTTGATGGAAACGTACACGTCCCGTTGACCGGGCATGTAGCCGCTGGTGCGCAAAAAGCCGTAGCCTTCCGGCAGCACTTCCAAAATTCCCTGGCATTCGCCACAGCTTCCGCTCTGGAGCAGCGCATGGACCGCCGGCTTTGGGCCCTGGCTTTCCGCTTCGCCAAAAGGCGCGTCCATTCCCCTTGCAGGCACATGCGCGCGGGGCTGCTCGCCGTCTTCCGCGCAGGAAGGCGGCGCGGCTTCCTGCCGCTCGCTGGTGGGATCGGAAGAATGTTCCGTCTCCTGTTCCGGAAGGCCATCTGGCTTTTTGCGCCGGCCGCCTCGCCGCGGGGGCGGAGCTGGCAGGGCTTCCTCGTCCACCATAACGCCCTGCTTTTCAAGGATTTTCAACACCAGCTCCCGCTTGGGATACACGGTTGGAGATTCCACATCCAATTGCTTGCCCAGTTGGCGTAGCTCCTGGAGCCTCATCGCCTCCAGCTGTTCAAAGGTCACCATGATTCTCCTTTCGCGGCAGAAGCCGTCCGTTTGGATGCATTTCCTGGGAAACGGGCCACGACGACGTCCCTCTGAATGGCCTGCTCCACCCAATGGGAAAAGCCATCGTATTCGCCGCCACGGAGCACTTCGTAACCTGCCTCTTCCAACATTCCCCGCGCCTTGGCGAGGGAAAGCGTATAGCTGTTAAAGGAAAGCGCCAACCCCGCGCCGGGCAGCAACGCCTTTTGCCAGCTGACCAACGCCTTTTTCATCATCGTATCCAAGGAAACCAAGTCCTTGCCCTCCCGGCTTTCGTGCTTAACGCCGTAGGGAAGATCGCACACCAGGGCGTGTATGCGGGCCTGCTTAAAGTAGCTCTTGGCTTGCAGGGTATCGCCGAGCACCAGATCTAGAGAAAAGGGATTTTCCTTCAGGGCGGCCGCGTCGCTTGCAAATCGGACGCGCAAACGCCGGGCGGGCGCGGCGCCGGGCACCGTCAGGGAATCGTGGTCCAGGCTGAATTTATAACGATTGTATTCCAGGTATTTCTTCAAAAACTGTTCCACCTGCTGCACATCGGTTTTGTCGATTTCAATGCCGGTGGCCCGATACCCCCGCCGCAAGGCTTCAAAGAGCGCCGTTCCCCTACCGCACATCGGGTCTAGAACCTCCAAAGGCTCCCGGAAGCGGTCTCGATAGGCCGAGGAAAATATGGCTACGTTGACCAAGAGGCCGGTGAACATCTCGTTGGTCTTTCCCTTGTATTTTAGGATACTGGAAAGATCCTGCCCGAGCAGCAGCTGGTTGGAGCCGAGCAAAGGACGCAGCAACCCGCCTTCCAGCTGAAAAACTGCGTATCCGCTGGAAAACCTACGCAACAAAGCTTGCAGCTCCTCGTCCAAGGCTTCCGCCTCAAAGCAGAGAAACTCCATCCCCTCGATGGTGCAAAACTCCGCCGCCCCTACGCCTTTTTGTCCGGACAATAGGATGCCCATTTCCATTTTGGATAAGTCGCGGATGGATGCAAAATACCTTGCATTGGCATGGGGCCAAAGAAGCACAGCAATGGTCATATAAAACAATCTCCCAAAATGGATGGATGCAAAAAGCATAAACCCCTTCTCAAACGATCAATGGCGTTGCCGCCGCTCAATCGATTCACGCATAACTGGGCATAAGTCAAAGCATAATTTTATTATATCATAAAAATTTTCAAGCGCCATAGTCGTGCTGGAAAATCGGGTGAATTGTTTGTAATAAACAATTCATGGTAATGAAGTGTTTATATTAAAATTATGCGAATATGTTAACGGTTTAGTTGACCGCACATCGGATACAAAGCCCAACAAACAATATGATTTTAATATTCAAATCCGAAAAACAATAGAATACTACGCAACCGGCAAAAAAACATTCATAATTCTCTAATCATCATCCCAAGCAATTCTTTTAATGTTAAATCAATTGACGGATTAAAACTTGAAAATTCAAGCATATTCAACGGCTTCTCGGGCCGATTCTGGCACATTCGGCCACCCTTATGTCGAAAAATAACGACCAAAAATCATCTGCATTTTATTATGTATAGATCTTATTTCGTTGTTTACCGATCTTCGTTTAGGTCCTCCGCCCAATGATCCAGGGTAGCGAATAGGGAACCGCTCCAGATGACGGCAAGGGTACCTCGTCGAACCCGCACCAAGGCAGGGAGACCCAAAAACTCGTTGCTCACACCCATGGGTAGGTCGTTGGTCATGGAGGCGTTTGTCAGGGTATACTTCAAGCCCACCAAATCGATCCCTTCTGCGGCGTTGTCCAGGCAAAAGACGGATAGGTATCCCTTGGCGCCAGGCAGAAAGCGCAGCTGCCCGTTTTGAACGACGGTCAGGTTTTCGTTTCTTCCGGCCAGGATGCCCTGGCAGCCAAGCCGGGCCAAATAGGTCAAGGCCTGTATATTGGCAAGGCTGTGGTCAAGCCTGCCGCCCAGACAGCCATAGAGCACAAAGCGCCGGAACCCCAAATCCAATCCCTGCCTAATCGCCAGCATGGTATCCGTATCATCCTTTTCTGCTGGGGTCCTAATGAGGTTCGGATGCCTTGGTACATAGCCCAGGGAATCAAAATCTCCGAGCACCAAGTCCGGCTTGATGCCGGCTGCTTGCAAAACGGCATAACCTCCGTCCGCCGCTATCCAGTATCCAACTTTGGCAACGTCCAAGCTAGCAGGTCGTTCGCCCGCTCCGACGATATAGCAAATTCCCTTTTGCATGGCGACTCCCTTGTTTTTTCTCTCCTCCATGTTAGATCAGCAGCTCCTCCATCGCCTGTCCCTGTGCATCGGGCAACTCCACACCCAATACCTTGGCCAACGTCGGCGCTACGTCTACGGCGTTTTTCCGCCCACAGCGGGCGTTTTCCCGGAAAGCCGGCCCCTTGGCCAAGAAGATGGGTTGCGGGCCTTTATCGGGCAAATAACCATGCGTGGCGCGGCCGAAACGGTAGTCGGACAGATCGAAGTTGGATACCAGCGGCCGCAGCGCGCGCTCGCCAAAGCTGGTATACCCATCCGTTTCTAGCACAAAGGAAAAATCACCGTCCAAATGTTCTTTTTCCAAGATTTCCTCGCGCGTGAACACCTCGCCGATGCCATAAACCCCTTCGTCGCGAAGGGAAAGGAGCAGCGCATGCACCCGATCGAACAGCGCCTTGTTCCCTGGCTCCCGAAGGCGCACGTAGGCCAGCATGCCTCCAGAAAAGGCGAAGGCCTGCCATCCAAGCAGTTTTCCGCTTTCATCCGTCTCCAGCAGGCCTGCATCGCGTAGAAGTACGTTTAGGTTGATCGTCCGCTTGATTTCCATTTGTCCGTGGTCGCTGAGCAACACGAAGTTGGTCTCCTCCAGCACACCGGCCTCTTTGGCAGCCAACGCCAGTTGACCAAGCCACGCGTCCGTCTCCGCGATGCCGTCGCGTACATGCTCATTGAACAAGCCCGTGCGGTGACGATAACCATCGATGTTCGCCGGATGGACCATCAGCAATTCCGGGGCGTATTCGCGCAGGATATCGCAGGCGCAACGCAGGGCAAAATCATCGCACATGGGATGCTGGCGTTCTACCGTCACCGCAGCGTGGCGGCGAATGATGTTCAACACATCTGGCGAGGAGCCCGCCCTGCGAAAAGCATCCTCTAGGGATTCTTCCGAACTTTGGGTCCAGTATTCGTCGATCAAATAGTCGATGTGGGGATGGCGGCCGGTGCAGGGCCAAAAAACGGCTGCGGTGGTCAAGCCCGCTTCCTTTGCGGCTGTAAACAGGTCGCGGCCTTGCAGCTCCTCCCGAAACCAGTGCCATGGCCGATTGGTTTCTCCGGCGACAAGTTGATCGTTGGAGATCACGCCATGGTCCTTGGGATAAAGGCCCGTCATTAAAGTTGTATGTACGGGATAGGTGATCGTTGGATATATCGATCGAAGGCTTTCCGCTTGAGCATAGCCTCCAAAGTAGCGGCGAAAGTTCGGCAGCGTAGCCAAATAGGGCAGATCCTCACAGACCATTGCATCTGCAGAGAAGACGATCAGGCGCTTTTTCATAAGACGGTCCCCCACTTCTATATGTTAGAGCTGCTCTCTGGCGCTCGATTTATATTTAGAGTATACGCCACCCGACCTATAAAGTAAATCGTTGGCACAACTTCTTGTCCCGGCGTTCATGGCAGGCAAGGACCCTGTCCTTCCCTTATCCATGACAAAGTGGTATGCTTGGAGGTGGCCGGAAAGATTGCGATGAGGAGGTTTGCCATGATTTACCCCGTGGACGATTCCAATCTGGAAAGCGCGGCGAAGGTGCACTCCATCTCCTGGAAGGATTCCCATCAAAGCTTTTGTTCCCCGGCGTTCCTGGAGCGCCATACCCCGCAGCGCCAAGGTGAGTATATACGGAGCAAGATCGACAGCGGCGCGCGCTTCTTTCTGCTGGTGGAGGCCGAGGCGATCGGCGTCGTCTCCGTTACGGAAAACCTCATCGAGGATCTATATGTCCTGCCCGAGTACCAGGGACGGGGGTATGGCACGCAGCTGCTCCGCTTTGCCATGGCCGCTTGCACTGGAAGACCAAGCCTCTGCGTCCTTGAAAGCAACGCCGGAGCGCGCCGCCTGTACGAACGGGAGGGCTTCTGCCTGACCGGCAAGAAAAAGGCGCTATCGGGCAAAATCGCGGAAATTGAGCTCGCTTGGAACGCAGAGGGCGCCGGCCTTTAGCTCGGGCGCTAGAGGGGCCTATGCCGGCGCTCCCCTTACCGTTTTTGCGGCAGCTACGGACCAAAGGCGCAAAAAAAGACCGACGAGCGCTGCTTGCTTTTCGTCGGTCTTTGGAGGTGCCACCCGGATGTGAACCGGGGAATGAAGGTTTTGCAGACCTTTGCCTTACCACTTGGCTATGGCACCATTTGAGTTTGCCCACGCGAAATGCGTGGGCAATGCTCCTCTTTGGAGCGGTAGACGAGATTCGAACTCGCGACATCCACCTTGGCAAGGTGGCACTCTACCACTGAGCTACTACCGCAAATCTGGTGCCTAGGGGCGGAGTTGAACCACCGACACGTAGATTTTCAGTCTACTGCTCTACCAGCTGAGCTACCCAGGCGAAAATGGCGACCCGGAAGGGGCTCGAACCCTCGACCTCCAGCGTGACAGGCTGGCATTCTAACCAACTGAACTACCGGGCCATATTGCATGGTGGGAACAACAGGGCTCGAACCTGTGACCCCTTGCTTGTAAGGCAAGTGCTCTCCCAGCTGAGCTATGCTCCCCCAACCATCGCCGTCTGCGTTGTTTACCAGCGCGACGACATTGCCTATTATACCCATAGGGCCTGGGATTGTCAACCCCTTTTTCGAAAATTCTTTGCCCGATCGACGCAAGCATCGGGGCAATGGACAACAATATGACGGCTTCCTTCTCCGCGAGCAACCTGACGGCCTCTACGGCATTACAAGGGCAGGCAACTGCGAAAGCCTTAAGGGAGAGTATCTACCTATGCACCAAACGGGTTTTGGGGGCGAAGGAAGCTGCATACGTAAAAACAAGGGATGCGGTGAAAGATCCCACATCCCTTGTTTTATCAACGAAAGATTACGCCGCATCCGTCCCCTGGGTCTGGCCTTGGAGAATTCGGATGGCTTCCTGCAACTGCAAATCGTTATCGTCGTTACGCGAAATGGGATTGGAAGCCAATTCATCGGGCAGTTCCACGACGACATCCGGTTCCAAGCCGACTCCATGCCAATTGCGCCCTTGCGGAGAGTAGACGCGGATGGTGGTCAAATAGACGCCGGAACCGTCCTCATTGAGCGTGAGGGTGGACTGGCCGATGGCCTTGCCAAAGGTCGTTGTGCCCACGATGGTGGCAAGCTCATAGTCCTGTAGCGCGGCGATGAGCACCTCGCTGGCGCTGGCGGAATTGCCATCGCATAGCACCACGATGGGCAGGCCCAAATACTTGGCATCGGAGGTGAAGGTCTCCCGGTTTCCGTGCTTATCCTCCGTGTAGAAGATGGTTCCCTCCGGCAGCAGAAGGTCTGCGATGTTTTCCAGAACCAGGCTATCGCCACCGCCGTTGTTGCGCAGGTCGATGATCAGGCTCTTCATGTCCTGTTTTTGACCATATTCAATTGCCTCCGCAAAGGCGGTATCCGCGTTGGTGGAAAAGGCGCCCAGATTGACCAGGAGAATGTCGCCATCCAGCATGCGATAGTCCACATCGATCACCTCTACCCGTTCCCGGGTGATGGTGTACTCGCGTTGCTCTCCCTCGCGCAGCAGGGTGATGGTCACGGACGTCCCCGCATCCCCCTTGATCATGGCCGCGACGCTGTTGGAGTCCATGCCGAGGATCACCTCGCCGTTAACGGCATATAGGCGGTCTCCCACCTGCGCGTCCGTCTGGGAAAGCGGGCTGTCCGGATAGATGCGGGTGATCACCATGGAACCGTCCTCCGGATCGGTCAGGAAGGTTCCGCCGATGCCCACATACTCTCCGGAATCGCTCTCCATCAGGGCGGCCATATCCTCGGAGGTCAAGTAGGTGGAATAGGGATCGCCCAGGCTGGCCACCATCCCATAGGCCGCGCCATTTTCCACGACCTCTTGGTCCACGTCCTCATAGTAATACAGATCCAGCGCCTCCGAAAGCGTGGAAAGCTTCTGGTAACGCTGTAGCAGCTCATAATCCTCCAGGGTGATGGTCATGGTTTCCCCGTTGTTGAGCTGTCCGGCCGCGACAAACAGCAGCGTGGCGCCGCAGGAAACCACCGCCGTAAACAGGACGATGATCGCGGTGTAGATGATGACAGACAACGTTTTTTTCATAGAGGCCTTGCAAACCTTCTTTCGTTTCAAAGCGGAAGGCCGAAAAGCCCCCTCACTTCCATTCGTTGCGCTTGCCCAACATCCTCAGCATGCGGAAGGTGATGGCGTCCTCAAAGGTTCGCAGGTCAAGACCTGTTGCCCGTTGCACCTTATCCAAGCGATACACCAGCGTATTTCTGTGGATATACAGCCGGCGAGCCGATTCGGAAACGTTCAGATGGCATTCAAAAAAGGTGTCGATGGTCTTGATCATTTCCTCGTTGAAAACCCGCAGGTTGCGCCTGTTGAACAGCAACTCGTAGTACTTCTTCGCTACAGAGGCAGGAATCTCCTGCAAGAAGCGCTCCAGCAGCAGCACCCTGTAGGCGAACACATGCTCGGAAGGGTGGTAGATGCGCCCGATTTCCAGAGCGCTTCTCGCCTCCTGCAAGCCTTGGGCCAGGGTGTCGAGGGTATCCTTGGGCTCGCCGATACCGGCCGAAAAGCCCAGTCCCGTTTCCTCCCTGGTGGTATCCGCAACGGCAAGCACGAACTCCGGCAGCTCCTGATAGGAAACGTGATCCATGCTTCGCACCAGCGCCACAGCGTTTTTCCCAAGGTCCACCACGCAATCGCCGGCGGAACCCTCGAACAGCTCCGTGAGGGCGCGAAGGATTTCCTGGGCGTTGCCCTCGGACTGGAAAAGGATCACGCAGCGCTCCGCTTGAAACTCAACGCCCAGCTCCAGGGCGAGGGTTTCCAGCTCCGTGCCGCCAAGACCGTCCAAAAGGACCCGGCGATACAGCTCCTCCTTGGTCATCTCCCCCTGTCCGCTCTTGAGCAGGGACAAAACCAAGGCCGAGGCCAGGCGCAAAGACTGCTCCGCCGCGGGCGTGCTCTCCGGAAGGGTCACGTATAGGGCGGGGTTGGTGGCGATTCTTTGAAACAGCAGTCCTCCCTGCCTTTGCGGGAACTCCTGCGCGTTTGCCCCGGGCACAGGGATGGCGCCCACCTTTTCCTTTGGGTAGACGCTCGCTCCCTCCGCGTCCAAAACGCCGATGGGTAACCCCACGCTGCGCAGCGTTTTCTCCATCGTCTCGTACAAGTGCTTCTCCATCATCCGTGCGGCGCTCTCCTTCGTTGGTTTGAATTGGCGTGTCGTGTTCCTCTTGAAGAGGAACGCCGTGGCAGCATATGCAGCCACGGCGTTCGAAAAGTCTCATGCTATGCCGATCGATTAACGGTTGAGGATGGTCTGCTCGGTGTCCACATCGAAGAAGTGGAGACGGTTGGCATCCAGGGCAACCTTGATCTTGTCGCCGGTGCGGGACACGGAACGGGCATCCACGCGAGCGGTGATGGTGGCGTCCGTGCCGGTGGTGCGCAGGTAGAGGTAGGTCTCAGAGCCCATGAGCTCGACCAGATCCACGTCCACGTTGATGATGGAATCGGGGCTGCTCTGCAGGAAGAGCTCCTCGTCGTGGATGTCTTCGGGGCGGATGCCCAGCTTCACGGTCTTGCCGATGTAGCTGTCGCTGACGAACTTCTTGATCTTGCCCTCGGGGATCTTCACGACGTTCTCGCCAAACAGGGCATACACGCCGTCGGCCCTCTTTTCCAGCTGGGCGTCCACGAAGTTCATCTGGGGGGTGCCGATGAAGCCGGCAACAAAGAGGTTGATGGGATAGTCATACAGGTTCTGGGGAGTGTCCACCTGCTGCACGAAACCATCGCGCATCACCACGATGCGGGAACCCATGGTCATGGCCTCCGTCTGGTCGTGGGTCACGTAAATGAAGGTGGTCTGCAGCTTCTGGTGCAACTTGGTGATCTCAGCGCGCATGGCAACGCGGAGCTTAGCGTCCAAGTTGGAGAGAGGTTCGTCCATCAGGAAGACCTTGGGCTCGCGAACGATGGCGCGGCCGAGGGCAACGCGCTGGCGCTGACCACCGGACAAAGCCTTCGGCTTACGAGTGAGGAGGTGTTCGATATCCAGGATCTTGGCGGCTTCCTTCACGCGGCGGTCGATCTCCGCCTTGGGGGTCTTGCGCAGCTTCAGACCAAAGGCCATGTTGTCATACACGGTCATGTGGGGATACAGGGCGTAGTTCTGGAACACCATGGCGATGTCCCTGTCCTTGGGGGCCACGTCGTTAACCAGCTTGTCGCCGATGTAGAGCTGGCCGTCGGAGATCTCTTCCAGGCCGGCAACCATGCGAAGGGTGGTAGACTTGCCGCAGCCGGAAGGTCCGACCAAAACCACAAACTCTTTGTCTTCAATTTCAAGGGTAAAATCGCTTACTGCGGTCACGCCGCCCGCATAGACCTTGTAAATGTGCTGCAAGGAAACGCTTGCCATATTGACTACCTCCCGTTAATTGGATGCCCATCGCATCGCGTTTAGCTTAATGCTATTATATCGTGTGTTACCCAAATAATCTACTGGGTAATTTCACAAAAACCCCCCGGGCTTTTTCTGCAAAACCATACAAACAAATTACAAAAATATTACGTGGCGGCCCGATGGCGCGGCAGGCTTCTGCCATGCAAGCCATCCGTCCAGGCAGGCGCAGCGGGCTACAGCTGCGAGCGCATCGCCAGCACGGGCGGCACCTTGGACGCGCGCACAGCCGGATACACGCCGAACACCAACGAAACGCTACAAGAAAACAGGATGGCGGCGGCGGATAGGTCCAAGCGCACGGCCGCCTCCACGCCCACCAGCTGCGCGCCGACCTGCGTAAACAGCCGGCCAAGCGCCAGGCCCAAGCAAGCCCCGAGGAAGCCATACAAAACGGCTTCACAGACAAATTGCCAGGCAATGTCCCGATCCTTGGCGCCCAAGGCCTTTCGAACGCCGATTTCCCTGCGCCGTTCCTTCAAGCTGGCCAACAGCACGTTCATCACGCCGATGCCTCCGGTCAGCATGCAGATGGCACCCACGCACAGCAGCACCATCCGGAAGATACCCATAATCCGCTCTGCCGATTGGATTTGCCCCTCCATCGAGCTGACGGTATATCCTTGGCCGCCATGGGCGGCGGAAAGCACGGAGCGAATGGAGCTGGCCGCCTTTTGCAGCGTGCCATCCATCTTGGCCACGATTTGGTTGAGGTTGACCACCCCGTACTGTTGCTCAAAGGCGGAAAGGGGGACGAATGCCTTGGGCGTGTTGCCCGAATTCATAAACTGGGAGTAACTCGTCTCCATCACGCCGACGACCGTGTATAGGCCGCTGCCGATATGCAAGCTCTGGCCCACCGGATCTTGCCCGGGAAACAAAAAATCGGCCAGCAGGTCCTCGATTACCGCCACGCGCAGCCCCCTATCCTCGTCCTCCGGGCGAAGAAACCGGCCGCTTTGCATTTGAAAGTTTTCGATTTCCGCATAGGCTTGGGTGGTTCCGACAATTTCCACGCTCTTGGAGCGTTCCTGGGTGGAGGCCGCCGCGCTTCCATACAGCATGGGGCAGAAGCTTCCGCCAGGCAGCTGCCGGTCAAGCAAGCTTACGTCCGCCAGGCTCAGGGGGTCTTCCCCGCTGGTGCTCACCCACAGCCTGTCCACGCCGAAGCGGTTGAGCTCTTGCTGCACCTCGTCCAGACTGGCGTATCCGATGGAGCCGATGGCGATGATGGCGCCCACCCCGACGGACAGTCCCACCACCGTGAGCAGCGTGCGCATCCGGTTGAGCAGGAGGCTATAGAAGGCTTGCAGCGCCGTGTCCAGCCCGCGCATCAGGAAACCTCCCCCAGCGCCACCTCGGTGCCCACCGGCGGGCCCATGGTCAGCGCCATATACATCGCGTCGCAAAGGGAGGTCTTCACCTGCACCTTGGCCAAGCCGTCTTCCGTCACGCAGTATAGCTGGTCGCCATCCAGGGCTTCCAGGGGCACGCAGGGCGCCGTTACGCTGCGCAAGAGCACGCTAACATCCATCTGCATGCCTACCGACAGGTTTCTTGCGCCCACCAGGGAAGCGGTCACCAGGTATTGCCCGCTTTCCTCCAGAGAAATATCCTCTATGGTGCCAGTATACTCCCGATCCCGCCTACTTGCACGCACCTTTTGACCGACGTAAAGGCTTTCCCTCTTGGATTGAGAAACGGAGAACTGCAAAACCTGCTCCTGGGAACGCAGCAGCAGCACGGGCGTTCCCAAGGAGACCGTTTGGGCGTCGGAGGCGTACAGCTCCTGTACGCTGCCGCTAAGGGGGCTTAGCACCGTGTTTGCCTTATAGAGCTGCGCCGTGGATACAGCTTCCTCTTCCCCCTCTTCCAACAGCTCCTGCACCTTGGCCATGGCGTCCGCCGGCGCGTTTTCCACCTCGAACAGGGCCTGGCCTTCCGCCACCTCTTCGCCCTTTTCCACCAAAAGGCGCAGCTTTCCGGCCGTGAGCGGCGCGGCCAGAAAGGTTTCCCTGGGCGCGATCACGCCGGAAGCCTCGATGGTTTCCTCCACGGTGCGCACGCTGACCACGGCCGTCTCGTACTCCGTCTGGGCGTTGCGGGGCATAAGCAAGGCGGCCACGGCAAAGGCCGTCACCGCCATCACGAACCATTCCTTCTTTTTCATCTGCACCCCTCCGTTTCAGCTTTCCTAGTTTGTGTGGCTTGAAGAAAAAATATGTTGGGCGCATTTTGCGTTTTGGGGAAAGCATGCAGCCGCATCGAATGGTCCTTGGCCGTTCGGCGCGCGTTCGCTTTGACGGGACGATTCTTGCGCCAAGCCCAAGCGCGGCGGCGCCCCTTCCCCACAAATCCTCCGCCTGTCTGGACAAAAGTGTTCGTCTGGGCGTATAATGTTGCCAGATTGACCTTAGGCTTCCAAGGGGTTGCGGGGGCGTCCGGCCTTTGGCTGGATGCGCGCCCTCTGGAAGCGCGGAGTTGTATGAAGCTATACGAACGAATCCGACATGCCCTCTTTCTCTCGCGTCCCAACCGCTTCATCGCCATGTGCCGGGGCTTGGAAGGCGAGCCGCTTTGCTGCCACGTGAAAAACACAGGTCGCCTAGGCGAGCTGCTTGTATCCGGAGCCGAAGTGGTGCTGGCGGAGCAGGATGCCCCCGGCCGCAAGACGGTTTTTGATCTTGTGGCCGTTTATAAGGACGGACGTCTCTTTAACATCGACAGCCAGGCGCCCAACAAGATCGTTGGCCGGGCGCTGGCCCGGGGCTGGCTCGGGTTTGTGCCGCAACGCCTGTTGCCCGAATACCGCCAGGGCGATTCCCGTTTTGATTTTGCCTTCGTTCAGGGGGAACGGCTGGGCTATGTGGAGGTCAAGGGCGTGACGCTGGAACGGGAAGGCCTCGCCCTCTTCCCCGACGCGCCGACGCAGCGCGGGATCAAGCACCTGGAGGGCTTGGCTCGCCTGGCCCAAACCGGCGCGCAAGCCCATGCGGTTTTCGTTTTGCAGTTTTCCGGCGCAACGGCATTTTCCCCCAACCAAGAAACCCACCCCGCTTTTGCGGAGGCCTTGCGGGCCGCAAGGGCCTCGGGCGTGGTCCTGCACGCCGTTCCCTGCCGGGTTTCCCCGGATGGGATGGAACTTGCCCCGTTGGAGCTTCCCATCCTTCTATAGATTTGTAGTGGCGGCAAAGGAGAAACGCGGATGAACCAACCCATCGGCATGATCGACTCCGGCGTTGGCGGCGTGAGCGTGCTTTTTGAGGCCTTGCGCCTGCTGCCCGAGGAGCGTTTCCTTTTTTATGGCGACAATGCCAACGCGCCCTATGGCGACCAGCCCTTGGAGCGGATTCAGGCCAACACCGCGCGCTGCGTGGAGAAGCTTCTCTCCCAGGGCATAAAGGCGCTGCTCATCGCCTGCAACACAGCCACAAGCGCCTACGCCGCCCAGCTTCGGGCAACGCTCGCCATTCCGGTGATCGGCATGGAACCCGCTCTAAAGCCCGCCAGTTCCCTGCGCCACGGCGGTCAGGTGCTGGTGCTCGCCACGGATGCCACCCTTCATCTGGAAAAGTTTCACCGGCTGATGCAGCTATACGGCCAGGACGCGGTTCCGGTTGTGGGCAAGGGGATCGTGGAGCTTGTGGAGGCTGGAAAGGCTTGCTCGAAGGAAATGGAGGCCCTGCTCGCCCGCCTGCTGGAGCCCTATTTGCGCCGCCAAACGGATGCCCTGGTGCTGGGCTGCACCCACTATATCTTCCTAAAGCCGTTGTTGGAACGCCTTTTGCCCGGCGTTCCCCTGGTGGATGGGAACCTAGGCACGGTCAGGCAGCTCCGCCGCGTGCTCTGCCAACAGGGCCTGCTTGCCCCGGAAGGTTCCAAGGGCGGTTATACGCTCATGTCCAGCGGCGGCCCGGAATACACTTGCCTTATGGAGCGCCTCCTGCGCTCCTTAGACCCGGCGACCCCATCCGCCGACGAAGCGTGCGCGGATGCGTTGCGACAAGAAAGGACCAAATGAACAACATGCAGCCAGAATTTCTGCTCCAAAGCCATCGGGGCGAGAGAATCCACTTTATCGGCATCGGCGGATCCTCCATGCGCGGCTTGGCCAGGCTGGTTCGAGGCCAGGGCTATCCGGTCAGCGGTTCGGACCGCAGCGCCTCCCACGCCACGGATAAGCTGAAGGCCGAGGGCGTCTGCGTGCACATCGGGCACGATCCGCACAACGTGGATGGCGCCGGCTTGGTGGTGTATACCGCCGCCATCGCGCAGGACAATCCCGAGCTCGTCCGTTGCCGGGAATGCGGCATTCCCGCCATCGAGCGCGCGGAGCTGCTGGGGCAGCTCTCCGCCCATTTTGCCAGGTCCATCGCCGTGTGCGGCACCCATGGCAAGACCACCGTCACCTCCATGCTCGCCACCATCCTGGTCCAGGCAGGCCTGGATCCCACCGTGCACATCGGCGGAGAGCTGGATCTGCTGCAGGGCAATGTGCGCGCTGGCCAAAGCGATCTGTTTCTCACGGAGGCTTGCGAGTTTAAGGCGAGCTTTCTCACCCTGCACCCAAGCCTGGCCCTGGTGCTGAACGTGGATGCGGACCATCTGGACTATTACCGGGACATCGACCACATCCAGGCGACCTTCGCCAAGTTCCTCACCCAGGTCCGGCCAGGCGGCTTGGCCGTGCTCTGCGCGGACAACGAGCGCGCCCTTTCCCTGCGCGAGGGCTTGGCCTGCGACTGCCTCAGCTATGGCCTCGACAACCCCCAGGCGGACTATCAGGCCCGGGACCTAGCGGCGCGCGACGGGCTGTATTTCAGCTTTACCCCCGTGGAGCGGGGAGAGGCCCTCTCCCCCGTGCAGCTGTCCGTTCCAGGCAGGCTAAACGCCCTCAACGCGCTTGGCGCCATCGCCTGCGCCAGGGCCTTGGGCCTTTCCATGGAGGAAATCGCCCCTGCCCTCGCCTCGTTCCGAGGCGCCCACCGGCGCTTTGAGCACACGGGCGATGTGGATGGGGTGCAGCTATACCACGATTATGGCCACAACCCCGAGGAGTACCGCTCGGTGGTTCCCCTGGCCGCCGCCCTTCCCCACGGCAAGCTCTTCGTGGTCAGTCAACCCCACACCTATTCCCGCACCAAGGCCCTGTTTAGCGACTATCTGACGGCCTTCGCCGGAGCGGACGAGGTGCTGGTGACGGATATTTACGCCGCGCGGGAGAAGGATCCCGGCGACATTCATGCCACCCAGCTGGTGGAAGCGCTACAGCGCAAGGGCGTTTGCGCCACCTACACCAAGGATTTCGACGGAACGGAGCGCTATCTCCGCGCCCACTGGAAGCCGGGCGACGTGATGCTAAGCCTTGGCTGCGGAAACATCAACCTGCTCAACGAGCAGATCCAAAGGAACGGAAACAGCGGCCAGGCCTCGTGAGCGACGCAGAGCTGTTCGCTTAGGCCAAGGCGGCCCATTCCATAACGGCTGGGTCATGGACGAAGCTTTGCATCAGCGGGCCGCGGCGGGCGTTCGCTTGCCGCGGCCCAAGGCATACAACAACAGATATGGGAGGGTGAACGCAATGCGTACCAAGCAACTGGGCAGTTCCGGTCTGGAGGTCCCCGTGGTCTCCGTCGGCTGCTGGAGCTTTGGCGGCGGCGCCGAGGACTATTGGGGCCAACAGGATCAGGGAGATGTTAACGCCCTGGTGGACATGGCCTTGGACCTTGGCGTCAACTATTTTGACACGGCCTATGGCTACAACGAGGGCAACAGCGAGCGCTCCCTGGGCGAGGCGCTCAAGGGCAAGCGTCAGCGCGCGCTCATCTGCGACAAGACGCCCGTGCAGGCCAATGCCCAGCTCTTTGAGGACAAGCTGGTCGAGGCCCTCAAGCGCTTGCAAACGGACTATGTGGACGTGCTTATGATTCACTGGCCTGTGCAGGACCAGGAGCTGCTGGCCACCAACCTGTTGGCTTTGGATTCCGCCTGCAAAAAGGGCTATGTGCGCTTTGCAGGCGTGAGCAATTTCGGCGTAAAGACCATGGAACTGGCGCGAGAGCTGGGCGTGAAGGTAGTGGCCAACGAATTTGCCTATTCCCTGCTGAGCCGAGGCCCCGAGCTGAACGTGGTGCCTTATTGCCAGCAGCATGGCATCGGCATCACCAGCTATATGAGCCTGATGCAGGGCGTTCTGACCGGCAAGTACGACAGCATTCAGGATATCCCCCCGCGCCGCCGGCGCACCGTGCAGTTTGATGGCCTCAAGAACCCCCTGGTCGGCCAGGCGCACGCAACGCCGCCTGCGGAAGACGAGGTGATGGAGGTGCTGCGCGTCCTCAAGCGCTTGGCGCCGGAATGCCGCATGAGCGTCAGCCAATTGGCGCTGGCCTGGTGTTTGGACAAGCCCGCCATGGCCACGGCCATCGTGGGGTGCCGGAATACCTCCCAGCTTCTGGAAAACATGCAGGCGGCGGACGCCGCCCTGGATGCCGGCGTCGTGGCCGAGCTGGATCGGGCCAGCCAGGGCGTGTTGGACAAGATGGGCGGAACCTTGGACATCTTTGGCCGGGACCGCATCTGGTAGCAGGACGGAGCGACGGGCCCGCCGGTTAGCGGCCGGC
>CALWRM010000137.1 GCA_944383925.1 uncultured Clostridia bacterium
ATCGCCTTCGACCCCGAGATCTGCCGCAACATCGCCGTTGATATCCGCTACGTGCTCTTCGTCATCGACCGCGTCGGCGAGGCCGGATACCTGCTCGACGAGATGAAGTTCGGCCCAAAAAGGTGACCGCCCTTGCGGGGAAAGCCACAGGCCGCTTGGGTCCTGCGAAGCCGCGGGGCGCAGGGGAAAGCCCCCTTCCGCGGGGGCTGGATTTGGCGGAAGCCGGCCGGAGGGCCGGTTTCACCCCCGATTGCAAAAAAAGAGGACCAGCCTGCATCGCATGCCGGTCCTCCCGCCCTTGCGGGGAAAGCTACAGGTCGTCGGCGTCCTGCACGGGCTGCTCGTCGTACATGGGCACGCCCGTGTAGCTGCCCTGCACGTCCGTTTGGCTGGGACCAAGGGGCGGTGTCAGGGGAGCCAAGGGAACGCCGGGCCCCGACAAGGCGTTGGGGGTTGGAAGATAGGCCAGGGGCGGGTTCATGTTTTCCGGCATGGGGAACAGCGCCTCTTCCTGCGGCGCGTCCTTGTCCGGATGCTTGGGCCGGGGCCGCTTCATATCGTCTGCCATCAGCAATCACCTCGGGAGTAGCTTGCCCCGAAACGGGGAGGTTCAATCCCCCAGCAGGCCGACGGCAGCGGCGCAAGGAGGCGCAAAGGAAGGCCCGAGACCGCTTGACGTCGGTTTTTTCAATAGAGAGGCCGGGCCATTCCTCCGGGCAAGTGCCCCTGTATTTCTCCAAGAACAGGGCGGCGGCCCGGACAAACGCCAGGCCGCCGTGCGGGTTTTGCGCAAAAGCAAACCCAAGGCCCCTTGACGCCGTTTTCAAAAAGAAAACGCCGGACCGCTCCGGCAGGCGAACGCCCTTGCATTCCCCCAAGAACAGGGCGGCGGCCCGGACAAACGCCGGGCCGCCGTGCGGGCTTCGCGCAAAGGAAGGCCCCTTGACGCCGTTTTTTCAAAAGAAAGGCCGGGCCAGTCCTCCGGGCAAGTGCCCCTGTATTTCCCCAAGAACAGGGCGGCGGCCCGGACAAACGCCGGGCCGCCGTGCGGGCTTCGCGCAAAAATGGGAGCGTCAACCCACCTCTGCCGGGGCAGAATAGCTCTGCACGTAGAGGATGCTCGCGTCGTCGTCCCTGAGGAAGACGATGCGCATGCCGTCCGTGAGCGTGCTCTGGTCGATCAGGGCGACGTTTTGGTTGAGGTCCTGACGGTCGGAGAACTGCACGCGCACCAGCAGCGCGCCCTCGACCTTGGTGATGGAGGCGATGGAGGCCAGCTGGCTGGAGGAGGCCTCGGGGCAGGCGGCGATGTAGACGCGGCCCTCGGCCACGCCACTGAGGCTGGCGCTGTCAAAGGCGTAGTACAGCGGGGTTTCGGCGGCGTAATCGTTGCTGCCGCTCTCAAAGAGGATGGTCTCCCCGCTGGAGGAGATCAAGGCCTGGTCGACCTGCGCACGCAGGGCGGAGTCGTCCGGCGGGACAAAGCCGCTCAGGTCCACCTGGGAAGAGGCGGCGCTGGCGGAGGGTTGGGCGCTGTTTTCCAACACGGACTGGGGCTCCACGCGGACGGGCTCCAGGTCGGTGAGCAGCTGCCACAGGGGCGAGGCGCTGCCATCCTCGTTGAACAGGGGCTGGAAGGTCATGTAGGTGCGCACCTGCTGGTCCTGCTCGTTGCGCATCATGGGCACGGAAAAGATGCCGTGGTAGGAGTCCATGTAGATGGGCATGGAGCCCTGGGCGGTGTGCAGGTAGAGAATATGGGAGGCGTTCATCTCCGGGGAATAGGACTGGGCCTGGGAGAGGTCCAGCGTAACCGGCTCAGCGGTGTACAGGGCGTCGAGCACGCTGGCGAGGGTTTCGTCTTCGGCGGTGAGCTCGGTGCTGGGGATGTCGTCGCCGGTGTAGCCCATATAGCTGATGGTGACGCCGTTGATGTCGGATTTGGCAAAGACGGAGCTCAGGTCCGAGCTCTGGCAGCCGGCCAGCAGGCAAAGGACCAACAAAAGGGCCAGCAGGCCCGCTGCGCGGCGGGCGATGGGCTTGCGATGGATGGACAGCATGAGAGACCTCCCTCTTCCTATACAGGACGATTCCGATACAAGCTACATTATACAACCAAAGCGGCGTCAAGCGCAAACGGAAAAGAAAAATAATGCAAGCATGGCAGCCGGCGCGAGTAAAATCCCGCGCCTTCGCGCACAATAAGGCGCGAAGGAGGCGAAAACCTTTGAAGAAAAAACTTCTGTTGCTTGTCTTGACCGTTGCGGCGGCGGTGGTGCTCGTGGCCTGCGCCTGCGATACGACCACCTCGCCCTCCCCCTCTCCCAGCCTGACGGCCACGCCCCTGGCGCCGGCGACCCCGACGGCCATGCCCGATCCCTCTCCCGACGCCTCGATGGAGGCCTCCCCCTCCGATAGCCCTGAACAGAGCCCCGACGGCGGCACCCAGATGGTGGACACGGAGAACATCCGCGCCGAGGTGGAGAAGCTCAGCGAGGTGAAGAGCGCCGTGGTGGCCGTCATGGGCGATACCGCCCTGGTGGGCCTGACCTTTGACGATGCCTACCAGGGAACCCTCACCGCGCGCATCAGCGAGATGGTGACCGAGAAGGTGCAGGCGGCGGACACCGCCATCGCCAACGTGCATGTGACCGCGGACCAGACCCTGTGCGAGGAAATCGAGAGCTTTGCCTCCAACAGCGCGCAGGCGGACGCCGCCCAGGCCCAGGAGGCGTTCGACGCCCTGAAGGCCAAGATCGAGCCGGCTTCCTAACGGAAACCGGGCGGCCCGCAGGCCTGCGGGCAAAGGAGCGCGCCTTGCTCCGGCAGCCGCCGGAGGGGGCGCTTGCTTTTTAGTCAATCGCCGCCGCGCATACATCAAACGCCGCCCCCATGGGCGGCGTTTCCGCAAATAGGGGGAAAGGCGGCCCCGCGCCGGAAGAGGGGGAGAGCGCTCCCATGACAGGGCCATGGGAAGACCAAACCTGGGCGAAGCGGGCTTGTCCTCGCCAAGGGCCCGGCGCTTGGGGAACGAAAAACGCCGCGCAGGCGGCGTTTTGCCCTTGGGGAAGCGGTCAGCCCTCCTTGGCCACGACCTTTAGCCGGAGCTTGGCCGAAACCTCCGGATAGAGCCGCACCTCGGCCTCGGCGTCGCCCAATTCCTTGATGGTGTCCACGCTGATCTTGCGCTTGTCGATCTGGATGCCGTGCTGGGCCTTGAGGGCATCGGCGATCTCCTGGTTGGTGACCTTGCCGAAGAGGCGGCCCTTTTCGCCGGCGCGCACCTGCACCGTCACCTGCTTGGCGGAAAGCTGCTTGGCGTATTCCATCGCCTGGAGCTTCTCCTGCTCCTTGCGGTGGTCCTGGGCCTTCTTGGCCGTTTCGATGGAGTTGAGGTTGGCGGCGTTGGCCTCCATGGCCAGCTTGCGGGGGAAGAGATAGTTGCGCGCGAAGCCGTCGCTGGCCTCGATCACCTGGTCCTTCTTCCCGGTGCCCTTTATATCCTTGAGCAGGATGACCTTCATGGTGTTTACCTCCTTATATGCGTCCTGGTTTGCCGCGAACGAGCGCGGGCAAGGGATTAATTCCCCTCGTTGCCGGGGGGCGTGGGCTTATCGATGCCTCGGAAATAGAGCAGCTGTTCCAGCAGCCCGATGAAAAAGAGCACGTAGCGCAGGAACAGAACGCCGAGCGCGATCAGCAGCAGCCGGCCCACGCGGCCCATCCCCCGGCGCTTGAGGAACCATTCCGTTACGGCCGCGCCCTGCACCGCGTAGGCGATGAGCACCAGCTCCCAAATCGCCTGGGATACGGCATACATGGAGCCGCCCACCAGAAGGGTCAGCAGCCAGCCGACGGCCACGGCGCCCAGCATGCCGAGGTTTGCCTTGCGGGAGATGCGCAGCTTGGTCAGCTCCGGCATCTCCGTGGCCGTTTGCGCCTGTCCAAGGCTGGCCAGGGCGCGCAGGGGCAGATAGGAGACGAAGACCGCGCAGTTGGCGGCCCAGCTCACGAACAGGGTGGGCAGGCTCAGGCGGTAGGACAACTCCATATAGCCGACCAGCTCCTCCCGAAGCCGGTCCAGCTGCGCGGCGTCCAGCACCTTTGTATAGTCGAGATCCTGGCCGGAGGTCAGGCCCAGGTTGGAGCTGGCATAGAACATCAGGGTTTGCAGCTCGGCGGGCAGGGCCTCGATGGAGCGGGAAATCTCCTGGCCCAGATAGGCGATGGGATCGCCGAGCAGCAGGTAGAGCAGCCCGTACCCGGCCAAGAGCAGGGCCAAGCTGGAGAAGCCAAGGGCCTGCACCAGGGTGAAAAAGGGGACGCGCCGCCTAGCCAGCAGGGCGCAGAGGGCGCCGGGCAACAGGCTTAGGAAGGAAAAGCCCGCGCCCACCGCCAAGGGCAGGCCGTAGAACAGCCAGGAGCCGAACCCGCAACAGGCCATGAAGCAAAGCCCGCCCGCCAACAGCCACCAGGGGCCAAGGCATAGGGCGATCACCCCGAACAGCGAGGCCGCCAGGGCCCCGACCAGGGGAAAGACGGGCGCCCACCAGAAGAGAAAACAGGCCAGGCACAGCCCCAATAGGACGAACAGGGGCCATTTCGGCCTGCGAATTGCTTGCGTCAAACGGGCGCCTCCTTCTTTATAGAATGGATGGGAAACGCGAAGGCGCTCCCAACGGGCGGGAACGCCGCCCGGGTCCCTGCGTGCAGACAAACGGCCGGTCCGGGGCTTGCTCCCTCATTGTATATTGCGGGTTGCCACTTTGTCAATGCGTGCCGCGGCCGCAACCTGCAAAAGGCAGGCCATCCTTTACCGGGTCTTAACCTGTGGGCCCGTGCATGGTGCTATACTTAGATTTATCTAATTGCACACGCAAGGAGCATGGTGGAAGATGAAGCCGATCAAATGGGAGATCAGTCCGGAAAAGCGGACGCTGTACAAGCGAATTTACGAAATCACCTGGCCCGCCTTTGTCGAACTGGTCATGTCCACCATGTTCGGCATGGTGGACATGATGATGCTGGGCCAGTATTCCTCCTCCGCCGTGGCGGCGGTGGGCCTGACCAACCAGCCGAACATGTTGCTGATGGCCTGCTTCTCGGCGATCAACGTGGGCGCCACCACGCTGATTGCCTGGGGCGTTGGCGCGGGGGATACCAAGTCCGCCCGCAACGTAACCCGGCAAACCCTGATCGTCAACCTGGCGTTGGGCTTGGTGATCTCGGTGCTGGGCATCTGGGCGTCCAGGCCCGTCGTTGTGTTCATGGCCGCCGGCGGCATCGACGAGGAAACCATGGAAACCGGCGTGCGCTACTTCCAGATCATCGCCGCCGGCTTACTGTTCCAGGAGCTGAACATGGCCGTGACGGCGGCCCTGCGCGGCAGCGGCCAGACCCGCGTGCCCATGGTCTATAACCTGGTGGCCAACCTGCTCAACGTGCTTGGCAACTACATCTTCATCTACGGCAAGCTGGGCTTGCCCGCCATGGGCGCGGAGGGCGCCGCCCTGTCCACCACCCTTTCCAGGGCCATCGGCTGCGGCATCGCCCTGTACGTGGTCATGAGCCGCCGCTCCATGACCCACATCATCCACGTCAGCCTCAAGGCCGACTGGCGCCCCGACTGGCAGGTGATCCGCCAGATGCTGAAGATCGGCGCGCCCGCGACCTTTGAACAGTTCATCCTGCAAAGCGGCTTCATGCTCTTTGCCCGCACGGTGTCCACCCTGGGCACCACCGTCTTTGCCGCGCACCAGATCGGCTTGAACATCAACTCCCTGGCGTTCTCGCCCGCCAACGCCTTCGGCGTGGCCGCCACCACCCTGGTTGGCCAGTCCATCGGCCGGGGCGAGACGGATGTGGCCATGAAGCAGTCCAAGGTGATCGGCCACCTGTCCATGGCTGTGAATTGTCTCGTGGGCGTGTTGTTCCTGTTGGTTCCCCAGGTCTTTGCCCGGCTATACACTTCCGACGCGGAGGTGATCGCCATGACCTGTCTATGCCTGCGCATGATCGCCGTGGCCCAGCCCGGCATGAGCCAGCAGCTATCCCTGGCGGGCGCCCTGCGCGGCGCGGGCGATACCCTCTTCCCCATGATCGCTTCCGTTTCAGGCGTGTGGGTGTTCCGCGTGATCGTCTGCTATCTGATGGTCAACATATTGGGGCTGGGCCTGTTCGGCGCCTGGCTGACCATGGTGATGGACCAGTACCTGCGCGCGGCCATCATCATGCTGCGCCATCGTTCCGGCAAGTGGCTCACCTACAAGCAGCGCAGCCTGGAAAGGCGGGCGCAGAAAAAGGCGCAGCAAGCCTAGTAGAAATAAGACAAAAAGCCGCGTGGAAGGCCCCTTCCGCGCGGCTTTTTCTCGGCCGGGCCCGCTGGATGGAAGGCGCGGCCCTTTGCGCGCGGCAAGCTCGAAGGGGCGGCGCAGCAGAAGCGGGCGCAGGAAAGCCCCCGGCAAAGCCAGGGCTTTCCTGCGGACCTTGTGGGCTTAGCCCATGGGCCTGGCGGCCCGGGCCTGCTCGCTGGGC
>CALWRM010000138.1 GCA_944383925.1 uncultured Clostridia bacterium
AGGGCAAGGCGAGCTTTTCCGGCATCGGCAGCGGCGTGTACACCCTTTCGGAGACGGCGGCCGCGGCCGGCCACTCCAAGGACTACCTGGAGACCTACCTGCAAGCAGCCTATGCGGATGGAGACTATGCCTGGGAGACGTATGCGCTCAGCGGGTTTGCGACCGATGGCATCTTCCTTGGCTTTGAGACGAAAGAGCAAGACGGCCAGGTGGTCGTCACCAAAAAGGTGGATCTGAAGGCCTATGGCGTCGAGGACCTGACGCTGCGCCTGGAGGACCCCGCCCTCGGCAGCCTGACCATCGAAAAGGCCGACCGGCACGACGGAAGAAAGTTGCAGGGCGCGACCTTCCAACTGGACTACCAGCCCTTTGCAAGCTGGCAGGGGGAGGAAAGCGTCGACGCGGACGGAAGCTGGACGCCTGCCGGCACCGTGATCACCGGCGCTGATGGCAAGGCGACGGCCAAAAACCTGGGGCCGGGCGTGTATAGGGTGACCGAAACGGCAGCGCCCGCGGGCTACGACATCAACGCCGAGCCCCAGTACGCCGTGGTGACCGGGGGCCTGCATAAGACCGTGACCATTGCGGGCAAGGAGGTCGCGGAGGGCACAACCCTGTCGTTTACCGACGCCAAGAAGGTGTCCCTGACCTTGATGAAGGAGATCGAGGCCGGAGAGCTCAAGGTTCTGGGAGAGCACAGCTTCACCTTCACGCTCTATGACGCGAGAAAAAAACCGATCGGGTCGCAGAGCATCCAATACGATCCGGAAAATCCAACCAAGCCACTGCAGGCGGTTTTCGACGGCCTGAGCCAGGGGGCGACCTATTACCTTCGGGAAGAAACGGACGAAGGCTTCCTGCTGACGGGCATGGAGGCGGACGAGTTCGCGCTTGAGGAGGAGGATGGCTACTACTGTTTCACCATGCCCAACGACAGCAACCAGGGCGCGACCGTGGTGGCCACCAACCTCTATCTGTACGCCGAGGTGACCGTGCTCAAGGTGGATGGAAGGAACGGCAATCCGCTGGAGGGAGCCGCCTTTGAAGCCTATCGCAAGTGGGAGGGAGACCAGTATTTTACAAACGCCACCGGCACGTGGACGGTGCTGGGAGAGGGCGAGTATCGCGTGCGGCTGCCCTTGGCAAGCGAGCAGGGCGATAGCTTTAAGCTGCAGGAACTCAAGGCGCCGGACGGCTACGTGCGCGAATACCCGTGGACGGAGGTGGCGGTGAAGCCGGGCGAGTCCCTCGTGCATGGCGACTACGATGAGGACACCATGGCCAGAGAAGATCGGGAGCAAAACGATCAGGCTATGCTGGAAAAACTTATCTTCCCCAACTATTTGGGCTGCAAGATCGAGATCACGAAGTATGACAACATGAAGGAAGGCGTGAACCCCCAGCCCTTGGAGGGCGCGACCTTCACCCTGTACACCAAGGACGAGGAGGGCTCCTGGCAGGTGGTGACCGATGCGACCACCGGCGAGGACGGCCGGGTGGTCTTCACCGTGGAGAACGGCAGGGTCTATGCGGTGACGGAATCCCATGTGCCGGAGGGCTACAAGGAGCTGCAGGGCCTGTTTGACGGCGATACCCAGATGAAAACGGAGGATGGAACGGCGGCGTCCGATTCCGGCACGGCCATCCGCTTCCACCTCGTCAACCAGGGAGAGCCCGTCGCGCTGAACAACACCTATGTCTACCAGGCCTACAACACGCCCTATGTGCCGCTGGAAATCCGCAAGCAGGACGTAAGCCCTCAGGCGGGCGGGACTCCCCCCACGGCGGTGGTGAGCGTCTATGAGGTGCCGGAGGGCACGCCCCCGTCCCTGACCGAGGCGGAGGTGGCAAAACTGATGGAAGGCACGCCCATTCTCGCGGGCGTGCAGGTTACAACGAGAAGCCAGGACGGGCCTTACAACTACGCGGACGCAGGCACCCTTCTGGCGCTGGGCAGGAGCATCGTCGGCGGAAAGACCTATTTGGCGGTGGAAACCTCGTCCAGCTACACCCAGATCCGAGACCATGGGTCCGTGGTTTGGTACCAGGTGTTCTATGTGCCGGCGGGCAGCCGGGAAAAGCAGATGGTCACCTTGAAGAACCTGCAAGGTCAGGTCACGACCGATCTGACGAAGACGGCCAAGGAAACGGCTTCCCTCGAGAGCCTGTTAAGCCAGGGCGCCACGCTGTACTATACCCTGACGCCCAAGGTGGACGACAACAGCTATCCCCTGAACAGCTATGTGCTGACCGACGAGGGCCTCACCGCCCATAGCGGGGAGCGGGAACTGGACTTTGACCAATACCTGAAGGGGAAATACTCCATCACCCAGGTGACGGTGGGGATGGCCAACCATTCGACGGCCGGCTATGGCGTGTTGGACGCGCCCATTGTTGCCACGGTGCGCTTCTATGGCTTTGAGGACGGGCAGGAGCCCATCCAGGTGAGCACCACCGACGATCTGCGCAAGGGAGGGGAGACGATCTTCCTCAACGGGGACAAGAAGGCCAAATGGCTGACGATCGAATACAGCTCCCCGGCGCTGCAGGACGCCAGCGGCTATGCCCTTGGCCTGTCGTTTGCGGCCGAAGAGGTGGAGCTCACGCTCCAGCTGGATAAGCAGGAAGGCGGCAGCGGCGTGCTGCCCATCACAGAAATCACCAACACGGCCAAGGCCACCTTGAAATACCGGCCATGGAACGGGCAGGGCGAGCAGCTTGATGTGGTTACGCTGGAACCTGAGGACACCGCCTCCAACAGCTTTGGCGAGCTGCCCACGGCCCTCGTGAGCCTGACAAAGACCTGCGAACAGACCGCCGTCGATCTGACGAGCGGCCAAGCGGTCTACACCATGGAGATCCATAACGATGAAAGCGCCAAGGCGGCCATGCAAAACCCCTTCCTGGTGGATTTGATCCCGCAGGGCATGCGGCTGGCGGAAGGAGACGGCGCCGTGCGCTTGATCGATGCGCCGGAGGGCGTTAGCCTGGAGAACTGGCGCACCGAGACCAAGCAAGGCGAGACCGCCCTGTTTGTCTTCCTGCAAGGCGCGCTGAACCCGGGCGAAAGCATCCGGGTGCAGCTCACGCTTGCCTCCACAGCCGCCGTGGCCACCTATGGGGCGGCCGTGACAAACCACGTGCTGCTGGGCAGCCGCACCAAGGGCGTGCAGAGCCAGGACAACCTGCGGGCGACCTCCTGGAAGACGCAGGACGGGCACTGGCCCGACGATGTTACCGGCGCGCTGAACGCCTTGGACGAAACCCGCCGCGGAGTTCTGGTCGAGATGCTGGCAGACAGCGGTTTTGAGGACTTTGGCTTTATCTCTGCCAACGCGACCATTCAGTGGACCACCTCCTCCGAGGCGGCGCTGCTCAAAACCGGCCGGGGCGACCGCTCCCAGGACACCGGCTTCACCGCGGACCGCCTGTCCTCCGTCAACAACGATGGAAGCATGGAATACCGCCTGGTGTTCACCAATCTTTCCTCCGCCAACATCTACACGGGCGTAAGCTTCCTGGATGTGCTGCCCGTTGCGGGAGATATCGTGAGCCAAGGCGGCTCCGACCGCAACAGCCAGTGGTCGATGTCCCTGGATGCCGGGAGCATTCAGCTCCATAGGCTTCTCACAGACGGGAGCTCCGAACAACTGGAGGAACAATCCTATCGCGTTTTCTACTACAACCAGCCCATCGTAAACAGCCAAGCCATGAGCGGGGTATATGCCGACATCGAGAAGCTGACCTTTGACGCAGGCGAACTGCCGGATGGTTGGAGCGAAAATGCCTCTGCAACCACGGCCGCGTTTGCCGTCGCCATTGAGAAAAATGAGGACATTGCCCTCCAGCACAACCAGAGCTACCGGGTCCAGTACCGGATGGAAGTCGGCGAGTTGGAGGAGGAGGCGGTGGCCGAGCGCGCCTGGACCAACACGGTGAACAACTTCAACTGCTCGTACTTTAGCTATGCAATGGGCACGGCCATAGCAGACGCAACCCGGGCGCAGACCCTGATCTCCAATTCCGTGTCCGCGACCATTCTGCCCGAACCGGTGCAGGTGGGCGGCCATGTTTGGATCGACAAAAACGACAACGGCATTTGGGAGAAAGGGGAATCCGTAGCGGATTTGGCCGGCGACGCGCTGGTGCAGTCGCTGCTGGACAACATCGAGATCCGGCTCAACACCTTTGAAGGAAAGAGCCACTCGGCCTCCGGCAGCACCGTATATCAAAAATCCAGCGATACAGAATGGGAAAGGGAGGCCAACTACGTCTTTACCGACCTAGACCCAGCCAGCAAAAAGGACAGCTCTAGCGAAGATGAGCTGTACTCGGGAACAACCCCCAACAGCCCGCTGCAACCGGCCTACCTGAAGGGGGCGGCGCCCAAGACCTACAACATCGCGGCCACCATCCCGGTGGACGCGCAGCTCCCCTTCCGCCTTAGCAAAACGATCGGATCGGGCCGTTCGCGCAACCCCGTGGACTTGCAGCCGGGGGGCGCATATGCCAAGGAGGCGCAGGACAACAACTTTGCCGAGGCGTCTGAAAGGACCGCGGTTTCCGAGCGCTTCTTCCTCTATCCGTCGGCGCAAGGGCGGTTTGACAACACGAAGGACATCGGCTTGGTGCCCTATCGCAACCTGATCATTCAAAAAAGCGCGATGGACGACGGTTCCCCCATTGAAGGGGCGAGCTTTGCGGTGTACGGTCCCTTTGACGACGAGGCGGCGGCGCAGGGCGCCGCGCTGGAGCAGCCCCTAAAGACGGTCACGACCGACAAAAATGGCGAGGCCGAGGTGGAGGGCTTGCTCTGGTACAAGGTCTATGTGATTGTGGAAACGAGCGCCGGCGAGGGATACCTGCTGGACGGCGCGACCGCCACGAGTACGGCTATGCAGGTGCAGGAGCGCCAGGCCGTAGACGGCCATCCCGCCTGGATCCTGCCCATCCCGGGAAAAGAGGTCACGCAGGCGGACCAAACGCTCACCGTTGCCAACCGCAGGCGGGCGGAATATGAGATCACCGCCACGAAACAACTGGAGGGCATGGCCCTGCAGGCGGAACAGTTCACCTTCGAGCTGCTGAACGAAAAGGGCGAGACGGTGGGCAAGGCGAAGAACGACGCGGAAGGAAGGCTGCGCTTTGGGCCGCTGGAGGCCACGGGAGCGGGGACCTTCACCTACTACGTTCGGGAAGTTCCCGACCAGACGCCGGGAATCCGCTATGACGGGCGGCGCTACAGGGTGCAGGTGGAGGTGACGTGGAACGAGGAGGAAAAGCGGCTCGCCGCCGCCATAAAGACCTTCCTGGTGGGCGATGACGGCCAGGAGACACCCTGCGAGGGCGTGGTTTTTGAAAACAGCTACGAGCCGGAGCCGGCCAGCTATGCCCCCAAGGTGCAAAAGAGCTTCCAAAACGGCGAAAGCCCCGCCGCGCAGGACAAATTCGTGTTCCTCCTGGAATGGAAGGAGGGGGAGCAGGACGGCGCGACCATGCCGGCGGAGAGCGTCCTCAGCCTCAGCGGGGCGGGCGAAGCCAACTTTGGGGCCATCGAATTCCGCCGGGCGGGCACGTACGCCTTCACCATCCGCGAGCAGGCGGACACAGCGCTGGAAGGCTTTGGGTACGAGTTCGACAAAAGCGTTTGGACGCTGAAGGTGGAGGTTGTGGACAAGGGCGGAACCCTTCGCATCGAGAACGTCCAATACAGCGCGGACGGGCACGAGGACTCCACAGAGCAGGCGAGCTTCGTCAATGCCTACGCGCCGAAGGAACTCGTCTTCACCCCCAAGGTACGAAAGCAGCTCAGCGGCCTGGCCGCCTCCACGGACGCCTTCCGCTTCCATCTAAGCCCGATCGCGGCCGATCCGGCGGGCGGCGTGTTGGTTCCGGAAAACGCCACGGCGACCATCCGCGGCGAGGGCGAGGCCTCCTTCCCGGAGCTGACGTTTAGGAGCCCGGGCACCTATGCCTTCGCCATCACCGAGGAGGATGGGGGCCTGCCCGGCTACAGCTACGATCATGCGCAGTGGACGCTGACGGTGGTTGTGACCGAGGAGGAGGGCGAGCTGGTCGCCACGCCGACGTATTCCAAGCCGGGCATCCTCTTGCCCCAGACCAACGGCGAGGCCGCCATTTTCCTCAACCAATACCATAGCGAGTCGGGCGAAGACTTCGTTCAGTACACCCCGGCGGTGGAGAAGAGCTTCACCGCGGACAGCGATCCAAGACCCACCGCCAAGCCCTTCAGCTTTTCCCTTACGGCGATGGAAAACTACGGGTCCGCCGTGGAAATGCCCTGGATCGGCAGGCTCTTTGGCCATAAGGTCACCGTGCTCGGCCAGGGGACGGCCTACTTTGACAGCATTCGCTTCCACCAGGAGGGCGAGTACCGCTTCCTCTTGCGGGAAGAAAGGGGCAGGGCCTCCGGCTACACCTACGACGCCACCAGGTGGATCCTGACCGTGCGGGTGGAACGCAGCGGCGGCCGGCTGGTCGTTGCCCAAGCGCGCTACGAAAGCGAGGACGGCGAGCGCGTCGCCGGCAGGGCTTGCTTTGTGAACGCCTTCCACCTGGGCGAACTGGCCTACACGGGGGATACGTTCTCCTGGACCTGGCCGCTCGCCCTGATCCTGGCCTGCGCGGCCGGGCTGATCGCCCTTGGGCTCGCGCGGCGAAAGAAGAAAGACTAAAAAAATCCCACAAACAAGGCCCGCTCCCCTAGGGGAGCGGGCCTTTGTTTGCCGCCGCGGGGCGGTCAGAGGAAGAGCAATAGGCTCACCGCCATGACCACCATGCCGGAGATCAGGCCGTAAAGGGAGAGATGATGCTCGCCATACTCGCGCGCCGCCGGCAGCAGCTCGTCGAAGGAGATGAAGACCATGATGCCCGCCACGCCTGCGAAGATCACGCCGAATAGGGCGTCGCTCATGAAGGGCCGCAGCACCAACCATCCCACCAGCGCGCCCAGGGGCTCCGCCAGGCCGGAGAGGAAGGAGTAGCCAAAGGCCTTGGTGCGGGAGCCCGTGGCGTGGTAGATGGGCACGGAAACCGCGATGCCCTCGGGCACGTTGTGGATGGCGATGGCCGCCACGATGGGGATGGCCAAACCGGGTTCCTGCAGGGCGGACACGAAGGTGGCCAGGCCCTCGGGGAAGTTATGGATGGCGATGGCCAGGGCCGTGAACACGCCCATGCGCAGCAACCGCGCCGTGGGCGCTGGGGAGGCCTCCATGGCCTCGGCCAGCTTCACCTCGTGGGGGTTTTCCGCCGAGGGGATCAGCTTGTCGATGATGGCGATGAGCAGCATGCCGCCAAAGAACGCGCCCACCGTGGCCCAGCTGCCGGCGCGGGTTCCCAACTGGGCGGCCAGCGAAGCCTGGGCCTTGGAGAGGATCTCGCTCATGGAGACATACACCATGACGCCCGCGGAAAAGCCCAGGGAAACCGAGAGGAACTTGCGGTTGGTGTGGCGGCTCAGGAATGCGATCAAGCTGCCGATGCCCGTACTGAGGCCCGCCAACAGGGTGAGTAGAAAGGCAAGCAACACATTCGTATCCATGGAACAACCTCCTTGTCCGGCAATCCTGCCGGTTGGATCCACGCCATTGTAGCATTCGCTTTTTGCCTTGTCAACGAAGCCCTTGCGGCGGCGCGGGTTCAGGCCTCCGGCAGGGCGTCGGCAAAGGCCTGGGCCCAGTCCTCCAGGGGCAGGGTGAAGGTTTCGGAGGTTTGGGAGAAGAACACGTGCACCGTCACGTTCCCCCGCTGAAGGATGAGGTTGGGGAAGTGGAGCTCATCCGTGTAGGCGACGGCGTAGTCCGCGCCCAGCGCGGGCAGCTCCAGGGGGGCGAAGCCCTGCTCCCGGCTCGCCCAGCCATGCAGCTCCATCGCCAACCCCTTGGCCAGGGCGGGGGAGAGCAGCTGGTAATACTCCACGTATAGCCCGCCGTTCAGGGCGCTGCCGTCGGCCAGGTCGACGCAGGCATGCTCGGCGTAGTCGATGCAGCGAGGCGCCAGCCAATCCGACCATTCCCGCAGGGAGTGAAAGCCCAGCCCCACGCCGTACATGGTCTGGCGATAGCCCACGGCCTCCTCGCCGACAAAGTCCGTCATGGTGGGAAAGGGGAGCTCGCCCGCGTATTGGTCCAGGGGAATGCGGTCCTCGCCCAACGCCGACGACCCGATCCGCTGCAGGCACACAAGGGCCAACGCGATCACCAGGCCAAGCTGCACAAAGCCCTTGACCTGGCGCCAGGCGCTGCGCTTTCGCCAATTCTTCTTTCGGTCCAAGCTGAGGCCTTCGCGCAGCTTGCGCTGCAGCCGTCCCAGGTAGATCGTGGCCCGCAGCGAATCCGCCACAAACCACAGCGCCAGCAGGGCGCAAAGCAGGAACCGCCAGGTGCCAAGCTGTAGGATGGTCAGCAGCGGGCCGGAGCGCAGGACGAGCAGCGGATACAACAAGATCCAGAAGAGCAGCGAAACCAGGGCGGAAATCTGCCGCTTCTTCACGGCGTTGAGGGCGAGGGCCTGCACCTTCGGATCGGTGTTCAGCTCCCTGGCGCTGGGTTCCAGGCTGCGGTAAATGTAAAAATCGCCTCGCTTGGCCACGTAGTTCCATCCATACTTTTCGCCAAGGGCCAGCTGCTCTTCGTCCGGCTCGCCGCCGTTTTCGGACCAAAGGCTGGTGCTCCTCTGCGCCGCTTCCAGACGGTAGCGGGCCGCGCAGGGTTCGGCGCGGGAAAAGAAGGCCAGGCCCACGAAAAAGCCGTCCTGCTCCAGCAGCAACCCCTCCTGGGCCAATTCGGACAGCCAGCTCTCCATGCCTTCCACATCGTAGCTGGGGCAGGGCGCCAGGCGGCAAACACGCCGGCGCGTCGCTTCGTTCTCGCCCATGTTCAAGGCTCCTTTCTGGCCGCTTTGGCCGCTTCCGCGTCCGCGACGCATTGGTATAGGCGCTTCAGCTCCGCCTCGTAGGCCTGCGCGCCCCGTTCGGTGAGGGCATAGGTGCGCTTGCGCCCCTCCACCGAGACCTCGCGGATGTATTTTTCCTTCTCAAACTTGGCCAGGATGGTGTAGAGCGTCGCAGGGCCCAGCTGAAGCCGGCCGGACGTGCGTTCCTCCACGTAGTCGGCCACGTCGATGCCGCACATTTCGCCCTGCTCAAAGGCCATCAGCACGTAAAACATGGATTCCGTCAGGCTTTCCATCGCTCGCCTGGGCAAGGCGCACCCCTCCTTCCCCTTGATATCGTTTTATGATATCAAGTAACGATATTATAGCAGGGGAGAACGACGGTGTCAAGCGGGAAGGGGACGTAACGAGAGCTTTTCTTTTGTTGAGAATCATTGTATAATGGACCAAAGGAAAGGGGACGGGCGCCGGATGGATGCCCTTGGCCGTCCATGGAACGCCCCCTTGGAAGGGGAAAGGATGGGAGCGCATGAAGCGAAGGAACATCGTCTTTTACTTTTCCGATCAGCAGCGCTGGGACACGCTGGGCTGCTATGGGCAAAAGCTGCCCGTCACGCCGCACCTGGACGAGCTGGCTCGGGAAGGCACGCGGTTTGAGAACGCCTTCACCTGCCAACCGGTCTGCGGCCCGGCCAGGGCCTGCCTGCAAAGCGGCATGTACGCCACGCAGACCGGCTGCTACCGAAACGACATCGAGCTGCCCCTGGACATCCACCCGCTGGCCACGCACTTCCGGCAGGCCGGGTATGAGACGGCCTATGTGGGCAAGTGGCACCTGGCCTCCAACGAGAACAAGGGCCTTTGTTACGCCACAAAGGCCGTGCCCGAGGAGCGAAGGGGCGGCTACCTGGATTATTGGATGGCGGCGGACGTGCTGGAGTTCACCTCCCACGGCTATAACGGATATGTGTACGACGGCCAGGGGCAAAAGCACGAGTTCATCGGCTACCGGGCGGACTGCATCAACAATTACGCCATCGATTTTCTGCACCAGAGGACGCGCGAGGATCCCTTCTTCCTCTTCATATCCCAGATCGAGCCGCACCACCAGAACGACCACCACCGCTTCGAGGGGCCGGACGGGAGCAAGCGCCGCTTCGCCGGCTACGAGGTTCCCGGCGATTTGGTGGGGACCCAGGGGGATTGGAGGGAGAATTACCCGGATTACCTGGGGCAATGCGCCAGCCTGGACGCGAACGTCGGCCGGCTGGTGGATACCCTGAAGGAGACGGGGGAATGGGAGAACACCATCTTCATCTATACCTCCGACCATGGTTCGCACTTTTGCACCAGAAACGGGGAGTACAAGCGCTCCTGCCACGACGGCTGCACGCACATTCCGCTGATCGTCTGCGGCCCGGGCTTTGAAGGGGGAAAGGTGCGCGAGGAGATGGTCAGCCTGCTGGACCTGCCCGTGACCCTGCTGGACTGCGCCGGCATCCCCAAGCCGGAGGGCTTTGCAGGCAATTCCCTGCTGCGCCTGGTGCGGGGCGAACAGGCCGCCTGGCCGGATTCGGTGTTCATGCAGATCAGCGAAAGCCAGGTGGGGCGCGCGGTGCGTACCCGCGATTGGAAGTACTCCGTCCGCGCCGACGCCGACGGCTGGAACGAGAGCTGCGCCGACGTGTATTACGAGGAGTTCCTGTACGATCTGCGCAGCGATCCCCATGAGCGGAACAACCTGGTCCAGGATGCCCGCTACGCCAAGGTGCGCCAGGAGATGGCGGAACGGCTGTTGCGGCACATGGAGGCGGCGGGCGAGCGGCGGCCGTCCATCCGGCCGGCTGCGGACAGCCCCTGGAACGGATAGGGCGGAAGGAGAGCCCTTTGCCCGCGCGCAGCGAAACAAGCCCGGAGCCTCAGGCTCCGGGCTTGTTTCGCGATTCGATGCTTATCTGGGCAGACGGCGGGCGATGGCGGCCATGCGCTCCAGGGCATGTTCCAGGAACAGCCGGTGGCCGCAGAGACCGCCCTTGGCGGCGGCAAAGACCTCCTTGCGCATCCGGGGACAGCCGCCGCCGCACAGGCGGAGGAAGGGGCAGGCGGCGCATAGGGGATTGGCCGGGAGGGGGCGCTTGGGGAAGGCCTGGAAAACGGGGGAGGCGAGCAGGGCGGACAGGGGGCGTTCGGCCAGGTTTCCGGCCAGATACTCGTCCAAGGCGTAAAAGTCGCAGGGATAGACGCTGCCGTCGGACTCCACCACAAGCTGCGAGGTGCAAACGCCCAGAAGGCCGCAGGCGTTGCACTCCCCAAAGGCCAGATGGCGGATATAATCGTCGAAGAGCTTCACGCTGATGTACTTGCCACGGGAATAGGCCTCAAACCACAGGTCGAAAAAGGCGTTGTAGAAGCTGGCATACCGCTCCGGCGTCAGCGCGCAGGCCTGTGCGCCGCCGTCCAAGGGACCCAAGCAGGGAATCAACTGCACATAGGCGAGGTGGTTCTTCTCGAGAAACGCCATCAAGCCGTGGGGATGGCGGGCCAGTTCGCGGGTGAGGACCATCAAAACGTTGTAGTCCGTTCCGTGGCGGTCCAGACGCCGCTTTGCCTGCATCACCCTGGCGTAGCTTCCGTTCCCCAGCGCATCCCTGCGCTGGGCGTCGTGGATGGCGATCGGGCCGTCCAGGGATAGGCCCACCAGGAAGCCCTGCTCGCGGAGAAAAGCACACCAGGCGTCGTCCAGCAGCAGGCCGTTGGTTTGCAGCGCATAGCGCACGGAAACGCCCGCTGGGGCCAGGGCGCGGCAGTCCTCCACCAGGGATTGATAGAACCCCAGGCCAACCAGCGTAGGCTCTCCTCCCTGAAAGGTCAGGCAGAGGCGGTCGCCGGAAGACAGATCGCAAAAGACGTTCCGCAAAATGGCGCGAAGGGTTTCCGGCCGCATGTGTCCCCTGGAAGGCTGGGCCCGGTTCCGGCTCTCATCGGCATAGAAGCAATAGCCGCAGCGCAGGTTGCAGCCGGCCGAGGCCGGCTTGAGCAGGATCGTCAGGTCTTTCATCGGCCACCTCCGCATGGTTTGGATGGGGTGCGCGCAGTTCCTGACAATAGTATAGCGGCCGCGGCGCCGCGTTGCAATGCGCATGGGATGCGGCCGGCGGCCAGCAAGAGCCGAACGAGCAAAAAACCTCCGACCCAGAGCCTGGGGCGAAGGCCTAAGAACGCGGGGGAGACGGCGGGCCTGACCGGCCTCCTGGACCTGCGAGCACGCCCCTTGCGAAGGACGATGGATCCGGCCCCGCCGCGTCACGGATTCTTTCTTTCCTTGCGGGCTTTGTAGAGGAGGACGCAGCTCCTGATGAGGAAAACGGCGCAAACCGCCGCGACAGCGCCGCAGACGAGCCGGTCCCTTGCATCCCAAACGCCGCCGGTCAGGCGCATTGCGCAGTAATACGCCGTCCAAAGCAGAAACATGAGCGAACCGCCGATGCCAAGCCATACGGGGTGTTTCTTCAAGCTGCTCGCCTCCATAGGATGTTCGTTTGCCAAGGATGGGCTGGACGCATGTCCGCGAGGATGGCGCGCAGCCCCGCGGACGGCGGAAACGACGGCCTCCTCCCTCGGCTGCCAGGGACGGCGCCAGCGGCGATGCGGAACCGGGAATCCCCGCCGGTCAAAGCCAAAGCGCAGGACCTGCAAGGCGGCGGCGCGGGCGCGCCCAGAGCCGATGAAAAAGCCAAATAGCAGATAGGGACGTTTGAAAAGGAAAAGCCAGAGGAAGGCCGAAGGAAAGCCCAACAAGGCGGGTTCGACTTGGGGAGGAGCCGCGGTAGAATGCGCGAAAGGGGACCTAGATAAAAAAAGCCGCCGCGAACGACCGGACGTCCGCGGCGATGATGGTCGAGGTGACAGGATTTGAACCTGCGACCTTTTGGTCCCGAACCAAACGCGCTACCAAACTGCGCTACACCTCGAAAGAATGGAGCCAACAAAGGGACTCGAACCCTTGACCTGCAGTTTACGAAACTGCTGCTCTACCGACTGAGCTATGTTGGCATGGCGACCTGCGAGCAGGGGATTGGCCCGGTCAGCTTCGCAGGACATGAGGCGATTATACCACCGCAAAGGCGCGCTGGCAAGCAAAATTTCGGAAAATGGCGGGCGATCCTTGGACAAGGACCGCCCGCTCGCGGTACCGCGCTTTGGTACGAAGGGGTTTAGCGATCCTTGACCTTGGCGGCCTTGCCCACGCGAGAACGCAGGTAGTAGAGCTTGGCACGGCGAACCTTGCCGCGACGGATCACGGTGATGGAATCCACGCGGGGGCTGTGCAGGGGAAAGGTGCGCTCCACGCCGATGCCGTAGGACACGCGGCGCACGGTGAAGGTCTCGCGGCAGCCGCCGTTGCGGCGGGCGATGACGGTGCCCTCGAAGGCCTGCAGGCGCTCGCGGGTGCCTTCCACAACCTTCACCTGCACGCGGACGGTGTCGCCCACGGCGAAGTCAGGGATGTCGGTCCGGAGCTGCTCCATCTCGATGGCTCTGATGATCTCGTTCATTTGTTCGTTCTCCTTCCCTATCTAGGGCGTTCGATACCGTATTTGGGAACCGGAGGCTTCCGGTTCGAGGAGGCGTGGTTAGCCCGGCAGAGGACCGTCCCGAAACTCAACGCGCAATATTATACCATGTGACGCAAAGGAATGCAAGCCCTATTCCGGGCTTTTTTCTGCCACTTCCGCGGGGGAGGGCTTCGGGCGGCCGCGCCGCTGGGACGGCGGCGCCTCCCACCCCAGCAGCACCCGGTCCTGCGGGGAGAGGTTCAGGCGCTGCAAAAGATCGGGCCGCCGCTCGTGGGTCAGCTGCAAGGACTGGGCGCGCCGCCAGTCTTGGATCTTCTGGTGATGCCCTTCCCGCAGCAGTTCCGGCACGGCCAAGCCCTGGAACACGGCGGGCCTTGTGTATTGCGGGTATTCCAGCAGGCCGTTCATGAAGGACTCCTCCTGGGCGGACTCGTCGCTGCCCAGGACGCCGGGCACGTGTCTGGCCACGCAATCGATGAGGACCATGGCCGCCAGCTCCCCGCCGGTGAGCACATAATCCCCGATGGAAAGCTCCTCGTCCACGTATAGGTCCAGGGCCCTTTGGTCGATGCCCTCGTAATGGCCGCACAGCAACACCAAGCGCTCCTCCCTGGCCAGGGACATGGCCTTGGCCTGGGTGAGCACCGGCCCCTTGGGGGAGAGGTAGATGCGCCTGGCCGGAAAGCCGCGCAGGGCGTCGCGGAAGGCGTCGCACACGGGCTGGGGCGTCATCACCATGCCGGCGCCGCCGCCAAAGGGATAATCGTCGCAGCGGCGGTGCTTGTCCTGGGTGTAGGCGCGTATGTCCAGGGCTTCGACCTGCAAAAGGCCCCGCTCCAACGCCCTGCCCAAGATGCTCTGGGACAACACGGGCGCAAACATGTTGGGGAAGAGGGTCAGGACCTTAATCCGCATCGTCATACACCGCCACCTGTTCCAGCGCCTCGGCCCGAAGCGTCATCGTGCCCTGTTCCAGGTCCACCTGGGCGATGACCTTTTTCAGCGCGGGGAACAGGAAGCCCCTCGCGCCCTCCACCTGGTAGACGTCGTTGCCGCCGGCCTGGTAGACCTCCTGCAGCCGGCCAAGCACGTTGCCGGCCTCGTCCTGTACGGTCAAGCCCTTCAGGTCCGCGATGAAGTAGCGCCCCTCGGGCAGCTTGGCGGCGTTTTGCCGGTCCACGTACAAATAGCTGCCGCGCAGGGCCTCGGCGGCCTCCACGCTGTCCACCCCCTCCAGGCGCAGGTAGACGAAGCCCTCCCGCAGGCGGGCCGCGCGCACATTCAGCCGCTTGGCGCCCTGCTCGTCCAGAAACACGTAGGGCAGATGCAGGAAGCGCGCTTCGTCGTCGGTCTCCGGCTTGATCTTGATCTCGCCGCGGATGCCCTGGGGCTTGAGAACCTGGCCGACCATCAGATATGGACGCAAGTTGCCGTCCCTCCCTTTCAAGAGCGCCGGCAGGGGGTTCCGTGTCCGGCGCGGCGTGGCCCCCATCGGCAGCAAGGGCCGCCCCCAGGCGTTGACCAGCTTGGCGGCGGCCCCATCTTTGCTCGAAAGAGGATGGCTTTTATAGGATTTCCAACATGGCGGGCGTGCCCTGCTTGAGGCTCGCCGCCTTGACCACCGCGCGGATGGCCTTGGCGATGCGCCCTTGTTTGCCGATAACCTTGCCCATGTCCTCTGGAGCGACCCGAAGCTCCAGGATGAGCCCGGTTTCGCCCTGGATCTCCCGCACCTCCACCTGTTCGGGGTGGTCCACGAGAGATTTGGCAATGTATTCAACCAATTCTACCATTGCGTCTCCTCCTGCAGGGGACCCGGCAGGGCCCTTGCGACCGTCCTGTTTACTCGATGACGCCGTTGTTCTTCAGCAGGGTCTTCACCGTCTGGGTGGGCTGGGCGCCGTTCTTCACCCAATAGCTGGCGCGCTCCACGTTCACCTTCACCTCGGCGGGATCGGTCACGGGGTTGTAATAGCCGATCTCTTCCACAAAGCGTCCGTCGCGGGGGGTGCGGGAATCGGCCACCACGATGCGGTAAAAGGGCTTGCCCTTCATACCCATTCTCTTGAGACGAATCTTAACTGCCATTTGAAATACCTCCTAAGTGTTTTCCTTGGTTTTTCTATCTCAATCATGCTTTAAAATGATTGGAGCCTGTTAAAAGGGAAGCTTGGGAAAGCCTCCGCGGCGGCCGCGCCTGCCCATGGAACCGAATTGCTTCATGAGCTTTTGCATCTGCTCAAACTGCCGGAGCAGCTGGTTGATCTGCTGCACGCTGGTGCCGGAACCGGCCGCGATGCGCTTCTTTCTGGAGAAGTTGAGCAGGTTGGGGTTGCGCCGCTCCCTCGGCGTCATGGAGAGCAGGATGGCCTTGGTCTGCCCCAGGGCCTTTTCGTCGATCTGCGCGCCGGCCAGCTTGTTCCCGCCGGGCAACATGGCCAAGATCTCGTCCATGGAGCCCAAGTTTTTCATCTGCTCGAAGGACTCCAGAAAGTCCTCCAGGGTGAACTGGTTCTTGCGCAGCCGCTTTTCCATCTCCGCGGCCTTGGTCTCGTCCACCGCGGCCTGGGCCTTTTCAATCAGGGAGAGCACATCGCCCATGCCCAGTATGCGCGAGGCCATGCGGTCCGGATGGAAGGGCTCGATGTCCGTCAGCTTCTCGCCGACGGAGGCGAACTTGATGGGCTTGCCCGTGACCGCGCGGATGGAGATGGCCGCGCCGCCGCGCGTGTCGCCGTCCAGCTTGGAGAGCACCACGCCGGTGACGCCCAGCCGCTCGTCGAAGGCCTTGGCCACGTTCACGGCGTCCTGACCGGTCATGGCGTCCACCACCAGCAGGATCTCGTCGGGGCGCAGGGCCTTTTTGATGTTCTCCAGCTCTTCCATCAGGCGGTCGTCGATGTGCAGCCGGCCCGCCGTGTCCACGATCAGCACGTCGTTGAGGTTGAGGATGGCTTGGCGCTGGGCTTCCATGGCGATTTTCACCGGGTCGCCCTGGCCCTGCTCGAAGACCGGCAGCTCCATCCGCTGGCCCACGATCTTGAGCTGCTCGATGGCCGCGGGGCGGTAGACGTCGCAGGCGGCCAGCAGGGGCTTTTTGCCCTGCTTTTTCAGCAAGCCGCCCAGCTTGCCGGCCAGGGTGGTCTTGCCGGCGCCCTGCAATCCCACCAACAGGATCACGGCGGGGCGCTGTTGCAGCTCCAGGCGGGCGTTTTGGCCGCCCATGAGGGCGGTGAGCTCCTCGTTGACGATCTTGATGACCATCTGGCCCGGGGTCAAGGCGCTGAGCACCTCCTGGCCGACGGCACGCTCCTGCACCTTTTTTAGAAAGTCCTTGACCACAAGGTAGTTGACGTCGGCCTCCAACAGGGCCAGGCGCACCTCGCGCAAGGCGTCCTTAACATCCTTTTCACTGAGCTTGCCGCGCTGCGTCAGCTTCTTAAAAACGGCTTGCAGCTTGTCGGCCAAACCCTCAAATGCCATATTCTTCCTCCCGCTCCATGGACATGAGTATGGAAAGCGCCTCTTGCTGTTCGCCCTGCCGCAAGGCCCGCACGGCGCGCTGCACCTGTTGGGCCATCCGGTCGTGGCGCGCGTACAGGCCCAGCTTATCCTCCAGCTGTAGCAGGCGGGCCTCCGCCGCGCGCAGCCCGTCGCTGACGGCCTGACGGCTGACGCAAAGCGCTTGGGCGATTTCCGAGAGGGAAAGATCCTCCTCGGCGCGCAAATGCAGAAGATCCTGCTGCCTGGGGGTGAGCAACGGGCCGTAGAAGTCCAGCAGGCAGGCCAGATAGGCATTCTTTTCCAATTGGCTCCACCCCTTTGGCGCTTGCGCCGTCCCTTGGGTGTAAAGCTGTTGAGCTTGACACCTTTCGCATTATAGCCAACCCGCCGCCTTCTTGTCAAGGGCCGAAGCGCAAAAAGCCCTGCGGGAAGGTAAAGCTTAACATGCAGCCGGCGCAATGGGCGCGGGGAGGGCGTCGAATCAAGGCTGGCGGCCGCCCGCGCGGCGGGGCCAAAAACGCTTATGTCGTCTGGCCTAATTCGCTATAGTTTTTTGTGTTGGGAACTTTAGGATATGGACGCTGCCGCTGCATAGGAGAAAAAGTGGAACGGGAGAAAAAAAGTCCTTGACCTGGTGGGGGAGCGGACCTTTCCGAATGGTGGAAAATGTGGAAAACACTTAGAAAGCAGAAGGGGGCCTGTGGATAAACGGCGTTTGGCCCGGCAGAAAACCCCGAAGCCTGTGGATAAGTTTGTGGATTATGTGGATTACTTCTAGAAATCAACGAACGATTATTTGGAATGGTTTTAAAATGTTCGCATATTCTATACGTCTAAACGCCTGAGCTGCCGCGTATATAGAAAGGGAAACCATGCAGAAAGGGAAGGGACGCGGCATGGAGGAGATGAGAAAAATCAAGGCCGTAACGGGGCTGTTATTGGGCTGTATTTTGTTTCTGGCCCTCTATTCCCTTTGGGATGTGCAGGCCATGAGTCCGCAGCTGCAGGTTCTGCCCCTGTACGGAAAGGTGATCGGTGTGGACCCGGGCCACGGGGGATATGACGGCGGCTGCGTGAGCGTGACGGGCGTGGCGGAAAAGGAATATAACCTGGCTGTGGCCCTGCTGGTGGGGGAAGAGATCCGCGCCCTGGGCGGCACGCCCGTCTTTACCCGGGAGACGGACAAGGCCTTGATCGACCCGAAAAAGACCACCGGATACAAGAAGCGCAAGGAACTGGATAACCGCATCGCCCTGTTGCAAGAAGCCCATGTGGACGCCCTGGTGAGCATCCACATGAACAACTACACAGTCTCCAAATACAGGGGCGCGCAACTGTTTTACCGGGCCGACAGCGCCGAAGGAGAGCAGCTGGCCCTCTGCCTTCAGGAGGCCCTGGCCGGCCTGGAGGAGGCGCATCTGCGCGAGCCCTCCTGCGGGGATTACTACATTTTAAATGCCTGTGATGCCGCCCTGCTGGTGGAATGCGGCTTTCTCTCCAATCCGGAGGAGGAGAAGCTGCTCTCCTCGCCGGACTACCGGCAGCGCCTGGCAGAGGCTGTGGCGAGCGGCTTGGCGGCCTATTTTGCACCGCAACCGGCGCAGGAGGCCGCTGGGGGAGAGAAATGAACCCACTATAGTGTAAAGGACTTGTTAAAGACGGCTCGCTGTGGTATACTTGCCCTACCCGGAAGGGAACCACAGGATGGGGGGTATGACCATGGAACGGGCTGTGCACATGATGGCCTTTGATCTGGGCGCTTCCTCGGGACGGGCAATTCTGGGCACGCTGGAGGGGGGCAGGCTGCGCCTGCGGGAACTGCACCGCTTTTCCAACGATCCGGTGGAGCTGGTTGGCCGCCTGTATTGGGACCTGCCCAGGCTGGTCTACGAGATGAAGCAGGGGCTCAACAAGGCGGCGCTGGAGGGCCTGGAGCCGGGCTCCATCGGCATCGACACCTGGGGCGTGGACTACGGCCTGTTGGACAAGGCGGGCCATCTCATGGGCAACCCCGTGCACTATCGCGACGCCCGCACCGACAAGGTGATGGAGGCCGCCTTTGAGCTGGTGCCCAGGGAGGAGCTGTACCGGCGCACGGGCCTGGCCTTCCTTCCGCTCAACACCATCTATCAGCTATACAGCGAGGTTCGGGAGATGGACCCGCTGCTGACCCATGCGCGCAAGCTGCTCTTCATGCCGGACCTGTTGGCGTATCTGCTCACCGGCACGCTGGGCTGCGAATACACCATCGCCTCCACCTCGCAGCTGCTCAGCCCCTATACCCGTACCTGGGACATGGAGCTGATTGAAAAGCTGGGCATCCCCAAGCGCATTTTCCTGCCGGTGACGGAGCCCGGCAGCGTGCGCGGCATGCTGGATGCGCGCATCGCCCGGGAGACGGGCGTCGGCGTGATTCCCGTGGTGGCCGTCGGCGGACACGACACGGCCAGCGCCGTGGCGGCCGTTCCGGCGGAGGGGAAGGACTTTGGCTACATTTCCTCCGGCACCTGGTCCCTGGTGGGCGTGGAGAGCGACGGCCCGGTGATCAGCCCGGAAGCCGTGGCCGCCAACCTGACCAACGAGGGCGGCGTGGAGGGCAACATCCGCGTGCTCAAGAACGTGATGGGGCTTTGGATCATCCAGGAATGCCGGCGGGAGTGGGAGCGGCGCGGACGCATGCTCTCCTTCCAGCAGATCGTGGAGGAGGCGCAGAAGGCGGAGCCCTTCTTCGCCCTGATCGATCCCAACGACGAGATGTTCACCCCGCCGGGGGACATGCCCTCCCGCGTGCAGGCCTTCTGCGTCAGGAGCGGCCAGCCCGTGCCCCAGAGCGTGGGCCAGATTGCCAGGGTGATCTACGAGTCCCTGGCGCTGAAATACCGCTGGACCGTGGAAAGGCTGCGCAAGGTCACCGGAAATCCCATCCGCACGCTGCATGTGGTGGGCGGCGGGGCCAACAACGCCCTGCTCAACCGCTTCACAGCAGACGCCCTGGGCATCCCCGTGCTGGCGGGGCCCTCGGAGGCCACGGCCATCGGCAACCTGTTGATGCAGCTCAAGGCCCTTGGGATCATCGGCAGCGTGGAGGAGGGCAGGGCGCTGGTGCGCGCGTCCTTCTCGGTGGAGACCGTCGAGCCAAGGCTTGCGGACAAGCCCGCCTGGGACGAGGCCTATGTGCGCTTTGTGGAGGAAATCTCCGTAGAATAACCGTCCAAACAAAAAGGGGCTGTCCCGCGCATCGCGGGACAGCCCCTTTTTTGTCGGCGTTAGTTGCTGGAGAGCCAAGCATCGACGGCACTGGCCGCCCCGTGCAGGCCCAGCCGGTCGCCCAAGGGTCTGGGCGCCAGGGTCCGGCTCCACAGCAGCAGCGGAACCCATTCGCGGGTGTGGTCCGTGCCCGCGTGGCAGGGGTCGCAGCCGTGGTCGCCGGTGAGGAGCAGCAGGTCCTCCGGCCCCAGGCGCTCTAGCAGGCCGGGCAGGAAGGCGTCAAAGGCCTCCAACGCCAGGCTGTACCCGGCGGCGTCGCGCCTGTGGCCGTAAAGCATGTCGAAGTCCACCAGGTTTGCCAGGCATAGGCCGTGAAAGGACCGCTGGGCCAGGGCGAGCAGGCGCTCCATGCCCTCCTGGTTGGAATGCGTCGGATGGCTTTCGCATAGCCCCCGGCCGGCAAAGATGTCGGAGATCTTGCCGACGCCCAGCACGTCCAGGCCGCGCTCGCACAGCTCGTCCAGCAGGGTGGGCTTGGGGGGCTCCAGGGAAAAATCCCGCCGGTCGGCCGTGCGCACAAAGGCGCCTGGCTCGCCGGAAAAGGGACGGGCGATCACCCGGCCGACCCCATAGGGTCCCTGGCAAAGGCCGCGGACCTGGCGGCAGAGCCGGTACAGCTTCTCCGGCGGGAAAAGGGAGACATGGGCGGCCAGCTGCAACACGCTGTCGGCGGAGGTGTAGAGAATGGGCCGGCCGGTGCGCAGGTGCTCCGCGCCCAGATCCTCCAGGATGGCCGTTCCGGAGGCGGGCCTGTTGCCCAAAAAGCGCAGGCCCGTTTCCCGCTCCAGGAGGCGGCAAAGCTCCGAAGGGAAGCCGTCTGGAAAGGTGGGGAAGGGTTTATCCAGCACGAGGCCCAGCAGCTCCCAATGGCCGGTGGTGGTGTCCTTGCCGGCGGAGAGTTCCCGCAGCCGTCCGTATTGGGCCTGCGGCTTGGGCACGCCGCCGACAAGGCCGGGCAGATTGCACAGCCCCAGGGCGCGCAGGTTGGGCAGGGAGGGGGCGCAGCGCTGCCATACATGCAGCAGGGTGTTGGCGCCCTCGTCCCCATAGGCGGACGCATCCGGCAGGGCGCCTACGCCCAGGGAGTCTAGGACGATCATAAAAACACGCTTTGCCATGGAAAGGCAACTCCTTTGGTGGGGGAGGGAGAGGTTTTGGGAAGCCGTCCTTATAGGACGAGCAGCAGGGCGAGCCACTCCAGCGGCAAGGCGCACAGGGCGGGGATGGTCCAGCAGCCGATGGCGATCACATAGCTACGCCTATCCAGCGGCCGGTGCTTGCAGGCGTGGGCCAGCCCCACGCAGCAGGCGCCGGACAGGGAAACGAGCACCACGATCCCCTGGGGGAGCAGCAGAAACAGAAAGGTCAAAAAGCCGGCAAAGCCCAGAGAGCACAGCCACCAGCCCCAGGCGAAGCCGATGGCGTAGGCGCGAACGCACAGCACGCACAGCGCCACCGGCGTGCCGAGAAAGTGCACCATGCACAGCAACAGCAGGGCGAAGCACCACAGCTCCCGCAGCAGGCCGCGCAGGGCGACCCAGAAGCAAAACTCGCCGAACACGGCCTCCAGCTCTTCGAGCCCAAAGGCTTGGGACAAGCCGCAGGAAACGAACACCAGCACCAGGAAGGCGGTGGCGACATGCCACCAGATGTATTCCTGTAGCTGGCAGCGCCACAGGGTCAAAAGCCTTCGCATACCTCTCCCCCCTTGGCAGATGTGTATGCGAAGGCCGGCTTTCCTATGCGAGCGCCCCTAGAGACGAAATAGGCGCTTGAGCAGGCGCTCGATGCGCCGGTTGATGCGCGTGCCGCCGAACTCGCGGCTGGTATCCAGCGGGTCCACCAATACCCGCCTGGCCCCACAGAGGAAGGCGGCGGGCATGTCGGTGAGCAGCTGGTCGCCCACCATGGCGCAGCGCCGCGGCGAAAGGCCAAGGGCCCTGGCGGCGCGCAGCAGGCCAAAGGGCAGGGGCTTGCCGCAGCGGGGCATGAAGGGGATATCCAGGGCCTTAGAGAGCGGTTGCAGCCGTTCCGCGCCGGCGTTGGAAACGATGATGAGGGAGAAACCGGCCTGCTTGGCCTCCCACACAAGGCGCAGGGCGCCCTGGCTGGGCGCGGGGTCCTGCCATAGACCCAGGGTGTTGTCCGCGTCCAACAAGAGCGCCCGCACGCCGTCCGCCTTTAGGCGGTCCAGGTCGATCTCCTCCAGGCGGGCGAACCTATCCATGGTAGCCCTTGGGGTTGAGCTGTTGCCAGCGCCAGGCGTCGCGCATCATGTCGTCCAGGCCCTTTTCCGCCTTCCAGCCCAGCAGGCGCCGCGCCTTTTCTGTGGAGGCCCAGCACTCGTCCACGTCGCCGGGACGGCGGGGGCCGATGGAGTAGGGCACATCCACCTGGTTGACGCGCATGAAGCTGTTGACGATTTCCAGCACCGAATAGGGCACGCCCGTACCCAGGTTGATGGCCTCGCAGCCCGTGTGGCTATCGCAGTAGCGTATGGCGTCCACATGGCCCTTGGCTAGATCGCAGACGTGGATGTAGTCCCTGCGGCAGGTGCCGTCGGGGGTGTTGTAGTCGTTGCCGTAGATGACCAGCTTGGGCAGCTCGCCGATGGCCACCTTGGTGACGAAGGGGATCAGGTTGTTGGGGATGCCCAGGGGGTCCTCGCCGATGCGGCCGGAGGGGTGGGCGCCCACGGGGTTGAAATAGCGCAGGAGCACCACGGAAAGGGCCTGGTTGGCAAAGGCCGCGTCGCGGAGGATCTGCTCGATCATGAACTTCGTCCAACCGTAGGGGGAATAGCACCAGGTCTTCAGGCTCTCGTCCAGGGGCATGGTGTCCGCGCGGCCGTACACGGTGGCGGAGGAGGAAAAGACGAGGTTGCGCACGTCGAATTGCGCCATGAGCTCCAGCAAGTTGATGGTGGAGATGAGGTTGTTGTCGTAGTAGTCCAAGGGCTTGGACACGGACTCTCCCACCGCCTTGAGCCCGGCGAAATGCACGCAGGCATCGATCTTGTTTTCCTCAAACACGCGCCGCAGCGCCTGCTTATCGCGCAGGTCCAGGCGGTATTCCTTCACGTCCCTTCCGGAAAGCTCGCGCACGCGCCGTAGCGCCTCCGGCGAGGCGTTGCAATAGTTGTCCACGCTGATAACGTCGTATCCCTGCTTGAGCAGTTCCAGGCAGGTGTGAGAACCGATGTAGCCGGCGCCTCCCGTCAAAAGAACAACCATAGCCTACTCCTCCTTATCCGCAGCTTGGCGGTTGATGTATTGTTCGATCAGGAAGCGAGGCCGCGCCTTGACTTCCTGATAGGTCTTTCCGATGTATTCGCCGATGATGCCGAGGCAAAGCATCTGCAGGCCGCCAAAGAGGCAGATCGTGGCGATGAGCGACGTCCAACCGGTGACGGTGAAGCCGAAGAGCTTGACGCACAGCAGCGCCAGTAGCGCCAGCACGGAGGCGGCGAAGATGAGCAGCCCAAGGATGCAGATGAAGCGGATGGGCTTGACGGAAAAGGAGGTGATGCCGTCGAAGGCGAAGGCCAGCATCTTCTTGAGCGGGTACTTGGACTGGCCTGCGAAGCGCTCGTGGCGCTCATAGTAGACCTGGGAGCTTTTGTAGCCGATCAAGGGAACGATGCCCCGCAAGAAGAGGTTGACCTCCTTGTACTGGGAAAGGCCCTCCAGGGCGCGGCGGCTCATCAGGCGGTAATCGGCGTGGTTGAAGACGATGTCCACGCCCATGAGCTTCATGAACTTATAAAAGCCCTCGGCGGTCAGCCGCTTGAAGGCGGTGTCCGTGTCCCGCTTGGAGCGCACGCCATAGACCACGTCGGCGCCCTTGTCGTGCTCGTCCAGGAAGCGATCGATGGCCTCCACGTCGTCCTGCAGGTCCGCATCCAGGGAAATAACGCAGTCCGCCTTCTCCTTGGCGGTCATCAGCCCCGCCAGCAGGGCGTTTTGGTGGCCGCGGTTGCGGGAGAGCTTCAGCCCGGCAAAGAGCGGATCGTTGTCGGAGAGGCCGTAGATAATGGCCCAGGTATCGTCCCTGGAGCCGTCGTCTACCAGAAGCACGCGGCTTTCCGGGGTGATGCGGCCTTGGGCGAGCAAGGCCTCCATCTTTTGCTTGAGACGCCGGCTCGTTTCGGGCAAGACCTCCTGCTCGTTGTAGCAGGGAACAACCAGGTACAGCGTATGCGCCATGCGGAAGCCTCCTTTTGCTCCGAAATCATGCCTGTTTCATCGCCCTTTGGTTCCTAAGGCCATGATAACACAGACAAAAAAGTTTTTCAATTTTTTGTGTGAGCACTGTTTCACTCCAGCGATTCTGGTGTATTATAGAACCAAGCAGGCCGGGCAACAACGCCCGGCGCCAAGCGAGTATGGAAGTTCAAAAGAAACCTATTTGAAGGAGGATACAAAAGATGAAGTGGATCTGCTCTATCTGCGGTTACGTTCATGAAGGCGATACCCCCCCGGAAAAGTGTCCCCAGTGCAAGGCCCCCGCATCCAAGTTTGTGAAGGCCACCGGCGAGCTGTCCTGGGCGGACGAGCATCGCGTCGGCGTTGCGAAGGACCTGGATCCCGAAGTGGTGCAGGGCCTGCGCGAGAACTTCGCGGGCGAGTGCTCCGAGGTGGGCATGTACCTGGCCATGAGCCGCCAGGCGGACCGCGAGGGCTTCCCCGAGGTGGCCGAGGCCTACAAGCGCATCGCCTTTGAGGAGGCGGAGCATGCCGCCAAGTTCGCCGAGCTGCTGGGCGAGGTGGTCTATGCCGACACCAAGAAGAACCTGGAGTTGCGCGTGGAGGCAGAGAACGGCGCCACCGCCGGCAAGCTGGCCCTGGCCAAGCGCGCCAAGGAGCTGGGTTATGACGCCGTACACGACACCGTGCACGAGATGTGCAAGGACGAGGCCCGCCATGGCTGCGCCTTCAACGGCCTGCTCAAGCGTTACTTCGGAAAATAAGGAAAAAGGTCAACAAGGGGGGCGCAAGCCCCCCTATGTTTCGTGACAGAGGAGGGAAATGTCGAACATGGAAAACTACATTCTCTGCAACTGTAAGAACGTATCCTATTTTGACGTTGAGGACGCTCTGCATGCGGCCAAATCCCTGGACGACGTGGAGAAGGCCTTCGCGGATGTACAGGAGATCACCCATTGCTCCACCGGCTGTGGCGGTTGCCATGATAAGATCATGGACGCCATTTCCGAGATCATGCACCGCTGACCCAAGCGCGAAAGCCCCCCGCCCAACGATCGGAGCGGGGGGTTTTCCTTTGGCTGGGGAGGATGCGCCCTGCCTCGCTCCTTGGGCGTCCCCCACGCCGGATTGCTTTTTATCCGCGAATATGCTACACTTTTTTTCAACATTAAATATCGAGGCAAGGAAGTTGGACGTGGTATGAGAAGAGCGGCTTTGATGGGAAGGGGCAGGGTGGATCTAACCCAGGGACCGGTGTTCAGCAACCTATTGACGTTTTCCATCCCCATCTTGTTGGGGACCATTGTAACCCAGCTGTACAACGTGACGGATTCGGTCATCGTCGGTCAGTTCGTGGGCGCGGACGCCCTGGCGGCGGTTTCTGCCAGCTCGCCGGTGATGAGCCTCATCAACATGTTCATGATCGGCCTTTCCACAGGTTCCACCGTGGTCATCGCCCAGCGGGTGGGCGCCAAGAACGTGCAGGCCCTGCAGAAGGCCATCGGCACCATCGCCTGCCTGACGCTGCTCTGCTCCCTCTTCATCACCGTGGTCGGGCTGCTGGTCAGCAAGCCCTTGCTGGTGGCGCTGGGCACGCCCGAGGCCATCTTCAGCGATTCCTTGGCCTATCTGATCGTCATCTATCTGGGAACCACGGGCAACATGATCTACCAGATGGGCAGCGGCGCCCTGCGGGGCATGGGAGATTCCAGCTGGCCCTTCCTCTTCCTGCTGCTGTGCAGCGGGCTGAACGTGGTGCTGGACCTCATCGCCGTGCTGGTGCTGCACATGGGGGTCATGGGCGTGGCCATCGCCACGGCCATTTCCCAGCTGGTGTCCGGCATCGGCATCATCCGCCGCATCAATGCCGGGGAATACGGCGTGCGCCTTTCCCTGCCCATGCTGCGGATGGACGCCAGGGAGACCCGCCAGGTGGTGGGCATCGGCCTGCCGGCTGCCATCCAGAACATCGGCAACGCCATTTCCTCGCTGTGCGTGCAGTCCTCGGTCAACGTGTTCGGCGCCCAGGTGATCGCGGCCAACAGCATCGTCACCAAGGTGGACGACATGATCAACATCCCCGTGGTGGCCCTGAGCACGGCCCTTTGCACCTTCGTGGGGCAGAACATGGGAACCCTCAACCTGGACCGCATCAAAAAGGGCATCAACGGCAGCATCGCCTGTCTTTGCGGGCTGGGCGTCGGGCTTTGCGCCCTGCTCATCGCCCTAAGAAACGTGTTGCCCCTGCTCTTTACCTCCGATCCGACGGTGGTCGCCTGCGCCGCGGACGGGTTGTTCATCATGTCCTTCATGTGCCTGTTCCATGGCAGCGATCGCTGCCTCGTCAACGCCATGCGCGGGGCAGGCAAGTCCGTGGTGCCCATGATCACCGCCCAGTTTGGCGCCCTTTCCAGAATCCCGCTGGCCTATTATCTGGCGGTCAAGACCGGACATTACCAGGGCCTGTTTTATGCCCTGCTCATCGCTTCCTTCCTACGGGCGATGGCCATCGCCGTGTATTATTACATGGGCGGCTGGAAGCATGCTGTGGAGAAGTTTAAGCAGCGCCAGAAGGAGGAACAGGCCGAGGCGGAGCTTGCCTAGGCTGCGTTTTTTGGCAGGCGCTCGTTCCGATTTGCTGATTTTGGGCCCTTTCCGCAAGAGAAAGCGGAAAGGGCCCTGTTTTGCCTTTGGCAGCGGCAGGCGCGATCCCTGGACGCGGGCGCGCGGGCGCCCTTTCGCCGGGAAACGCCTCTTCCCGGCCGTCGGCCCTGCGCGGATCAGGAGGAGCCTTTGGCTTTCCATGGAAAAAGAATCCAAAGCGGGGCGCGCGCGGGCTTGAACGCCCCGGCGCCTTCCATGAAAAAAGTTCTCAAGAATAGGCTTTGCTCCAGCTCCACATCTTAAGGGTACTTTCAAACGATGGGAGAGGATGCAAAGTGCACGGTTCAAGGCGAAGACCGGGCTTTGCAAGGGGTCGATTGAAAAAAACGGCGGGCGTTTTGCTGGCGGCGGCGCTGCTGGTTTTCAATTTTACCCCTTCGGTACAAAGCCTGCGCAGTCTTCCGGAAATTATTCGCATGGCAGAGGGACAGCAAACGGACATTTCCTTCCTGTTTCCCCTGGGACTGCAGGTGGAGCAGGAGAGCGCGGTGGTGCGCCTGTCCACGGACGAGCGCCTTCCGGGCAGCGTAACGCTGCAGGGCGAGGAGGAGGGCAGCGCGCAGCTCACGCTGTCGCTGCTGGGACTACCGCTTAAGAGCATGACGGTGCAGGTACAGCCCGAAAGGGTTCTGTACCCGGGCGGTCAGGCTGTGGGCATCGCCATGTATACCGACGGCGTGTTCGTGGTGGATTGCGCTAACGTCTACCTGCCCGACGGCGGAACGATCAACCCCGCGAAGGAAGCCGGCCTCAAGAGCGGGGATAGCATCCTGCGCGTAGACGGAGAAAAGATCAAAAATATGCAGCAGCTGATCAATGCCGTGAAGAACTCCACGGCCAAGACGCTGCGGTTGAGCTGCCAGAGAGATGGAAAAACCTTTGAAACCCGCGTCACGCCCGTGGTGGATGAGGAGGGCGTGCGCCGTCTGGGCGTCTGGGTGCGCGATTCCACGGCGGGCATCGGGACGCTTTCCTACATCGACCCTGTGGAGGGCAAGTTCGGCGCCCTGGGCCACGCCATCACCGACGTGGACACCCTCAAGCTGCTTTCCGTGCGCGAGGGCGAGGTGTACCTTTCTAAAATCATCGACGTGAAGAAGGGCGCAAAGGGCGAGCCGGGCGAGCTGCACGGCGTGTTTGCCGGAGGCCTGCCCAAGATCTGCGACATCGAACAGAACACCGAGTTTGGCGTCTTTGGCTCCACGGACCAGGCGCTGGTGAACCCGCTCTATCCCCAAGGGCTGCCCGTGGGCGGCCAGGGCGTGGTGCACACGGGCCAGGCGCAGATCCTGACCACCATCGACGACAAGGGCGTGCAGGCATTTGACTGCCAGATTTTGCGCATCACGCCGCAGTTGAGTCCGTCCCAACGCTCCATGATCGTGCAGGTGACCGATTCGGCCCTGCTCAACGCCACGGGCGGCATCGTGCAGGGCATGTCCGGCAGCCCCATCATCCAGGACGGATACATCGTGGGCGCGGTGACCCATGTGTATGTCAACGATCCCACCAAGGGCTACGGCATCTTCATCGATTGGATGCTGGACACGCAGTAAAAGCGCCAAGCAGGAAAAGCGGGGCTATGCGAAGAACCCTATAATGGAGTAAATCGCGAAAGGCGGGGAGAACATGGAGTTGGTGCTGGGTTGCGCGCGGGGCGAGGAGCTCAGACGCCTGGAGACCATGGCCCAGGATAAGGGCCACTTCGTGCTGGCCTGCTGCGCCGACGGCCGGCAGCTGTTGGCCAAGGCGGCCAGTCTGCAACCGGACGCGCTGCTCTGCGATCTTCCGCTGCCCTACCTGGACGGCCTTGCGCTGTGCAAGGGCGTGCGGGCCTTGGGCTTGCCGGGGCGGCCCATGGTGGTGCTCCGCGCGCCTTATGGCCTTGGCCGTGGGTTTGCCCTGCCGGAGGACGCGCTTTTGGGCGAAAGCTGGGAGGAGGCTTTCGCCCTTCTTCCCTTGGCTGGACAACGAGAGCTGGGCGAGGCGAGCCGCAGGGCCGTGCAGCGAAAGCTCCAGGAACTGGGCGTGCCCGGACACATGCGGGGCAAGGCCTACTTGGAGGAGGCCCTGTTGCTCTGTCTCAAGGACGGACAACGGCTGAAGAACCTCCGCGACCTCGTCTACGCCCCCATCGCCCGGGACAGGGGCGTCAACCCCGCCAGCGTGGAGAGGGACATGCGCTATGCCATCGAGGCGGCCTGGCGCTACGGAAGGCTGCAGGCGCTGCACGAAAACTTCGGCTATACCGTGCTGCCCGAACGGGGCAAGCCCACCAACCGGGCCTTTCTCGCGCAGCTGACCGAGGACCTCAAGCGGCAATTGCGCCAGGAAGCGCTGGAAGGCCTGCAAAATAGCGATTTGTGAATTTAAGCTTTTGTGAAGAAGGCGGCTCCAGGGGGGTTACTCGTTTACTTTCGCCGAAGGCTGTGGTAAAATAACCAAGGTTATGGGGGTTTTTGCTACAGCCCCAAGGAGGTTGAACGCTATGTCCACAAGATTGGAGCGCTTTCTCAACGGCATCGGCGGCGGCGTCGCCATCTTGCATAAGCCGGAAAACATGCGCTATCTCAGCGGCTTCCTGGGCGAGGGCGCCCTGGTCGTGTCGGAAAGCAAGAGCGCCATCATCACCGATTTCCGCTATGTGGAGGCCGCCCAGAGGCAGAGTCCCGGTTGGGAGATCCTTTCCGTCGGCGGCGACATCACCCAAAACAAGCTCATTGCCGATTGCGTGCGCCAGGCGGGCGGAACCGCCCTTTGGGAAGACGACTATCTGACCATTCAGGAGGGTCGCGAGCTGGCCCGGCTACTCGGCGGTCAGGAGCCCAAGTCCCTGAACGGCCTGCCCGAGCGCCTGCGCATCATCAAGGACGAACAGGAGATCGCCGCCATGCAAAGGGCCGCCGCGATCACCGACGACGCCTTTGCCCACCTGCTCACCTGGCTCAAGCCCGGCGTGACCGAAAGGCAGGCGGCGTTGGAGCTGTTCGTATATATGCTGGGCCATGGCGCCCAGGACCTTTCCTTCTCCACCATCGCCGCGTCCGGCGAAAACGCCAGCTTGCCCCACGCCATCCCCTCCGACCGCGTGATCCGCGAGGGCGACGTGGTGACCTTCGACTTTGGCTGCAAGGTGGACGATTATTGCTCCGACTTTACCAGGACCGTGGCCATCGGAAAGATCGATCCCAAGCTGCAGGAGATCTACCAGATCGTGCTGGAAGCCAACCTGCGCGCCCTGGACGCCCTGCGCGCCGGCAAGACCGGCCGCGAGATGGATTCCGTGGCCAGGGACATCATCGCAAAGGCCGGCTATGGCGATTGCTTCGGCCACAGCCTGGGCCATGGCGTCGGACGCCTCATCCACGAGGAGCCCCGGCTGTCCCAGCGCTCCGATACGGTGCTCGAGCCGGGCATGGCCGTGACCATCGAGCCCGGCATCTACCTGCCCGGACTTGGCGGGGTGCGCATCGAGGACCTTTGCATCGTGGAGCAGGATGGACATCGCAACCTTTGCCGCAGCTCCAAGGAGCTCATCACCCTCTAGCGCGCGTTCGCGTTTCAGGGGTTTGCCGCTTGCGGGCGCGCCCCGGGTCCGGTTCTGTCCCCGGCGGCGCGGGAATACCCTGATCGGCATCTCTTTTGTCATATTCCCCCACCAATCTACTTTAGCTTAGGAGGACGATACCCATGATCACCGCAGGAGAATTCCGCAAGGGCGTAACCATCGAGCTGGATGGCAGTGTCTTCAATATCGTGGACTTCCAGCATGTCAAGCCGGGCAAGGGCGCCGCCTTTGTGCGCACCCGCATCAAGAACGTCATGACCGGCGCCGTGCTGGAGCGCACCTTCAACCCCACCGACAAGGTTCCGCGCGCCAACATCGAGACCAAGGAAATGACCTACCTCTACAGCGACGGCGAGCTGTATTACTTCATGGATGTGGACACCTTTGACCAGCTGCCCCTCAACCATGAGACCGTGGAGGACGCCATCCCCTTCGTGAAGGAGAACACCAACGTGACCGTCCGCTTCTTCAAGGGCACCGCCTTCTCCGTGGAAGCGCCTAACTTTGTGGAGCTTGAGGTCACCGATACCGAGCCCGGTGTGCGCGGCGATACCGCCACCAACGTGACCAAGCCCGCCACCCTGGAAACCGGCTACGTGGTCAACGTGCCCATCTTCATCAACCAGGGCGAGAAGATCCGCATCGACACCCGCACCGGCGAGTACATGGAGCGCGCCTAAACCGGCCGCGCATGGGGAGGAAGATACGATGAGCAAGCTGACCGAAAAGGCCGCCTATCTCAAGGGTCTGGCCGAAGGCCTTGGCCTGGCGCCGGATACGCCGGAGCGCAAGCTGATCCTGGCCCTGTTGGATACCGTGGACGAGATGGCCACCGCCATGGGCGCGATGGAACAGCGCATTCAGGACGCCGAGGACTCCATCGACGAGGTGAGCGACGACCTGGCCGACGTGGAGGAGATCGTCTACGAGGACGAGGACGACGAGTGCGATTGCGGCTGCGAGGACGAGCAGGACGACGAGGTGGAGTTCAACGAAGACGACTACATCGAATACGCCTGCCCCCATTGCGGCGACACCATCTATTACGATCCCGAGGATTTCGATATGGAGCAGCCCCATCCCTGTCCCAACTGCGGCAAGGAGCTGTTCCCCGAAAAGGAATAGATCAGCACCCAACAAAAGGGGGCGCTTCCAGGTGAAGCGCCTTTTTTTGTCTATGCCGAAAACCGCTCGCTGGGCAAGCGGTGCCAAGAGAAGGCGAAGGCCGATCATGCGGACAAGAAAACTCCCTTTGCCAAAGTAGAAGTGCGGTCCGCCAACTGCACAACCGAGCAAAGGGAGGTCGTTCAAAAGGAACGACGCAAATCGTTTATCGCAAACAAGCTGGAATTGCAAATACCATATGGGGGACCCCGTCGGAAGCATGGCCGTGGCGCGCAGGAAGGGGGAGGCTTCCATGGCGCAGGTCGGTCCCTGCATCGGGAGGCCTGGCGAGGGGCGTCGCGCCGGAAGCGCGCCAGGCGGCGATGGGTTTTCCCGTGGATGCGGCGGCGGTCAAGCGCATCGAGCGCCGGCATGGTTTGCGGATGCCGAATTCAAAAAAACGGCGGGAGGAGCGCGGCAGGCAGCGCGAGGGGGCCTCGCGCAGCCCCGACCGGAACAACCAGGGCGTCTGCGGCGCCCGCATGCGCTGCTTTAAGTCCGGGCTGTTTGTGGAACGGGCGCAGGAAGGACGCCTGGACGGCCGGCCGCAAGAGGCCGCCGGTCCAAAGAAGGCGAGGGGAAGCCCCCTTTCGCCGTCTTGCGCATGGAAGGGCTGAAAGAAACAGGAAGCGGTTCCGCGTAAGCGGAACCGCTTCCTGTGCGCCGGACTTATTCGGCTTCCGGGCAGAGGCGCTGGTAGAGCTTGACGTACTCCTTGGCGGAGGCGTCCCAGCTGAAATCCTGCTTCATGGCGTTGCGGATGGCCTTGTGGAAGGTCTTGTCGTCCTCCTGATACAGGGCCACGGCGCGCTGGATGGCGCCCAGCATGTCGTGGGCGTTGTAGCTGTAGAAGGTGAAGCCCGTGCCCTCGCCGGTGAGGGGATTGATGGGCTGCACGGTGTCCTTCAGGCCGCCGGTCTCGCGGACGATGGGCAGGGTGCCGTAGCGCATGGCGATCATCTGGGACAGGCCGCAGGGCTCGAAGGCGGAGGGCATCAGGAACAGGTCGCAGCCGGCATAGATCTGGTGGGCCAGCTCGTTGTTCATCTCGATGCGCGCGGCCAGCTTGCCCTCGTAGCGGTAGGCGGCCCAGCCGAAGAGGTTGACGAATTTCTCGTCCCCCTTGCCCAGGACGACCACCTGCACATCCATGGACATGATGTCGGACAGCACGTACTCGATCAGGTCAAAGCCCTTCTGGGAAGCCAGGCGGGAGATGATGCCGATGAGGGGCACGTCGGGCCTTTGCTCCAGCCCCAGCTTCTGCTGCAAATCGGCCTTGTTCACGGCCTTGAACTTGCGGTGGGAGACCACGTTGTAGTTCTTGGCGATGAAGGGGTCCTTGGAGGGGCTGTACACCTCGGTGTCGATGCCGTTGAGGATGCCGGAGAGCGAGTTGCGGCGGGCGTAGAGCAGACCGTCCAGACGCTCGCCATAGTAGGCGGTCTGGATTTCCTGGGCATAGGTGGGGCTGACGGTGGTGATCTCGTCGGAGTAGACCAGGCCGCCCTTCATGAACGAGCAGGCGCCGAAGAACTCCAGCTTGTCGTCGGTGTAGGCGTCCCAACCCAGATTGAGCAGGTCTTCCATGTAGTCGATGCCGAACACGCCCTGGTATTGCAGGTTGTGGATGGTGAACAGCGTGTGGATGCCGTTGTAGAAGGGCAGCGCCGAGTATTGGCGCTTGAGCAGCACGGGAATCATGCCCGTCTGCCAGTCATGGCAATGGATGATGTCGGGCTTATACTCCAACAGGGGGAGGGCCTCCAGGACAGCCCGATCGAAGAAGGCGAAGCGCTCGCCCTCGTCGCCACCCCAGCCGTAGATGGAGGGCCGGTTGAAGTAATACTCGTTGTCCACAAAATAGAAGGTGATGCCCTCGTACTCCAAGGTCTCGATGCCGCAGTATTGCCGCCGCCAACCAAGGTTGATGTAGGTATAGAGAACGTGGGTCATCTTGTCGCGCCATTGTTGGCCGATATCCTTATACAGGGGCAAAATGACGCGCACGTCCGCGCCTTCCTTGGCAAGCACCTTGGGCAAAGCGCCGACCACGTCGGCCAGGCCGCCGGTCTTGACAAAGGGGACGCATTCGGACGCGGCGAATAAAACCTTCATTTTTACTACCTCCCTTTTTCATATAAGCCCGCGCAGGGAAAAGGCAAGGGGACGGGCAGTTGCCCACCCCCTTGGATGTTGATGGTATGAGTATACCACATGGCGAAACAAAATGCAAACTGTCTATGCCCGCGGCCCCTAGATCACCGCATTCTTCTCGATGACGATGGGGAAGGAGGGCTGGCCCATCAGGCGGCGGTCGCGCTTGATGAAGGCGCTCTTATCGGCGATGACGTGGGACAGCTGGGCGCCGTCCTGTACCTCCACGCCCTGCATGAGGATGCAGTTTTGCACCTTGCAGCCGCGCCCAACGCGCACGCCGCGGAAGAGGATGGAGTTTTCCACCTCGCCCTCGACGATGCAGCCGTCGGCCACCAGCGAGTTGGACACCCGGGCGCCCTCCTCGTAGCGGGCGGGAACCTCGTCCTTGACCTTGGTGTAGACGGGATTGGGCTTGGAGAGTAGGGAGGTGCGGATCTGCTCGTCCAACATGTCCATATTCAGCTGGTAGTAGGAGGGAATGGACTCGATGCGCTTGACATAGCCCTCCAGCTTGAAGCCGTAGATCTTCAGGCTCTGCAGCTGGGACATGAGCACATCGCGGACGAAGTCGGTGCGGTAGTGGGCCGCGGAAACCTCCACCAGGTACATCAGGAGGGACTTATCCATGATGTAGACGTTGGTGGACACGGCGGGATAGGTGTGCAGGATGGGGGAATACTCCACGTCGGTGATGCGGCCCTCCTCGTCCATCTTCAGGTGGGTGCGGTCGGACTGCTCGCGTAGCTCCTCCTCGGAGGGGATGTTGTACATCACGGTGATGTCGGCCTTGGTGCGGATGTGCTGCTCCAAGAGGGCGTCATAGGTGGTGTTGAACACGATGTCGGAGCCGGAAATCACCACGTATCTTTGGGCGGAACGGCGGATGTAGCCGATGTTGGAGCGCAGGGCGTCCAGCAGGCCGGTGTAGGCGCCGGTGTTGTCCTTGGTGACGAAGGGCGGCAGGATGAATAGGCCGTCGCGCTTTCTATCCAGGTCCCATTCCTTGCCCGAGCCCAGATGGTCCATCAGGGAGTGGTAATTGCGCTGGGTGATGAGCCCGACGTTGGTAATGCCCGAGTGCACCATGTTGGAGAGCAGCACGTCGATGACGCGGTAGCGGCCGCCAAAGGGCATGGCCGCGATGGAACGGGAACGGGTGAGCTCCCGAAGGCACATATCGCTTTGCGAGGTATAGATTAAGCCGAAGGTATCTTTCATTGCTGTTGCCCCCTTTTACGCCTTTTCCTGATCCGCTTGTTCGCCAGGACGCACCACGGAATACTCCGGCAGGCAGACGCCCTGACCGACGACGGCGATGTCGCCCGCACCGCCGACCACGGAGTTTTCGCCGACGACCGCATGCTCGGAGACGATGGCCCGGCGCACGCGCGCGTCCTTCATGATCCTGGCGCCGTTCATGATGACGGAGTTTTCAATCACCGCGCCTTCCTCCACCTGCACGCCGGCAAAGAGGATCGAATTGATCACCGTGCCGCGCACGTTGCAGCCTTCCGTCACCATGGAGTTGGAAACCGTGGCCTCGGCCGCCATGTAATGCGGGGGCATGATGGGGTTGCGGGCGTAGATGCGCCAGGAGCTGTCGTAGAGGTTGAACGCCGGGGGAGAGAGCAGCAGATCCATGTTGGCCTGCCACAGGGACTCGATGGTGCCCACGTCCTTCCAGTAGCCGTCGAAGGGATAGGCGACCATGCGCTTCCCCTCCTGGAGCATGCGGGGGATGATGTCCTTGCCAAAGTCGTTGGAGGACTTGGGGTTGTTCTCGTCCTCGATGAGGTAATCGCGCAGATCCTTCCAGTTGAACACGTAGATGCCCATGGAGGCGTTGTTGGACTTGGGCTTCTTGGGCTTTTCCTCGAACTCAACGATGTTGCCGTCCTCGTCGGTGTTCATGATGCCGTAGCGGGAGGCGTCGTCCCAGGGCACCTGATACACGGCGATGGTGCAGTCGGCGTTCTTGCTCTCGTGCAGGGCGATCATGTCGGAGTAGTCCATCTTGTAGATGTGGTCGCCGGAAAGCACGATGACATAGTCGGGATCGTATTGGGAGATAAAGCCCATATTCTGATAAATGGCGTTGGCCGTGCCCTTATACCAGGTGCCCGTCTTGCCCTTGACGTAAGGGGGCAACACGAACACGCCGCCCGTTAGCCTGTCCAAGTCCCAGGGCTTGCCCGTGCCGATGTAGGCGTTCAGCTCCAGGGGCTGGTATTGGGTCAGCACGCCCACCACATCGATGCCCGAGTTGGAGCAATTGGAAAGGGGAAAGTCGATGATGCGGTACTTGCCGCCGAAGGGAACGGCAGGCTTGGCCGTGTTCTTGGTCAAAATGCCCAAGCGGCTGCCCTGACCACCCGCCAACAGCATGGCGACACATTTTTTACCCATTTAGGTACACCCTCTTTTCTTAAAGCTTTTGTATAGGTATTTTTGAGATTAGCCGTTTTTCCTGTGGCTGGGGCGGGGATGGAAGCCCCGGTAGGGAGAAAAACGGTAATACACGCAGGACAGGGGAGGAATGCCGAGGCATAGGCTGTAGCGGTGCTTGTCCCAGGGAATGGACTCCGTGCGGGCGGGAGCGGTCAGGCCCTGCTTGCCGGAGCCGCCGTAGCGCTCCTCGTCGGAGTTAAACAGCTGGGTGAACACGCCCGCCTTGGGCATGCCGATGCGATAGCCCTCGTAGGTTTCGGGCGTGAAATTGCATACGCACAGGAGCTGGTTGCCCTGCTTATCCTTGCGCAGGAAGGAGAAGATGGAGTGGTCCCCGTCGTCGGCGTTGCACCAGGTAAAGCCCTCCCAGGAGTTGTCCACCTCGAAGAGGGGGGGATTCTCCCGGTAGAAGTGGTTGAGCGCCGTGGTGTATTCCAACATTTGAGGATGCTTGTCGTAGAGCAGCAGGAACCAATCCAGCTGTTCCAGCTCCTTCCACTCGATGAACTGGCCAAACTCCGCGCCCATGAACAGGAGCTTTTTGCCCGGATGGGCGTACATGTAGCCGAGCACCGCGCGCAGGGAGGCAAACTTCTTCCAAATATCGCCGGGCATCTTGTCCAGCAGGGAGTGCTTGCCGTGCACCACCTCGTCATGGGAAAAGGGGAGAATGTAGTTTTCGCTAAAGGCGTACATCAGGGAGAAGGTCATCTGGTTGTGGTGGTATTTGCGATAGATGGGGTCCAGGGCCATGTAGTCCAGGGTGTCGTGCATCCAGCCCATGTTCCACTTAAAGCCAAAGCCCAGGCCGCCCAGGTAGACCGGATGGGTCACGCCGGGGTAGGCGGTGGCTTCCTCGGCCGCCATGATGACGCCAGGGATTTCCCGGTAAACCACCTCGTTCAGCTTGTGGAAGAAGGCGATGGACTCCAGGTTTCGGTTGTCGCCGTAGACGTTGGGATGCCAAGCGCCGGGCTCGCGGCCGTAATCCAGGTAGAGCATATAGGAAACCGCATCCACCCGCAGGCCGTCGGCGTGGAACTCCTTGAGCCAGTACATGGCGCTGGAGAGCAGGAAGGAGGAAACCTCCGGCCTGCCCGCATCGAACATGCAGGTGCCCCAGGAAGGGTTTTCGCCCCGGGTGGGGTCGGCGCTTTCGTAAAGGGGGGTGCCATCAAAGCGGCGCAGGCCGTGCTCGTCCTTGGGGAAGTGGGCGGGGACCCAGTCCAGGATGACGCCGATGCCCGCCTGATGGAAGCGGTCGATCAGGGCCTTGAGGCCGTCCGGTGTGCCAAAGCGGGAGTTGGCGGCAAAAAAGCCCGTGACCTGGTAGCCCCAGGAAAGGTCCAGGGGATGCTCCATCACCGGCATGAACTGCACATGGGTGAAGCCCAGCTTTTGCACATAGGGCACCATCTCGTCCGCCATGCGCTCGTAGGTATATAGGCGGCCCTCCTCGTCCAGCTTCCAGGAGCCAAGGTGCATCTCGTAGATACTCATGGCGCTGGTGTAGGGGTTGAACTTGGCGCGCTTGCGCATCCAGGCGGCGTCCTTCCAGCGATAGCCCCTCGTATCATAGGTCTTGGAGGCGGTCTGGGGACGGGTCTCGGCATGGAACGCGTAGGGGTCTGCCTTGAGCACGCGGCCGTCGTTGCCGAAGATGGCGTATTTATAGGAGGAGAAGGCGGGGAGCTCCCGCACGACGGTTTCCCAAATGCCGCCGGCGGTCTTCTTCATGGGATTGGCCTGGTCGTTCCAGCCGTTGAAATCGCCCACCAGGCTGACCTGGTTGGCGTTGGGCGCCCATACGCGGAAACGATACCCCTTGCCGTAGGGATGGCTTCCCAATTCCTTATAGGCGTCAAAGCAGGTGCCGCTGGAAAAGGCGGCAAGACGTTGTTCGTTCATGGGCAGGCCCTCCTTCTCTTGCGCGCAGATCTGCGTGCAGACTTGTAAACTGTATGTTAATGTAATCATAGCATAGCAAGCGGTCCATTGTCAATGAATGGAAGACAAGTAACATAAGTTCATGCGGATTTCCGCCAAATTCCACGCCTTTTTCCCGCATAGCATGGGATTTAACTTGTTGATGGGGCTTAGGATTGGTAAAATAAAAGAAACATAGAGGCCGCCGGCCGGTTTGCGCGGCGGCAAGCAGAGGGAAAGGAAGAGAGATATGGAAAAGATCCGTCTTGGCAGAACCAATTTAATGGTCACCCGTTCCGGCTTCGGCGCCCTGCCCATTCAACGCCTCTCCAAGGAGGAGGCGGCCGCCTTGCTGTACAAGGCCTACGAAAACGGCATCAACTTCTTCGACACCGCCAACGGCTACACGGATTCGGAGGAAAAGATCGGTCTGGCCCTGAGCGGCGTGCGCGACAAGGTCTACATCGCCACCAAGACGGGCTCCTCCACGCCCGATTTGTTCTGGAAGCATCTGGAGCTGTCCCTCACCCGCATGAAGACGGACTACGTGGACATCTACCAATTCCATAACCCCGCCCAGGTGCCCAACGACGAGATGGCCGCCTGCATGCTCAAGGCCAAGGAGCAGGGCATGATCCGCCACATCGGCGTCACGGCCCACCGGCTGGACGTGGCCCTGGCCGAGGCGGAGACCGGCCTGTACGAGACCATTCAATACCCCCTGTCCGCCCTTTCCACGGAAAAGGAGCTGGACTTCGTGCGCCTGTGCAAGCAAAAGGACATCGGCGTCATCGCCATGAAGGCCCTGGCCGGCGGCCTGCTGACCTCGGCCGCGCCCTCCATGGCCTACCTGCGCCCCTTCGATAACCTGGTGCCCATCTGGGGCATGCAGCGCGACAGCGAGCTGGAAGAGGTCCTATCCTTGGAAAAGAACCCCCCCGTGCTGGACGAGGCCATGATGGCCCGCATCGCCAAGGACCGCGAGGAGCTGGCCGGCGACTTCTGCCGCGGTTGCGGCTATTGCAAGCCCTGCCCCGCCGGCATCCAGATCGATATGTGCGCCCGCATGCCGCAGCTGCTGCGCCGCGCGCCCATCGCCCAATACGTGTCCGACGAGTTTGCCCTGGAAATGAAGAAGATCGAAAACTGCCTGCATTGCGGCGCCTGCATGAAGCGCTGTCCCTATCAGCTCAACACCCCGGCGCTGCTGGAAGCCGCCCTGAAGGACTACGAGCTGTTCCGCGCCGGCAAGGTGCGCTAACACAGATCCCGGATCGGGCCGTAAACAAGGAGGAGCCATAAGGAAAGCTATGGAAGCATCGAGTTCCGCCCTGCTGGCGGCAAAGCTCTTGGCCTGCCTGACGGGCGCCATGGTGCTCGGCGGCATCGTTTGGATCGTCCTATTCTACCGGCGCATCAAGAGGGCCGCCCCTCCTTCGCCGCCGGCCGAAGGCGGCCGGAGCGCCCCGGCCGCCAAGCCCCTCGCGCAGGCGGGCAGCGCGCCGCTCCTGGCGCAGGTGGCCGCGCGGGAGGCCAGGCGCAGCTTCCACGGCGCCGTCTGCGGCCTGGCCTCCAACCTGCAGCCCCTGGTTTCCCGCTTTGAGGGCGGGGATTTGCAGTCGGCGGAGGGGTGTTGGTCCGCGGCCTTTGCCTACCATTGCCTGCGCCTGGCCGGCGTCGGCCTGCCGGCTCGACTGCCGGAGCTTGGCGAAGGCTCCTTTGCGGACGCAGGGTTTTGGGAGCGCTGGGGCGCAAACCAGGGACGCTACCTGGCCCGGTTGGAGCCGGGCTTCGACCTGCGCCAGGGCGACCTGGTGCTCTACGAGGGCCCGATGCAGGGGCGCATGGGCGTCGTGTTGGAGACGCAGGAGGCGGACAACACGATGGCCGTGGCCGAGGGCGATGTCAACGACGTGTCGGCCGTGGTGTGCCGCCCCGTGGACGCCAGGGTCCGGGGACGCATTCGGGTCTATGAAGGATAGGCCTTTTCGGAAGGAACGAGCAAAGGACCGGAAACGCTGCGCAACGCGGCAAGCGGCTTTCCGGCCCTTTTTTGTTGCAGTACGTTCAGAAAAAAACGCCGATAGGAGGAATGGGCGGGGGATAAATAGAATGTATTGGATAAATGCAGCAAAAATAAGACGCCGCCGCGGCGCCAGAAGGGGGGATACCATGACCGTACGGGAAAGCTGGGAGGCCCTGGAATGGCAGTGGCTGGCGCCCTATGCCACCCACGCCACCGACACCAAGGGACGGCAACGGCCCATTCGGCCCTGCCAATTGCGCACCGAGTTTCAGCGGGACCGGGACCGCATCGTCCACTGCAAATCCTTCCGCCGGCTCAAGCACAAGACCCAATGCTTCATCGCGCCGGAGGGGGATCATTTTCGCACGAGGCTGACCCATACCCTGGAGGTATCCCAGATCGCCAGGACCATCGCCAGGGCCTTGCGGCTCAACGAGGACCTTTGCGAGGCCATCGCCATGGGGCACGACCTGGGCCATACGCCCTTTGGACACATGGGCGAGCGAATTCTCAACGAACTCAATCCCAGGGGCTTCTCCCACGAGCGCCAATCCGTGCGCGTGGTGGAGCGCTTGGAAAACGACGGCCAGGGCCTCAATCTCTGCTTCGAGGTGCGGGACGGCATCCTCAACCACAAGAAGGACGGCCATCCGGCCACCCTGGAGGGGCGGGTGGTGTCCCTGGCGGACCGCATCGCCTACATCAACCACGACATCGACGACGCCCTGCGCGCGGGGGCGCTTTCCCAGCAGGAGCTTCCCGGGGAGCTGTTGGAGGTCCTGGGCCATAGCCACGGCGAGCGCATCGACACCATGATTCGCGACGTGGTGGAAACCTGCCAGGGCAAGGCGGAGGTGCGCATGTCTCCCAGGGTCGGCCAGGCCACGGACCAGTTGCGCAGCTTCATGTTCGAACGGGTGTACGCCAGGGAGAGCGTGGACAGGGAGGAGAAAAAGGCGGCCCGAATGCTCCGCTGCCTCTACGAATACTATCTAGAGCACACCGCGCTGCTCCCCTTGGAGTTTCAACCGGATCACATGCGGGAGGACGCGCACGCGGCGGTGACGGATTACATCGCCTGCATGACGGACCGCTTTGCCGTGGGCGCCTTTGCGCAGCTGTTCATTCCCAAGGCGGAGAGCGTCCATCTGGACCGCTAAAGCGGCCCAAAAAGGCGCGCCTGCGCCGGCGTTGGACCGAGAATCCGGCCTTGCCCCCGTGCCCTTCGCGGGACCGGGCGGCGTCGGGACGTTCCCAATTTGTTCGGGGAACAAACAAAAAAGAAACGCGCTTGAAGGAGGAATCCCTCGGACTTTGACGAATATACTCTTGCGGCGTTTGCAGGGCGGCAGGTTTTCTTGCACGCCGGGGGACTAGAAGGAGCGTGAGACATGGCCGGATTCTTTTCGGATCGCTTCATCGAAGAGGTGCGGGAGAAAAACGATATCGTCGAGCTGATCTCCACCTACGTTCCCCTGCAAAAAAAGGGCGGAAAGCTCTGGGGGCTTTGTCCCTTCCATGGCGAAAAAACCCCCTCCTTTTCCGTAGATGGCGAAAAACAGTTCTACTACTGCTTTGGCTGCCACGCGGGCGGGGACGTGATTCGCTTCGTGCGCGAGATGGAGCACCTGGAATTCGGCGAGGCCGTCCGCCTGCTGGCGGAAAGGGCGCGCCTGCCCGTGCCGGAGACGGCGCAGGGCGGCGAGCGCCGCTCCAGGGAGGACAAGGAAAGGCTGTACCAAGCCCTGACCCAGGCGGCCCGCCTCTTCAACGCCAACCTGTACAAGCCCGAGGGGGAGAAGGCCCTGGCCTATCTGCACGGCAGGGGATTGAGCGACCGGACCATCCGGCGCTTCGGCCTTGGCTGTACGGCCCCTGGCGGGGAGAGCCTCACCAGGCAGCTGCGCGAGCAGGGCTTCAGCTCGGCCGAGCTGGTGGAGGCCAATCTCTCCATGGAGCGGGACGGGCGGGCCTTCGACGTGTTCCGCAACCGCGTCATGTTCCCCATCTTCGACCCCAGGGGCCGCGTGATCGCCTTTGGCGGCCGCGTGATGGGCGACGGCCAACCCAAGTACCTCAACTCCACGGACACGCCCGTCTTTAACAAGCGGCGCAACGTATACGGGCTTAACTTTCTCAAGAAAAAGAGCTTCCCCTACCTGCGCTTGGTGGAAGGCTACATGGATGTGGTCTCCCTTTACCAGCACGGGGTGGACGGCTGCGTGGCCACCCTCGGCACCGCCCTGACCCAGGAGCAGGCCAGGCTGTTGAAGCGGTACAACGAGAACATCGTGGTCTGCTACGACGGCGACGAGGCCGGCCAGCGGGCCATCCAGCGGGCCATCGGCATCTTTCAGGAGGCCGGCGTGGACGTCAAGGTCTGCGTGGTGCCCGGCGGCCAGGACCCGGACGAGTTCGTCCGCGACAAGGGCGGACAAGCCCTGATCGACCTGCCCTGCGTGGAGAGCACCGCCTTCCGCCTGGATGTGGCCAAGCAAAAGAGGGACCTATCCAGCGAGGAGGAGCGGGCCGCCTACGCGGAGGAGGCGTCCGCCATACTTCGAGGCCTTTCCCCTGTGCAGACCGAGCGCTACCTCAAGCGGTTGAGCCTAGAAACGGGCTTTGAAAGGGAGACGCTGCTCAGGCAGGTGGGCGCAAGCCCCGCCGCGCCAAAGCCCATAAAAAGGGATATTTCTCCACCGCAGGGGAAGAATAAGCCGGAAATGGTGCACGAGGCCGCGCAGAGGCGCATCGTGCTCTACCTATACTCGGGCGGCAGGCTGCCCGAGGGCAGCTTGACGGCGGAGGAGTTCACCGACGCCACCTATCGGCGCATGTACGAGACCCTTCTTTCCGGAGGAAGGAGCGCCCTGGTGGGCCTGATGGGCATGGAGGAGGACGAGCAGCTCCGCGCCAAGATGGCCCAGGTGCTCTCGGAGGACGAGAGCCTGGTCAAGGAAGACCCCGGAAAGCAAATCGCAGATTGCGTTGGACATATTAAGCTCTATTGGATCGACCAAAGAATCTCTCAGCTCATGGCGGCGCTGCCCACCCTGCCGCCAGAGGAACAAAAGACGGTGGGCGCACGTTTGAACGCTTTGATGACGCAACGGGGCCGGTATAAGCAGGCCGGCCGAAAGGAGTGAACCTCTTGTCCAACAAGGATGCGAAACAAGGCCGCATCGAGGAAATCGTGGAAACCGGCAAGAAGAAGGGAACGTTGACCCAACGGGAGGTCGAGGAAACCCTGACCGAGGTGGAGATTTCCCCGGAGCAGTATGAAAAGCTGTTGGAGTCTTTGGAACAGTTGGGCATCGACGTGGTTGGCGAGCTGGCCGAACAGGAGGCCGGCGAGCAGGAGATCACCCCGGAGGCCGAGGACCTTTCCATGCCGGAGGGCATCTCCACGGACGACCCGGTGCGCATGTATCTAAAGGAAATCGGCAAGGTGCCGCTCCTCACGGCGGAGGAAGAGGTGGACATCGCCCGCAAGATGGGCCTGAGCAACTCCGACGACCCGGCCGAAAGGGAGATTGCCGCCCAGGCCAAGCGCAAGCTGGCCGAGGCCAACCTGCGCCTGGTGGTTTCCATCGCCAAGCGCTACGTGGGCCGGGGCATGCAGTTCCTGGACCTGATCCAGGAGGGAAACCTGGGCCTGATCAAGGCCGTGGAAAAGTTCGATTACGCCAAGGGATATAAGTTCTCCACCTACGCCACCTGGTGGATCCGCCAGGCCATCACCAGGGCCATCGCGGACCAGGCGCGCACCATCCGCATCCCCGTGCACATGGTGGAGACCATCAACAAGCTCATCCGCGTCTCCCGCCAGCTCCTACAGGAGTACGGCCGCGAACCCCAGCCGGAGGCGATCGCTTCCTACATGGGCATCTCCGAGGAGAAGGTGCGCGAGATCATCAAGATCGCCCAGGAGCCCGTCTCCCTGGAGACCCCCATCGGCGAGGAGGAGGACAGCCATTTGGGCGACTTTATCCCCGACGACGAGGCGCCGGCCCCGGCGGAGGCGGCCGCCTTCACCCTGCTCAAGGAGCAGCTCATGGACGTGTTGGACACCCTGACCCCGCGGGAGGAAAAGGTGCTGCGGCTGCGCTTTGGCCTGGACGACGGCAGGGCCCGCACCCTGGAAGAGGTGGGCAAGGAGTTTAACGTCACCCGCGAGCGCATCCGCCAGATCGAGGCGAAGGCGCTGCGCAAGCTGCGCCACCCCAGCCGCTCGAAAAAGCTCAAGGACTTCCTGGATTAGCCGGCCCAAGCAAAGGCGGGAAAGGCCTTCCGAACGCGAAGACCTCTCCCGCCTTTTTTGTAAGGCCGCCATCGATTTGAAGAGGGGAATGCCGCTTGTTGGACGCAAGGTTGCTCGCGGCGGCGGGGCTGTTGGGGCCCTGCGAGCTGTTCGTGGACGTGGGCGCAAACCATGGGTTTCTGGGCGCCTACATGCTCCGGGCCGGGCTGTGCGGCCGGGCGCTGCTGACGGACATTAGCGCCAGCGCCCTGCAGCGCGCCCGCCGGACCTTGGCCGAGGAAGGGCTGGAGGACCGGGCGGAGCTGCTGGTGCAGGATGGGCTGCAGGGCCTGCGCCTTGACCCGAAGGACGGCGTGGCCGTCTGCGGCATGGGCGCAAGAACCATCCTGCACATTCTGCAGGGCGGCCTGCCCTGCCGGGCCGTGTTGCAGCCCAATGTGGAGCTGGCCCGGCTGCGGGTTCAGCTGGCAAGCGCCTCCATGCGCATCCGGGACGAGCGCATCGCAAGCAGCGGCGGCCGCTTCTATGTGCTGCTCCTGGCAGAGCCCGGGCGCGAGGAAAGGCCCTACACCCAAAGGGAGGCGCTGCTTGGCAGATTCTGGACCAAGGACCCTCTGGCGGAACCCTATCTGGCCTGGCGCCGGGCCGTGGCCAAGGCCGCGCTGGAGGGCGCGCTGCAAGGAAAGGACGAGGAAAAGCTGCGCAGGGCGCGGCTGGAATGGGAGGCGTTGACAGAGCTATGACCAGGATCAAGGACGTATACGCCTGGCTGGACGGCGTGGCCCCCTTCGATACGGCGGAGGAATGGGACAATTCCGGCTTGCAGCTGGGCGACCCGGAGGCGGAGGTGGAGCGGGCGCTCCTCTGCCTGGATGTGGATGCGGGCGCGCTGGAGCGGGCGGAGGCGATGGACGCGCAGCTCGTCATCAGCCACCACCCCCTCTTGTTTCATCCCATCAAGACCCTCAGCCAAGGCTTTGAGGCCGAGCTGCTCTGCCGCATGGTGCGCGGCGGCAGGGGCCTGATCGCCGCCCACACCAACCTGGACAAGGCGCGCGGCGGGGTGAACGAATGCCTGCTGCGCAGCCTGGGCGTGGAGCCTTCGGGGCAGGGCGGCTTTGTGCTTACCGGAGAACTGGAAGGCGAGCCGAGCGCGGGCGCCTTTTTGGAGCTTGTGCGGGAGCGGTTGAACGAGCAGGCCTGGTTCTTCGGCGATCGGGAGGCCAAGCTGCGGCGGTTGGCCGTCTGTTCGGGCGGAGGCGGGGACTTTTTTCAGGAGGCGTATCGCCTGGGCGCGCAGGCCTTCCTCACCGGCGAAATGGCCCACCACAACCTGCTTCGGGCGCGGGCGCTGGGCCTACAGCTGTTTGTGGCCGGCCACGCCCAGACGGAAAACGTGGTTTTGAGCCCTTTGGCTAAAAGGCTTAGCAGGAAATTGGGCATTTGCACCGAAATATATCCGTATGTGGCCATTCAATAAATAGAAGGGAGACTGACAGAACGTGCAATTGGCTGCCATCTACCACCGTAGCGGCATCGACTACCGCTATTTTCAGGACTCCGCCCTGCACCTAAAGCTGCAAAGCGCCGCCGGCGATTTGGACAAGGTCACGGTGCTCTACGACCAGAAGTATTACTTCGGCCCCCGCAAGCCCATGGTGGAGATCCCCATGGAGAAAATCCTCAGCGACGGCATCCACGACTATTATGAGGCCGTGTTCCTGCCGATGGACCCCCGGCTCTACTACCTCTTCCGCCTGGAGAAGGGCAGCGAGGTGAAGTACCTGTATGCTTCCGGCTTCTACGACGAGATGCGCGAGAACCTGGACGAGTGCTTCATCTTCGCCAGCATCCTCGGCTGCGAGGAGCACGTGGTGCCCGACTGGGCGAGGGGCTGCGTCTGCTACCAGATCTTCGTGGACCGCTTTCACCGCGTCGGCGAGCTGACGGAAGGGCTGTCCCCCTGGGGCACCAAGCCGGACCGGGGCGTTATGTGCGGAGGCAACCTCAAGGGCATTCTGGAAAAGATCGACTACATCCACGACCTGGGCGTGGACCTCATCTACCTGACGCCCATCTTCCTCTCCGGCTCCAACCACCGCTATGACACGCTGGACTACTTTAAGATCGATCCCCTGGTTGGCGACGAGGAGGACCTCAAGGCCCTGTGCGACGCGGCCCATGCAAGGGGCATGCACCTGGTGCTGGACGGCGTGTTCAACCACTGTTCCATCCGCTTCTTCGCCTTCCAGGATCTGCTGGAAAAGGGCGAGAACAGCCGTTACAAGGATTGGTTCTTCCCCAAGTCCTTCCCGGTGGACCCCCAGGAGAAGAACTTCGACTCCTTCTCCCACGGCGCGGGCATGCCCAAGCTGAACATGGAAAACCCCGAGGCGCGCGAGTACTTCTGCAAGGTCGGCGCCTATTGGGTGGAAAAATGCGGCACGGACGGCTGGCGCTTGGACGTGGCCAACGAGATCGACCATGGCTTCCTGCGCCTGTTCCGCCAGGCCGTGTTGGAGAAAAACCCCCAGGCCATCATCGTGGGCGAGTCCTGGACGGATTCCTTCCAGTGGATGCAGGGCGATATGTTCGACGGCGTGATGCATTATCCGCCCACCTTTGCCCTGCGCGACTTCTTCCAGGAGAAGCCCAACATCAACCTCGAGCAGCTCAACGGCCGCCTGGTGCGGGGCACCCTGCTCTATTCCAACGCAGCCACCGAGGCCAGCTGGGTCATGCTGGACAGCCATGACACCTCCCGCCTGCGCACCCTGGCCGGCTCCATCGAGGCCTTCCAGGCCGCCGCCTTCCTGCAGGTGCTCATGCCCGGCTCGCCCCTCATCTATTACGGCGATGAGATCGGCCTGGAGGGCGGAGACGACCCCGACTGCCGCCGCTGCATGCCCTGGGACCAGGTGGAGGGGAATAAGACCCGCGATTACTACAAGAAGCTGGTGGCCCTCAAGCATCTGCCCGCCTTCCAGCGCGGCAAGCTTCGCGTGGACAGCCTGGATGGAGGCGTCTATGTCTACCGCATGTGCCATCCCGCCGGGGACGGCCTGTGCATGCTCAACCTCTCCGGCGAGAGGAAGGACTTTGCCGCCGATACCCTGCGGCGCATGGGCTTTGCGGCCGAGCAGGAGCGCCTGCTGGGTCTGGAGCCTGGCAAGCCCTTCTCCCTGGAGCCCTACCAGGGCGCGGTCTTTACCGAGGCGCAAAAGCCGTGGCAGGCCCCGAAGCGGCTGTACGCCCGCCAATTCCGCCAGAACTTCCCGCCCGAGCTGAAGGAAATGCTCAAGAAGTTCATGGAGCGCTACCGCCAGCAGATGGAGGCGCAGCAAAAGGCCAAGGCCTAGACGGGAACGCTGCCCGGAAGGGAGAAAACGATCGATGCCCTATGCAAGCGTAAGGGACCTGGAAATGTATTATGAGGAATTCGGCAGGGGCCAGGCGCTGCTGTTCCTGCACAGCCACTACAGCCGCGGCCTGCTGGCCTTTTCCGGCCAGATCCTGCCGTTTTCCAAGCGGTATCGCTGCCTGTTTCCGGATTTCCGCGGCCATGGACGCACCAGGTGCGAGGACCTTCGCTGGAGCAGCCGGAGAATTGCCGACGACATGCCCCTCTTATTGGACGCCCTCGGCATTGCGCAGGCGCACGTGGTCGGCTATAGCTGCGGCGCCTATGTGGGCTGTTATCTGGCGAGCAAGTACCCGGACCGGGTGAAGAGCCTGGTCACCATCGGCGGCGCGGCCTACCCGCACAGCGAGGGCTGCGAGGACTACCTGCCGGAGGCGCTCCTGCGCCACAACGACCTGGACTTCATCGAGACCGCCCGCACGAGGCACCTGGACGCCCATAGAGGCGATTGGCAAACCTATCTGACCATGACGGTCGAGGATTGGAAGAACCATCCCAACCTGAGCGAGGAGGAGTGGAAGGCCATCGCCTGCCCCGTCTTGTGCGTCAATGGCGAACACGACCCCTATGGAAGCTGCCAGGAGCTGCGGCAAAGGCTGCCGGAGGCCAGCGTCTACCAGGTCAAGGGCGGCGGCCACAGGCCCCATTTCGTCGGCGAGCAAATCGACGAGGTCAACGCGCGGATCCTTGACTTTCTCGCCGATGTGGACCGAAGAAGCAGCAAAGTTTAACGCGCGCTTCCCCTTGACAGAAGCAAGGCTGCTTGGTATACTTAATTGCGTATGAGCGGTTCAACAAGGATCGCCAAAGCAGAAGCAGCCCGCTTCTCACCCTGCGGCCAAGGAGCTTAGCAGCGGTCTTCAACCAAGGCGCTTTTTGCGCGCACGCCCGGAAGGGGTTTTGCGCGTTGAAGGAGGCGGGCAGCGATGCCCGCCTCCTTCCCTATTTTAGGAAGGAACGAAGTAGCAAGCATGTGGAGGTGCAGCGCAATCGGTATGAACATGATGATCAATGAGGAGATCCGCGACCACGAGGTCCGGCTGATCGGTCCGGACGGAGAGCAGCTGGGCGTGATGCCCACGAGGCAGGCGATGGACATAGCGGAGGAGAAGGAGCTGGATCTTGTGAAGATCGCGCCCACTGCCAAGCCGCCTGTGTGCAAGCTGATGGACTACGGCAAGTTCCGCTACGAGCAATCCAAGCGGGACAAGGAGGCGCGGAAGAATCAAAAGGTCATTACCGTGAAGGAAGTGCGCCTTTCCCCCACCATCGAAGAGCACGACACCCAGGTTCGCGTGCGGGACTGCATCAAGTTTTTGCAGGACGGCAACAAGATCAAGGTGTCCATCCGCTTTAGGGGCCGCATGGTCACCCATTCGGATATCGGTTTGCAGGTGATGAACTCGTTCTTTGACCAGGTGAAGGACTATGCCGTGATGGATCGCGCCCCCGCCACCGAGGGCCGGACCATGACCATGATGCTCTCGCCCAAGAAGGACAAGTAATCATACATCAATTTTACTCCAAGAGAGGAGGAGAGAAGCATATGCCCAAGCAGAAAACGCACCGCGCCGCGGCAAAGCGCTTTTCCCTGACCGGCACCGGCAAGATCAAGCGCGCAAAGGCGTATAAGAGCCATATCCTCAACAAGAAGTCTACCAAGCGTAAGCGCAACCTGCGCAAGCCCGGCCTTGTGTCCGAGTGCGAAAGCCGCACGGTGAAGAAGTTGATTCCCTACAAGTAATAGCCTTGTGGCAGGAGATTTAAGGAGGCATAACCCAAGATGGCCAGAATCAAAATGTCGGTCAACGCCAAAAAGCGCCGCAACAAGGTTTTTAAGCTTGCTAAGGGGTACTTTGGCGCCAAGTCCAAGCAGTTCCGCGCCGCGAACGAGCAGGTTGCCCGTTCCCTGCGCTATGCATACATCGGCCGCCGGCTGCGCAAGCGCGACTTCCGCAAGCTGTGGATTGCGCGCATCAACGCCGCGGTGCGTCCCTACGGCCTGAGCTACAGCCGCTTCATCAACGGCCTGAAGCTGGCGGACGTGAACGTCAACCGCAAGATCCTCGCGGATTTGGCCGTGAACGATCCCGCCGCCTTCGGCAAGATCGTGGAGCTCGCCAAGTCCAAGCTCGCCTAAAAACGCTTGCCTTGCACGAGGCGGGCATGGTTCCCATGCAAAAAAAGGCGCGCCCCCTTTGAAGGCGCCGCCTTTTTTCATGTGGAGAAAGAGGAAGGGGAAGCCATGCAGTATTTGGAAAGCACGCACAACGAGCGGGCCCAGCAGATGCGGGCGCTGCGCCTGGGCAAGGCCCGCCGGGAGACCGGCCTCTTTCTGGTGGAGGGCGTAAAGCTTTGCGGCGAAGCCCTGGCCTGCGGCCTTGCCATCGACTGCCTGTTTGTGGAAAAGGGGCAGGAGGACAGCCCCCAGGTCCAGGCGCTGGCCCGGGCCGCGGGGCAAAGCTACCTGGTGCATAGACGGGTGCTGGAGAGCGTGTGCGAGACCAAGACCCCCCAGCCCCTGGTGCTCAGCGCGAAAATCCCGGAGGAGAAGCCCCTGCTCTACCCCCAGGTGGCCTTGGACGGGGTGCAGGATCCCGGCAACCTCGGAGCCATCCTGCGCACCTGCGACGCGGCCGGCTTTTCCGCAGCCCTCGGCGAAGGCTGCGCGGATCCCTTTTCCCCCAAGGCGGTGCGCGCGGCCATGGGCTCCATGTTCCGCGTGCCCTTTGGCAAGCGGCCGGACCTGGCCGCCTACCTGCGCGCCCAGCGGGAAAGGGGCGTGGAGGTGCTGGTCTCGGCCCTGGACGGCGAAAACTTTTTCGAGCGCGGCCCCCTGCCCACGGAGACCATCCTGGTCATCGGCAGCGAGGGAAGGGGTGTTTCCCAGGCCGTTCGCCAAACCGCCAGCCACGTTTACCGCCTGCCCATGCGCGGCGGCGCGGAATCGCTCAACGCCTCCGTGGCCGCCGGCGTGCTCATTTATGAGTTGTACCGCGGACTGATTATGAACGAAGTCTGAACTTTCTTCCGGTTATTTGACGAGTGGGCGTTCGGCATGCTATCATGAATGGGCATAGGATTCTATTGCTTGATGGAGGCGTTTTGAACAGATGAAACGATCACTTGCGTTGGCCTTGGTGTTGGCCCTGTTGTGCTTTGCGCTGGCGGGTTGCGATCCTTGCGCCTTGCTCTATGGCACTTGGTCCACCGACGACGATAGCCTGCAATATGCCTTTGGTACCGATGGGAAGGGCTATGCAACCTACATGCAGTTCCCCATTGAGTTCACCTACACCTACGTGGACGGCGTGCTGACCATCTCCTACTCCGAGGAGATCCAGGAGGTTGGCAAGGTTACCTTTTTCGGCGATTATGAGTTCACCCTGGAAACGGAGGACGAGGACGGCAACCTGACGCAAGAGACCTATTACAAGCAGGTGTCCGACTCCTAAGACCCCCAAGCGGCGCCAAGAAAACGAAAAGGCGCGCCCCCCGGCAAAACGGCCAATGGCCGCAGCCGGCGGGCGCGCCTTTTGCGTGGAAGTAGGCGGGGCTTTATTGCGCGGCGGGGTTCACGCGGCTGGAGCCGGTGTCGGCGGAGCGCTGCTCGGCAGAGGCGATGCGGATGGTGTCCATGGTGCTCTCCGGCGTGCAGCGGTCGGGGGACAGGCCCTTTTCCAGGCAGTTGAGGAAGTAGCGGATCTCCCGATAGTAGCCGTCGTCCGCGGGCAGGTCGGGCACGAAGGCCGGCGCGCCCACGGGATAGACGGTCAGCCCCTGGCGGCTGAGAACCAGGCAACCCCTCTCGAAGTTAACGCGGAAGATCATCTCAAAGCCAAAATCGCCGTTGATGGTCCAATCGTCCTGGGCGTTGACCACCTTGCCGTCCGGGTAGAAGTATTGGGTGGAGACCGCGTCGTACCCGCTGCCGGGGATCACGTTCTTGGCCAGACAGCAGACGCTGTCGGGCATGCCGAACAGCCAGTTGATGGTATCCACGTCGTGCACGTGCTGGTCCAGCAGCACGCCGCCGGAAAGCTCCTTCTTCTGCAGCCAATTGTTGAAGGACCACATGGGCGTGGAGCCGCCCCGGAAGAAGTAGGCGGAGGTCACCTCGCCGTAGGTCTTTTCGTCCACATAAGCCTTCAAGGTCTCGTAGGCGGGCCAGAAGCGCAGGCATTGGGCGATCATCAGCGTCTTGCCGGAACGGTCGCGCGCGGCGATCATCTCCTTGCACTGCTCCACGGTCAGCGCCATGGGCTTTTCGCACAGCACGTGGAGCCCATGGTCCAGGGCGTAGATGGCGGCCTTGGCATGTTCGTAGGTGGGCAAGGGGGTGTCCACGTAGTCCAAATCCAGCTCGGAGATCATCTGCTTGTAATCCGTATACAGCTTTACATCCCCAAGTTCCAAGCCCTCGCCGCCGGTCTCGATGTTGATGGCGATGTCGTTTTTGCGAAACTTGGCCTCGTCGATGTCGCACACGGCCACCAGCTGGACGGGATAGCCCTCCGCCATCAGGCGTTGGTAATTGGCGAGATGGCCGCGGCCCATGCCGCCCAAACCGATCAAAGCAACCTTCAGCATGTCTGTTTTCCTCCGTACACTTTCTCTTTCGTTACATCGATAGGATCATGGAAAGGGCCGCGCTGGTTTGCTGCGCCAGCCCCAAAGGCGCGTGTCTATAGGCGCCCATCTCCGCGGTCAGAGGACCGTCGTAGCCGGTTTCCCGCAAGGCCTGCATCACCGCGGGGAAGTTGACGTCCCCCGCGAGCAGATCGCAGAAGCCGTCCAGATTGCCGATGGCGCGCTTGAAGTCCTTGACGTGCACGCGGCTGATGCGCCGGCCCAGGATGCGGATCCATTGCTCGGCAAAGCCGAAGAGGATCACGTTGCCCACGTCGAAGTAGGCCTTGATGTAGGGGGAGTTCAGTTCGTCCAGAAACCTGGCCATCTCCAAGGGGGAGAGCAGGAAGTTGTTCCAGACGTTTTCCACGCCGATGCGCACGCCCAAGGCGCGGGCATGGGGCTCGATCTTTTGAAGCAGGGCTTGGGAGCGCTCGTAGGCCTGGTCGTAGGAGGTGTTCTCCCCCTCTCCCCAGAAGCCGGAACCCACCGTGCCGGGAACCACCAGCACGTCCTCCACGCCCAGCTCCGCGGCGGCGTCCAGGTGCGCCTTGAGCACGTCCAAGGCCTTGGCCCGGCCTTCCTGGGAGGCGGCGGTCAGCGGGTACTTCCAATACAGGCCGCTGGCCAGGGAGGTTAGGGCGATGCCCTCGTCCCGGGCGGCCTGGGCCAGGGCCTTGCAGCAGGGGGCGTAGCCCTGTAGGGACAGGGGGCCTTCCTCATAAAAGGCGGGTTCAAACCCCTGATAGCCCAGACGCGCGGCCTCGCGCAGGCAGGCCAGCGCGTCCATGGCGGCGGGGAAGGACCACTGGTTGATGGCTTTGTACATGGCAACCTCCTTTGTTCGTTTTGAGGCATCGCCGCCCCAAGAGGGAAGGAAGGGGCTCAAGGCTCTTCCTGAAAGACCTCGGAGAAAAAGCCCATGGAGGACGGGGGCTCGTCGAAGGCGTACAGATGGGAGGTATCCCCCAGGGACTGCACGCGGAAGCAGCAAAGATCCCTCTGCCGCTGCTGGCTGCACACCGTGGTGACCGAGCTTGGCAAGACGCAGAAGTTCTGCCACAGCACGGGCGCGGCCACGCCTGTGAGATGGGAGAGGAGAACGAACTGCACGCCCAGGTGGCAGAAGAAGAGCAAGGTGTCCGTGTTGGGCCGCAGGGGGCGATACAACGGGCCGGAGCGAAGGTAGCCGTGGCGCTCCAACAGGGCGTCGAAGCCCTCGACCACGCGCCGCTGGGCGGAGGCGACATCGTCCAGCCCCTGCAGCAGGGGATCCATCGCCCAGGCGTCCTTGTCGTACATCTGGGGGTGGCTGGTCCACACATCGTCCGGCAGGTCCCAGGGAATGCCGGGCTTGCCCCGATCCGGGCGAGGAATGCGGCAGGGAAACTCCTCCAGCCAGGGCAGCTGTTCCGCGCTGCGGCCCAGCTTTTGCAGGGTGAAGCTGGCGGTATCCTTGGCGCGCCCCATGGGGGAACAGTAGATGGCGGCCGGGTTTAGCCGGCCGAGCCGGCGGGACAGCAGCTCCGCCTCCTTCCAACCCTTTTCGGTCAGGGAGTCGATGGAATAGTCCGGCTCCGCATGGCGGATGAACAGCAGGCGCATGGGCAAGACCTCAGCTTTCTTTCATCAGGTGGAGGGCGCGTTCCCGAAAAGGTGCGAAGGCGGAGGCCATGGGCAGGGCGCGCAGGCCTTCCGCATCCACGAAGACGCCCTCCAAGGGCTCCCGAGGGGGCAGCGCCAGGACGAGCTGCATGTTCCAGACCCGATGGGTGAACACGTGCCGGTGGGCGCAGAGCGGGTCGCCGGCGGCCTGCAGGTCCACATGGTGGGGGAATTCCCACAGGCCGGCCAGCATGCCCGAGGGGGGCCGCTTGCGCACCAGCACGCGCCCGGCCTGGAACAGCAGGAAGACGGGGAAGCTCTCCTCCTGCCGGATGGGCTTGGGCAGGCGCTTGGGATAGGCGTCCTGCAAGGCCTGCTCGAAGGCGAGGCACCAGGGCGTCCAGGGACAACGCGAGCAGCGGGGAGAGAGGGGAGTGCACACCAAGGCGCCCAGGTCCATCAGGGCCTGGTTGAAGTCGCCGGGCTTGCAGGAGGCCGGCATGGTGCGCAGTACCCAGGCCTCGGCGGCCTTGGCGGCGAGGGGAGAGGGGAGGGGGCTGTCGTCCAGGCGCATGCGCGCGTGGATGCGCAGCACGTTGCCGTCCACGGCGGCCGCCCGCCGCTGGAAGGCGATGGAGGCGACCGCGCCGGCCGTGTAGGGCCCAAAGCCCCGCAGCCGTCGCAGGCCCTCCACGGTGTCTGGAAAGCGGCCAAGCTCCACGATCTGCCGGGCGGCCCGCTGGAGGTTCGCCGCCCGGCTGTAGTAGCCAAGACCCTCCCAGAGCTTGTTGAGGGTTTCCTCCGGCGCCTCGGCCAGGGCCTCCACGCTGGGCAAGGCCCGCAAAAAGGCCTCGTAGCGGGGCAGCACGGCCTCCACCCGGGTTTGCTGCAGCATGACCTCGCTGACCCAAACCCGATAGGGATCCCCATCCTTGCGCCAGGGCAGGGGCCTGGCGTTTTGCCCGTACCATTGCAGCAGCGCTATGCCCGGCATAGGCTTGCCACCGCCTGTGCGGCGATGCCCTCCCCGCGGCCCGTAAAGCCCAGGCCCTCGGTGGTGGTGGCCTTGACGCTCGTGGGGGCCCCGCCCAAGGCGGCGGCGAGGTTGCGGGCCATGGCGTCCAGGTAGGGGGCTAGCTTGGGCTGCTGGGCGATGATGGTCACGTCCGCGTGGAGAACCCGCCAGCCGCTGAGCCGCTGCAGGGTCTGGCGCAGCAGCTCCATGGAGCAAATGCCCCTGTAGCGCTCGTCGCTATCCGGAAAGAGCCGGCCAATGTCGCCAAGGCAGGCCGCGCCGAGCAGGGCGTCAATCAGGGCGTGCACGGCCACATCCGCATCGCTATGGCCCAACAGGCCGCGGCTATGGGGAACCGTGATGCCGCAGAGCACCAACGCCCTGCCGGGCACAAGCCGGTGCACATCGAAGCCCTGGCCCGTGACGGGAAGGCGATCCCCCGCCAGCAGGCGGGAGAGCTCCAGGTCCGATGCCTGCGTAATCTTGATGTTGTTGGCCTCGCCCATGACCAGGTGCACCTTCCTTCCCCTGCGCTCCATGGCGCTGGCATCGTCGGTGAGGGCGGCATTGTCGGCAAAGGCGCTCTCGTAGGCCTCCAGCAGCTCGTCCAGGTAAAAGCCCTGGGGGGTTTGCACGCTGCGCAGCCTGGAGCGGTCCAGGGTGGAGGGGACGCCCTGTTCATCCAGGAGCTTGACCGTGTCCGACACGGGCAGGCTGGCCACGCCGCTGCCGAATTCCTGCACGGAGGCAATGCAGCGCCGGAGCAGCTCCTGGGAGAGAAAGGGGCGCGCCCCGTCGTGGACCAGCACGCAATGGTGGCCGAAGGGCAGGGCGCAGAGCCCGTTGTAAACGGAGCGCTGCCTCGTCTCCCCGCCGGCCACAAACCAGCGGCACTTATCCAAGCCTCTGGCGGCAAAGCGCAGGGCGTCCAGCTCCTGGCTGGCACCGACCACGACCACAGCCTCCACCTGGGGGCAGACTTGTAAGGCCTCCAGGCAATGGCGCACCAAGGGCCTGCCCTGCAAGGGCAGGAGCACCTTGTTGACGCCGGCGTTCAGCCGCTGCCCCCGGCCGGCCGCCACCACCACCGCATAGCAGCCCATGGCCTTAGGGCAGGGGGCGGTACAGCTCCGCCGCCCCGGCCTTCGTGGCGTGCTCGGTAACGCTGAGCACCTCGTAACGGCTCATCTTTTCGCCGAAACGGATCTCCAAAACGTCGCCCTCCTTGACCTCCGCCGAGGGCTTGGCGGGCTTGCCGTTGATGGTGACGCGGCCGGCATCCGCGGCCTCGTTGGCGACGGTGCGGCGCTTGATGATGCGGGAAACCTTTAGGAATTTATCCAGTCGCATGGAAGCACCTCATTTCTGCTTTGGGTTCCTCTCCCATTATAGCGGGCCGTTCCGGGGAAAACAAGGGGATGGGGGCGCGTTGGCTAACCCGGATGGGAAGCGTCGCGGAGCAGGCCCGACACGAAGGAAAGGGCGGAGCGCAAATCGGCCTCGTTGGGCCGGCCCTTGGCGATGCCGCCGATGTAGCGCAGGGGGCCGAAGCTATCGAACCCCCGGCAGCCATGGCTGCCCAGGTAGATCGCGCCCTGCCGCTGCAGCAGGCCGGCGGCTTCCTTCGCATAATCGCAGAGGGGCAGGCCGCAGGTATATAGGATGGCGACCCGGCGACCGGCAAAGGCGTTGGATTGGATGCAGGCCAACAGGGGCTTGCTGAGGGTTTGAAAGTAGACACCGGAGGCCAAGACGATGAGCTCCTCATCCCCAAAGGGGGGCGGCGCAGACCGGAGCAGGTCCACGGCTCGCGCCCCCAAGGAGGAGGCGACGAACTCCACGAGCTTCCTGGTGTTGCCGTGGTGGCTGGAGGTATAGAGAAACAGCGCGCTGGGCATGGGCGATCCCTCCTTGTTGTCCTTGGGGCGCTTGGGTTCGTCACTTGCAAAAACGAAGGGCAGGAACCTCTTCGTCCCTGCCCTTCCTCGTTACCGGCCATCGGGCCGGAGCTTGGCTTACTTGTTGACGGAATCCTTGAGCTGCTTGCCGGCCTTGAAAACGGGGGACTTGCTCTCGGAAATCTGGATCTTCTCCTTGGTCATGGGGTTGATGCCCTCATGCGCCGCGCGGGTCTTGACCTCAAAGGTGCCAAAGCCCACCAGGGAAACCTTTTCGCCAACGCTCAGGGTCTGGGTGATGGTCTCCAGCACGCTGGAAACCAGCTTCTCGGCGTCCTTGCGGGTGAGAGCGTTTTTCTGCGCAACGCTGGCGATCAATTCGGCCTTATTCATGGATGGGGTAACCTCCTTTAGTGATCTGCGTCCGGCGCTTAGCACCAGGGGCGCGAGATGTGTGGCAAAGGGCCCGGCCAAAGCGCTGGACCCAATCGACCTATACTTATTCTGCCCAATGACCAAAAATCCTGCCGTCAAATTGGTCAAAAAGGCGTAAATCCGGGCTTTTTTCAATTAAGCTTTAGTTAAAACGGCCGTGAAGCGCCGCCTTTGCCTCTTCCCAGAGCAGGTCCAGGGCCTTTGGATCTAGGCTTCGCAGATCGATCCCCCGCTGTTTGGCAAGGGCTTCCACCTGGGCGATGCGCGCCTGGAATTTGTCGCAGGAGCGGTGTAGGGCGATTTCTCCATTGATCTTGAACAGCCGCACCACGTTGACGCAGGCAAACAGCAGGTCTCCCAGCTCCATTTCCAGGTCCTCCGCCTGGGCTTGCCGGGCCTCGTCGGCCTCCTCAAGCAGCTTGTCCATGGCCTCCTGGGGGCTGGAAAAGTCATACCCCAGGGGACTTGCAAGCGCTTGGGTTTTTTCCGCCCGCAGCAGGGCGGGCAGGGACTTGGGCAGGGCGGACAACACCTCGGCCTGGCCCTGCTGGCCCCGGAGCTTTTTCTTGTTTTCGTTCCAGGCTTCCACCACCTGCTCGGCGGTCTGGATATGGTCGGAGCCAAAGACATGGGGATGACGCCGGATCATCTTGCCGCAGATGCCGCTGACCACGTCGCGCAGGTCGAAATCGCCGTGCTCGGAAGCAATCTGGGCGTGCATGCCGATTTGCAGCAGCACGTCGCCCAGCTCCTCGGCCAGGTGATCGGGGTCCCCTTGGTCGATGGCGTCCAGCGCCTCGTAGCATTCCTCCAACAGATCCTTGCGCAGGGATTCGTGCGTCTGCTCCCGATCCCAGGGGCAGCCGTCCAGCGGGTCCCGAAGACGCGCCAATACCTGTCGCAACCCCTCCAGGTCAAAGCGCTCCAGCTGGGGATAGTCCAGGGGCGGGACCAGGACGCAGCTGAGATGGTCGTAGTCACTCTGGCGGTCCAGGTCCTCCAGGGCGATGGCATCCGCCCCAAAGAAGACCCGGTGTTCCGCCGGGTATACGTCCAGCAGGTGGAGCTTGACCTCCGAGGCCACCAAGCGGGAGTGCAGCTCCTGCAACAGCAGGGGCAGGCGAGGGTTGTAGGTGCCGGAATCGTAGTCCGCCGCCGGCAGGCATACGGCCCCGCTCACGCCGCCGACGCGGCAGGCGGCGCGCTCGTAGTGGCTGACCCCGGGCAGGACCTCGAATTCCAGGCCCAGCTGGCCCGCCCTGGCGCAAACGGCCCGCACGCTTTCGTCCGAAATGCCCGCGCCGCCGGGCACGCCGTATACGCAGGCACCCCTGTCGCAGACGGTCTGGGCAATGGCGCGCAGCAGGGCGTCGTAGTCCTGGCTCGTCTCGTAGAGCGAATCCAGGGTTTCAAAGGCGAGCCCCTGATCCTGCAAAAAGCCGGCGATGGGATGGCGGCCGGTTCGCAGCAGGATGGGCCTGCCGGAAAGCAGGGCGCAGCTGGCGCCCAGGGTGAGATCGGCCGAGGAAAGCCCCAGGCCAACGATGGTGATCATGCGGCATATCTCCCTGAAATGGTATTGTGATGGGAATTAGAGACGGATGTGCAGCTTGGTTAGCAGAGCCTGCAGGCGGCGGCCGCCGGGCAGGAAGGAAAGATCCTGTTGGGTCAAACAGCCCAGCAGCGGAGCCAGCACGCAGTAGCTGATCACGCCCATGCCCACCGCCGCGATGGTGGTCAGGGTCTGTCCGAGCCGGGGCTCCAGAAGCTTCACCCCGACGACCACCAACGCCATGCCGCCGGCCGCCAGGGCGGGCCGAAGCACAAAGCGGGAAAAGCCGATGCGCACCCCCGTGAGGCGGATGACCAGGAACAGGTTGCCCACCGCCGCGATGGCGTAGCAGCACAGCGTGGAGATGGCGGCGCCGAGGATGTTCAAGGAGGGAATGCGGATCAACAGGGCGTTGAGCACGATCTTGGCCACGATGCCCGCGAGCAGGGTGTAAACAGGGTAGATGGGCTTGCCGAGGCCCTGCAACATGCCCGTGGTGGATTGCACGATGGAAAGGAACAGCACGGCCACGGACATGATGGCCAGCAGTTGGCCGCCCACCTGTTGCTCGAACTGGGACAGGCTGGACTGGAACAGCAGATGGATGATCTCCTCGGAGAGCAATCCCATGCCCACCGCAGCGGCGGAACCGAGCAGGAAGGCCAGCTTGATGCCCGTGGAGGCAGTGCGGCGCAGCCCGGCGGCGTCGCCGGAGGCGACCCCCGCCGTCATGGCGGGCACCAGGGCCATGGAGATGGACAGGGTGACGACCGCCGGCATGTTGACGATGGAGGTCACCGCGCCCGTAAACACGCTGTATAGGCTCCGCGCCTGCTCGATGGCATAGCCGATGGAGCTGAGCTGGTTGATGACCAGGGCCGTGTCCACCATGGAAACGATGGGCATCATGGACGCGCCGATGGTCACGGGGATGGCGATGGCGAAGAGGCGGCGGTAAAAGTGGTCCAGCTTGGTCGGTTCGCCCACGGGCTCCGGTACTCGCCGGCCCTGGCGCAGGCTACAAAAGAACATGTACAGCAGGGCGAGAGCCTCGGAAATGGTCACGCCAAGGATGGCGCCGACGGCGCCCCAAACCAGGCCGTAGGGTTGGAGCAATAGGGCTAGGGCAAAGCCGAGCGTGACCTTTCCCAGCTGTTCCACCACCTGGGAAACGGCCGTGGGCGTCATGTTCTGATGGCCCTGGAAATAACCGCGGTACGCCGACATCAGGCAGACGAAGAAGATGGCCGGCGCCAGGGCCACGAAGCCCGGAGCGGCCGCCGGATCGCCGATGGCGTTGGCCACGGGCTGCGCCAGGGCCGCCATGAGCACGCTGGCGCAAAGGCCGGTGAAGAACAGGATGCGGCGCGCCTTTTGCAACACGAGCCTGGCATTTTGCCGTCGGCCGGCCGCAACCTGCTCGGATACCATTTTGGAAATGGCGGTGGGCAGGCCGGCGGAGGAGATCACCAGCAAGAAGTTATAGAGCGCGTAGGGAGATTGGTAAAAGGCGTAGCCCTCCGGCGTGATCAGGTGCATCAGCCAGATCTTGTAGAACATGCCGATGAACTTGCCCAAGAGCCCGGCCAGGGAAAGGATGGCGGCGCCCTTGACGAAGGATCTCTTTTCGCTCATGGAGAAACGGCTCCTTCCGGGATGGTGGAATTGCTCTAAAATAAGGTAGGCTTGGGGGATCGTTTCCAACGTTCTCTATACAGTACCCCCCAAAGGGGCCTGTGTCAAGGCAAGCGAGGTGAAGACAACGGGTCAGCCGGGAACTAGAACGTAAAATCTGCGTCGGATGGCAGACATACCGGGGAGGCGCAAGGCATAGTCTTCTAACATGTGACGAGCCTATTTTGATACAAGCGGGGTGCGGGTATGATACGGATTCAGGTTTTTAAGGCGTCTCAATTGCTGTATATCGCGGCCGTGGTGGTGCTCTGCCTGCTCATCCTGGGGTTGGCCGTAAGCTACTTCCTGAACAGGGCCGAGACGGCCTCGCCGACCCAGCAGACGGCGCCGGCACAGACGGCGATCCAGCCCTCCAGCCCCAGCCCCACCTTGGACGTGGGGCTGGAGGCCGCCGTGGACAAGGAAACCCTTTCCCTAAACGCCGAGGCCAGCCAAGCCGTTGCCAAGGTGGCCGAGCTTTTGATCGATGTGGATCCATTGGACCCGCTCAGCGTGCTCAGCTATCAGTTCCCCTTCATCGAGGAGCCGGCGGTGGCGGCCAACGCCGACGCGGACGAGAACATCCCGGATGCGCCCGACGATGTGGAGCGCATCCGGGTGGAAATCGAGAAGATCACCGGCGGCTATGAGGCTCCGGAAGAAACGGACAAGCTGCGCGTGCTCATCTACCACACCCATAGCTACGAGGCCTTTGCCCAGGAGGAGGACAACCCCTACGAGGAGACAAGCCAGTGGCGCAGCGCCGACATGAACTTTAACATCATGGGCGTTGGCGAGGCGTTGGCCCAGGAGCTGCGAAGCCTGGGCATCGAGGTGGTGCATGACCTGACCGAACACGAGCCGCCCAAGCTTGGCACGGCCTACGAGCGCTCCCTCAAGACGCTGGAGGGCTACGCCGCCGCCGGCGAAACCTTCGACATGATGATCGATCTGCACCGGGACGCCGCCAGCTCCAGAAACACCAACCCCTCCTTCACCGTGGTGGACGGAAAGGAATGCGCCAACCTGATGATGCTCATCGGCACCGGAGAGGACGGCTTTTCCGTCATGCCCAATTGGAAGGAAAACTATAAGCTGGCCCAGGCCCTGACGGACTACCTCAACGGCATTGAGCAAGGGCTCTGCCGAGACGTGATGGTCAAGACGGGCCGCTACAACCAGCATATGTCCGAAAGCGCCGTGCTCATCGAGGTGGGCCACAACGAAAACACGCTGGAACAAGCCCTCAATGCCACCAAACCCCTGGCCAAGGCCATCGCCGCCGTGCTGCGCGGGGAGACCGTCGAGACGGAGGCCTCGCTGGCGGAGACGTTGATATCTGAATAAAAATTCTGTAAATCTCTTGATTTGCCGGGAAAAGACGGATTATAATGACACAAATGCAGGCGAACATTCGGAAATACGGAGGCTCAGCATGGGTAAGCTCAAGCGCAACGAAAGGGTCGGGGCCATGTCGCGCATCTTGACCAGCGCGCCCAATCGGATTTATACGCTCAATCGCTTTTGCGCCATGTTCGACGCGGCCAAGTCCACCATCAGCGAGGATGTGGAGCTGTTGCGCGGCGTCTTTGGCCAATTTGGGCTGGGCGAGATCGAGACGGTGGCCGGCGCGGCCGGCGGCGTCCGCTTCCTGCCAAAGCCGCGCAGGGAGGACGCCCTCGCCTACGTGCAGGACCTGTGCAAGCGCCTTGGCAGCCCCGATCGGGTATTGCCAGGGAATTTTCTCTATATCCAGGACATCCTTTCCGATCCGCCGACGCTGGAGGTCTTGGGCGCGATCATGGCCAGCCCGTATTACGCCAGCCAGCCGGATTTTGTCCTGACCGTGGAGACCAAGGGCATTCCCTTCGCGCTGATGGTGGCCCGGGCGCTGGGGGTGCCGCTGGTCATCGCCAGGCGGGACCACAAGGCCTTTGAGGGCTCGGTGGTGACCATCAACTACATCTCCGGCGGCGGCCAGATGAAGACCATGTCCCTGGCCAAGCGCTCCGTGGTGGACGCCCAGAGGGCCTTGATCATCGACGACTTCACCAAGGACGGCGGGACCGTCCGGGGCATGGTGGAGCTGATGCGCGAATTCGACGTGGAGGTCGTGGGCATGGGCGTGATGGTCAAGCGCATGACCGCAGGCGCCAGGGAAAAGGAGTTTTTCGAGAAAATTCGCGCTCTGGTACAGGTGGAGGACGAGATGGATAGGGAGAACGGGGCAAAGGTTATGCCGGCGCCCTGGTTGTCGGAGTAGATGCATCCAAGCAAAAGGGGAGTCCCGTGATCGGGTCGTCCCCTTTTGCTTTGACCGGCAAACCGGCAGCTGCGGTTTGTGCTTTGCCGCAAAGCATGGTATACTATTTTTGCCCATGGAAAAAACACCCGTTGGAAAGGGATGAAAGACAAGATGGAAACCGCCGTGATCCTGGCGGCAGGCCAGGGAACCCGCATGAAATCCAAGACGCACAAGGTGTTGCACACGGTTTGCGGAAAGGCGTTGATCGATTATGCCGTGGAGCTGGTCCAAGGCGTCGGCGTGGAGAAGCCCATCGTGGTGGTCGGCCACGGTGCCGAGGCGGTGAAGGCCCATTTGCAGGGCCGGGCCCTCTTCGCCCAACAGGACCCCGCCAAGGGTTGGGGCACGGGCGCGGCCGTGCGCGCGGCGGCGCAGCTCCTGCCGGAGCAGGGCCTGGCCTTTCTGATGGTGGGCGACGCGCCCCTGTTCCGCGCCGAATCCCTGGCCGCGCTCAAGCAGGCCGTGCTGGAGGGCGCCGGCTGCGCCGCGCTGACGGCCGTGATGGACGATCCCTTCGGATATGGCCGCATCGTCAAGAACGACGAGGGCTTCGTCATCGATTCCGTGGAGGAGGCGGAGGCCACGCCCGAGCAGAAGGCCATCCGCGAGGTGAACGTCTCCTTGTATTGCGTGCGGCTGGAACTGCTTAGGAAGGTGTTGCCCCTGCTGCCCCTGCACGAGAAGAAGGGCGAATATTACCTGACGGACATGCTGCCCCTGCTGGCGGGCATGGGCGAAAAGGTGGTGGCGGTGCAGTGCGCGCCGGAGGATAGCTTCGGCATCAACGACCGGGTACAGCTGGCCCAGGCGGAGAAGATCATGCGCGGCCGCATCCTCAAAAGGCACATGCTTTCCGGCGTGACCATCGTGGACCCGGATTCCACCTACATCGACGCGGACGTGACCATCGGCCAGGACAGCGTGGTATACCCGGGCTGCACCCTGCAGGGAAACACCCGGATCGGTGAGGACTGCCTGCTGCTGCCCAACTGCCGGCTGAAGGACGCCGCGCTGGGTAACGGCGTGACGGTGGAAAGCTCCACCCTGCTCTCCTGCCAGGTGCAGGACGGGACCACCGTGGGCCCCAACGCCTATCTGCGGCCGGGTACCTGCGTGGGCAAGGGCTGCCGCGTGGGCGATTTTGTGGAGCTGAAGAACTCCAACATCGGCGACGGCACCAAGATCTCCCACCTCACCTACGTGGGCGATTCCGATCTTGGCAAGAACATCAACCTGGGCTGCGGCGTGGTCTTCGTTAACTACGACGGCAAGGAGAAGCACCGCTGCGTGGTGGAGGACGACGCCTTCATCGGCTGCAACGTCAACCTGGTGGCGCCCGTGCATGTGGGCAAAGGCGCTTACATCGCCGCCGGTTCCACCATCGTTTCGGACGTAGAGCCCCTGGCCCTGTCCATCGCGCGGCAGCGCCAAAGGGACATTCCCGGCTGGGTGCAGGCGCGCAAGGACGCCGGCAAGCTCTAAACAAACCAAGGCCCGCGCCCGCACCATGGCAAGGAGGGGAGCCCGATGAAAAAGGGACTCAAGCTGCTTGGAAAGATCCTGTTGGCCGCGTTTTTGGCCTTGGCCGCCGCGGCGGCGGGGCTGCTGCTGAACCTGACCATCACCGAGTACAGGCCGGCGGAGGTGGAGAGCTATGCCGGCTGGGAGGGGAGCCAAACCCTCACCCCGGGCCAGACGCTGTGCCTGCTGTCCTGGAACACGGGCTATGGCAGCCTGGACGCGCAGAACGACTTCTTCATGGACGGCGGCAGCGGCGTGCTGGCCCGCAGTCGGGAGGCCGTGGCCGAAAACCTGGCAGGTATGCTGGACACCATGCGGCAGGCCCAGGCGGATATCTACCTGTTACAGGAGGTGGATATGGGCTCCAAGCGCAGCTTCTACACCCTGCAGGACGATTTTTATCTGGAAGGCCTGGCCATGGAGGGCTGCACGGCCCTCAACTACAAGTGCGAGTACGTGCCCTATCCTTTGCCCACCCTGGGCAAGGTGGAGAGCGGCTTGCTGACGGCCAGCGCCCTGCGCACCACGGAAAACAGTCGCCTGTCCCTGCCCGTCCCCTTTTCCTGGCCGCTGCGGCTGTGCAACCTCAAGCGCTGCCTGCTGGAAAGCCGCTTCCCCATCGAGGGCCAGGAGCGGGAGCTGGTGGTGTTTAACCTGCACCTGGAAGCCTACGACGGGGACAACCAGGGCAAGGCGGCCCAGACGAAGCGGCTGATGGAGCTGCTACAGCAGGAGCGCGAAAAGGGCAACTACGTGGTGGCCGGCGGGGACTTTAACCAGGTGTTCCCGGGCGCGGACGTCTTCCCCCTGCGGGAGGGCGCGGCCTGGCAACCGGCCCAGCTGGATTCAGGCGCCCTGCCCGAGGGCTTTTCCTTCCAGTTCGACGCCTCGGCGCCCAGCTGCCGCCTGCTGGACGGCCCCTATCTTGGGCGCGATGAGGAGACGCAGTTTTACATCATCGACGGCTTCATCGTTTCGGATAACCTACAGCTGCTGGGCGTGGAGACGCTCGAGACGGGCTTTGCCCATTCCGACCACCAGCCCGTGACGCTGCGCCTGCGGCTGGGGGAGTGACCCCTTTCCTCCTGCGGGCGCTTGGAAACTGGCGGAAATTAACCTTTTGCCTCTTTACAAAAGGAGGCTTGTCCTGTATGCTAGGGAAAACGCGAGGATGGGGACGCCAAGGCCCATGAAGACCTCCCAGAGCGAGCCGGGAGAGGGTGCAAGCCCGGCGGGAGGTTGGGAACCCAAGGCCATCGCCCCGGAGCGGCCGCGCCGAACCAGGAGCCTTCAGTAGGCGCGCGACGGAGATGCAGCCCACGTTATAGGGCGCGCGCGTCCGCTGGGCGCGCAACAAGGCGGGCGCCTGCGCCCTCTTCCAAAGGGAGGGGCGGAGGATGCGCCAAGCCGGGTGGTAACGCGGAGCAAAACGGCTTCGTCCCGACAAAAGGTTTGGGACGAAGCCGTTCTATTTTTAAAAACCTGGATCCATTCGCATAAGGAGTTGAAAGAGCCATGTATAAGAAGGTCTCCACCAGCATGGACTTTGTGGAGCGCGAGAAGGAGATCCTGGCGTATTGGAAGGAGCACGACGTGTTCAACAAGTGCTTCACCATGCGCGAGGGCGCGCCCGTATTCACCTTTTTCGACGGCCCGCCCACGGCCAACGGCCGGCCCCACATCGGCCATGTGGAAACCCGCGCCATCAAGGACCTGATCCCCCGCTATAAGACCATGAAGGGCTACCAGGTCTACCGCAAGGCCGGGTGGGACACCCACGGCCTGCCCGTGGAGCTGGAGGTTGAAAAGCTCCTGGGCCTGGACGGCAAGCCCCAGATCGAAAAGTACGGCATCGAGCCCTTCATCCAAAAGTGCAAGGAGTCTGTTTGGAAGTACAAAACCGAGTGGGAGGAAATGTCCGAGCGCGTGGGTTTCTGGGCGGACATGGAGCATCCCTACATCACCTACGACGACAACTATGTGGAATCCGTCTGGTGGTCCCTCAAGCAGATCGCCGAAAAGGGCCTGCTGTACAAGGGCCACAAGGTGGTTCCCTATTGCCCCCGCTGCGGAACGGCCCTCTCTTCCCATGAGGTGGCCCAGGGCTACAAGGACGTGACGGAGCCCTCCGTCTACGTGCGCTTCAAGGTTCTGGGGCAGGAAAACACCTACCTGCTGGCCTGGACCACCACGCCCTGGACCCTGCCCTCCAACGTGGCCCTGGTGGTCAACGAAAAGGAGGACTATCTCTTTGCCAAGAAGGACGGGCAAACCCTGATCCTGGCCAAGGCCCTGGCGGACCAGGTGCTGGAAGAGTATGAGGAGGAAAAGACCGTCAAGGGCGGTCAGCTGGTGGGCATGGCCTACGAACCCCTCTATCCCTTTGCCGGAGAGACCAAGGAAAAGGGCTGGTACGTGGTGGCCGACGACTATGTCACCCTGACCGATGGCACCGGCATCGTGCACACCGCCCCCGCCTTCGGCGAGGACGACGCCCGCGTCGGCCGGGACAACCACCTGCCCTTCGTGCAGCTGGTGGACACCCAGGGCCGCTTCGTGGAGGCCGTCACCCCTTGGAAGGGCATGTTCGTCAAGGATGCGGATCCGCTCATCATCGAGGACCTGCGCCAAAGCGGCAAGCTGTTCAAGACCCAGCTGTACACCCACAACTATCCCTTCTGCTGGCGCTGCGACACCCCGCTGCTCTATTACGCCAGGGCCACCTGGTTCATCCGCATGACCGCCGTGCGCGACCAGCTGCTCAAGAACAACCGCTCCGTCAACTGGTTCCCGGACAACATCAAGGAAGGCCGCATGGGCAACTTCCTGGAGAACGTCATCGACTGGGGCCTGTCCCGCGAGCGCTATTGGGGAACGCCCCTACCCGTGTGGGTTTGCCAGGACTGCGGCCATCTGCACGTCATCGGCTCCCGCGACGAGCTGCGCGCCCTTGGCCACAACGTGACCGAGCCGGTGCAGGTGCACAAGCCCTACGTGGACCAGATCACCCTGACCTGCGAAAAGTGCGGCGGCGTGATGAAGCGCACCCCCGAGGTCATCGACTGCTGGTATGATTCCGGCTCCATGCCCTTTGCCCAGTGGCATTATCCCTTTGAAAACAAGGAGATCTTTGAAAAGAATTTCCCGGCCCAGTTCATCTCCGAGGCCGTGGACCGAACCCGCGGCTGGTTCTATACCCTGCGCGCCATTTCCACCCTGCTCTTGGACCGCGAGCCCTTTGAAAACTGTGTGGTGCTCGGCCATGTGCAGGACAAGGATGGGCTGAAGATGAGCAAGCATCTTGGCAACGTCATCGCCCCCTGGGACGTGCTCAACCGTCAGGGCGCGGACGCCGTCCGCTGGTACTTTTACGCCTCCGCGGCGCCCTGGCTGCCCTGCCGCTTCTCCCACGAGGCGGTCAGCGAGCTGCAGCGCAAGTACATGGGCACGCTGTGGAACACCTACGCCTTCTTTGTGCTGTACGCCGACATCGATGGCTTCAATCCCAAGATCCACACCGCGTCAGAGACCCTGCCGGTGATGGACCGGTGGGTCTTGTCCAAGCTCAATTCCCTGGTCAAGGAAGTGGATGAGGACCTGGAAAACTACCGCATCACCGAGGCGGCCAGGGCCTTGAACGATTTTGTGGACGAGCTGTCCAACTGGTACGTGCGGCGCTGCCGCGAGCGCTTCTGGGGCAGCGAGATGACCCAGGATAAGCGCGCCGCCTACAACACCCTCTACACTGCCCTGGTGACCGTGGCCAAGCTCACCGCGCCCTTCACCCCCTTCATGGCCGAACAGATCTACCTGAACCTGGTCAAGTCCGTGGATGAGGACGCCCCGGAAAGCGTGCATCTGTGCGAATATCCCAGCTGCGACGAGCGGGCCATCGACCGGGAGCTGGAGACGGAGATGGAGCTGCTGCTTCGGGCCGTGGCCCTGGGCCGCGCGGCCAGAAACGCCGCCTCCCTCAAGACGCGCCAACCCCTGGCCGCCGTGTACGTCAAGGCGCCGGGCAGCCTCAACGAGGAGATGCAGGGCCTGTTGGCCGACGAGCTCAACGTCAAGCAGGTGCGCTTCGTCAGCGATACCCGCGCCTTTACCACCTACCGCATCACCGAG
>CALWRM010000139.1 GCA_944383925.1 uncultured Clostridia bacterium
GGACACCCAGGCCGACGGCGCCCGGGAATACGACTGCCAGGGGCTGCCCATCCGCATCTGCGACAGCGCCATGGCCTTGGACTTTCTGATCAACCTACCGGTGATCAAGGGCCACTGCCAAACCTACCTAACCTGCGCGCTGAAAAACCTCAAGGGGCTGGTGCCCAACGCCGAAAAGCGCCGCTTCCACAGCCTGGGCCTGCACAAGCCCATCGCCCACCTCAACGCCAAGCTTCGCCAGGACTTCATTCTGGCCGACGGCATTTGTGGCGACCTTAACTTCGAGGAGGGCGGCAACCCCGTTCCGGCGGGCCGCGCGCTGGCGGGCCGCGATCCGGTGCTGGTGGACAGCTATGCCTGTTCCCTGCTGGGGCTCGCCCTCTCCGAGGTGCCCTACATCTCCCTGGCGCAATCCCTGGGCGTGGGCTGTGCGGACCTCGCTCAAGCCGTCCTGCGGGAGCTAAACCGGCCGGAAGCCCTGCCGCCCGCCCAACGCCAGGGCCGCCTCGTTCGCCAGCTGGCCCGGAAGGTCTGCGCCAAGGAGGCCTGCAGCGCCTGCTACGCCGCCCTGATCCACGCCCTGGAAAAGCTGGACGGCGAGGGCGCCCTGGCCCGCCTGCCGGATCCGCTGTGCATCGGCCAGGGCTTTCGGGGGCAGTCGGACCGCGCGGGCGTGGGCATCGGCAACTGCTGCGCGGGCTTTGCGCGCAAGCTGCCGGGCTGTCCGCCCACCGCCCTACAAATCCGGGATTTTCTTCGGGGCCTGTGAGCCCTCCCCGCCCAAGGCGTCCGGCGACCGCCGCGCCCCAAACCAAGGCCCCCGAGAAGACGACATCTTCTCGGGGGCCTTTTGTTCTGCCGTACGGGCATTTGCGCTTAGCGCAGCTCGATGCACTTCTTGGGGCACTTGGCCGCGCAAAGCCCGCAGCCCACGCACGCATCCACATCCACGCTGTGCTTTTCCTTCAGCGCGCCGTGGATGGCGTCAAACTTGCACTGCTTGGCGCACAGGGTGCAGCCGACGCAAAGATCCTGGTTGATGTAGGCGTGCTTGCGCTTGGACAGATCGCCGTCCATGGCGCCCGTGGGGCAGTTGCGCACGCACTCCAAGCAGCCCACGCACTTTTCCATATCCACCACGGGTAGGTTATCCTTCAGCGTGATGGCGCCAAACTTACAGCTACGCTCGCACTTTCCACAGCCGATACAGCCGGCGGTGCACACATCCCGCACGGCGCGGCCCTTTTCCAGAGCGCGGCAGCGCAACACCGTGCGCAGGTTTTCCGGCTCCAGGCGGATCACGTTCTTGGGGCAAACGGAAATGCACTTTTTGCAGCCCACGCACTTGGACGGGTCGATGTGCACCAGGCCGTTTTCCACGCGGATGGCGTCAAACTCGCAAACCTTCTGGCAGGAGCCCAGACCCAAGCAGGAGTATTTGCAGGCCTTGGCGCCGCCGGAGGCCAGGAAGGCCGCGCGGCACTCCTGCAGGCCCTGGTATTCAAAGCGGCTGTGGCACATGTCGTTGTCGCCGCGGCAGAGCACCGTGGCCACCATGCGCACGGGGTTTTCCTCCGCTTCCTTGCCCATGATGGCGGCAATCTTCTTCGCCACGGCCGCGCCACCCACGGGGCAAAGGTTGGTGGCCGCCCCTTCCTGCACCACGGCGGCCGCGTAGCTGTCGCAGCCGGCGTAGCCGCAGGCGCCGCAGCCGGCGCCCGGCAGGCACTCGCGCACCTGGTCGATGCGCTCGTCCTGGGGCACGGCCAGCTTCTTGCCCGCAAAGGCCAACCCCGCGCCGAAGAGCACACCCATGCCTCCCAGCAGGCCGGCGGGGATGAGAATTTGTTCAATCATGGCAAACGCCGTCCTTCCTTCTTAAATGAGGCCCTGGAATCCCAGAAACGCCATGGACATCAGCCCAGCCGCGATCAGCGTGGAGGGGAAGCCCTGGAAGGCCTTGGGAATCTTGGAGTCTTCCAGCCGCTCGCGCACGCCGGCAAACAGCACGATGGCCAGCGTAAAGCCCAGCGCCGAGCCGATGCCGTTGACCACGGAGCCCAGCAGCGAGTAGCCTTCGGTGATGTTGAGGATGGTCACGCCCAGCACCGCGCAGTTGGTGGTGATCAGCGGCAGATACACGCCCAGGGCCTTGTACAGCGAGGGCGACATGCGCTTGATGACCATCTCCACCAGCTGCACCAGCACGGCGATGACCAGGATGAAGGCGATGGTTTGCAGGTATCCCAGCTTGAGCGTATCCAGCAGGTACACCTGGATGAAATAGGTGACCAGGGAGGCCACGCCCATGACGAAGGTCACCGCCAGGCCCATGCCCATGGCCGTGCTCACCTTCTTGGACACGCCCAGGAAGGGACAGCAGCCCAGGAATTTGTTCATCACGAAGTTGTTGACCAAGATGGAACTTAGCAGGATGATGAAGAGATTGTCTCCCATTCTTTATGCCACCCCTTCCGACTTTTTGCGGCGCAGGCTCAGCAGCTTGTTGACCGCAGCCAGCACCAAGCCCAGCGTGATGAAGCCGCCCGGGGCCAGCACGAAGATCAGGGCCGGCGGATAGGAGGGCCCCAACAGGTCCACCCCGAAGAGGCAGCCGGAACCCAACAGCTCGCGCACGCAGGAGATGATGGTCAGCGCGCAGGTGAAGCCCAGGCCCATGCCCAAGCCGTCCAGCATGGAATCCAGGGGCGGGTTCTTGCTGGCGAAGGCCTCGGCCCTGGCAAAGATGATGCAGTTGACCACGATCAGGGGAATGAACAGCCCCAGAGATTCGGAAAGATCCGGCAAAAAGGCCTTGAGAAACAGATCCACCATGGTCACGAAGGTGGCGATCACCACGATATAGGCCGGAATGCGCACCTTGTCCGGCACAAAGTTTCGGATCAGCGAGATGACCAGGTTGGAGCAGATCAGCACAAAGGTGGTGGCCAAACCCATGCCCAGCCCGTTGACCGCGGCCGTGGTGACGGCCAGCGTGGGGCACATGCCAAGAACCAGCCGGAAGGTCGGGTTCTCGGTGATGATGCCGTTGAGCACAATTTTCTTGAACTTGTTCATGAAAGCACCCTCCCTTCCCGCGCTATTTCAGATGGCTCTGGTAATAGTCCATGGCCTCGTTCACCGCGCTCGTCACGGCCTTGGAGCTGATGGTGGCGGCGGTCACGGCCAGGATCTCGTTCTCCGCCGGCGTGCCCGCCTTGATGACGGAAAGGCCCGCGCCCTTGCCCTGGTACTGGGATAGGAAGCTGTCCGAATCCGCATTGGCGCCAAGGCCGGGGGTCTCGGAGTGGGACGCGATGCGCACGCCCACCACCTGGTCCTGGGCGATGCCGACGGTGAGCTTCATCTCGCCGCCAAAGCCGTTGACGGACATCTCAAACACATAGCCCACGGTCTGGCCACCCGCCTGGCCCGCATACACGGACAGGATGCCGCCCTCCTGCACGGAGAGATCCTGAAAGTCCTCCGCCTCGCTCAGCACGGCTTGGCGAAGTTCCTGGGCCTTGATCAGCTCCTGTTGGCGGATGGGCTCCTCGGTCACGGCGTTGGTCACGCCCAGGCACAGGCCCGCCACCACCATGAGCAGCACCAGCCGCAGGGCGACGCTGGCGATATCACGCATGCTCCTTCACCTCCCCGTACTTGCGCGGCCGAAAGCCCCGATCGATCAGGGGCGCGGCCACATTCATCAGCAGGATGGCGTAGGTCACGCCCTCCGGATAGGCGCCCCAGGTGCGGATGGCAAAGGTGATCAGGCCGCAGCCGACGCCGTACACCAGCTTGCCCCAAGGCGTGATGGGCGAGGTGACGTAGTCGGTGGCCATGAAGAAGGCGCCCAAGATCGCGCCGCCCAGGCCGATGGCCAGCAGCCCGTTTTCTCCAAAGGCCCAGCTCAGCAGGGCCAGGGAACCCAGATAGGCCACCGGAATGCGCCAGTCGATCACCCGGCGGAGCAGCAGATAGGCCGCGCCCAGCAACAGGGCCAGCTTGCAGGTCTCGCCGATGGTGCCGGGCACAAGGCCCAGATAGGCGTTTTGCAGGGCCGCGGCGCTCTGGGCAAAGCCCGCGTCGGCCAGGGGCGTGGCCGAGGTCAGCGCGTCCACCGCAAAGGGGTTGGGATAGCTGGTCATCTCCACGGGCCAGCAGGCCAGCAAGAAGGCGCGGCCCGCCAGCGCGGGGTTCACGAAGTTATCGCCCAGGCCGCCGAAGACCTGCTTGGCGATGAAGATGGCAAAGACCGCGCCGAACACCGGCACATACCAGGGCGCTTCCGGCGGCAGGGTCAGGCCCAGCAGCAGGCCGGTGACGGCGGCGGAGCCGTCGGAGATGGTGATGGGCCGCTTCAAGCAGCGCTGCACGAGGGCCTCCGTGCCCACGGCAGATGCCACGGACAGGGCCACCACCAACAGGGCGTACAGGCCGAAGGCCCACACCCCGAAGGCCAAGGCCGGCAACAGCGCCAGGCAGACCTGCAACATGATGCGCCTGGTGGACGCCGAATCCCGCACATGGGGCGAGAGCGAGACGGAAAAGCTGGACATAGGTGTTTCTTCCCCCTCCTATATTTCGATGGGCCGCGGCCTACTTCTTTCTGGCGGCCATGATCTGGCGCTTGGCGATGCGGATGGACGAGGTGATCTCCCGCTTGGCCGGGCAAACATAGGTGCAGGAACCGCACTCGATGCAGTCCAGCGCGCCATGCTTCTCGGCCGCGGCCCAATCGTTTCGCTCGCAATCGTTGCAAAGCTCAAAGGGCATGAGGTGGATGGGACAGCCCGATAGGCAACGGCCGCAGCGGATGCAGGCGGTCTGCTCCCGCGGGCCCAGCTGTGCCTTGCGCAGGGCCAGGATGCCCGACATGCCCTTGGTCACGGGCACGTCCTCCTGCAGCAGGGCGATGCCCATCATCGGGCCGCCGCTAACCAGGCGCTCCACATCCTCCTTTAGCCCGCCGCATTGGCGCAGCAGGGAGGCCACGGAGTCGCCGATGCGAACCTGCAGGTTAGCCGGCTGGTTCACCCCCTCGCCGGTGACGGAAACCACGCGGGAAATCAGCGGCCGCCCCAGGGCCACCGCCTCATACACCGCATAGGCGGAGGAAACGTTCACCACCACGCAGCCGGCGTCCATGGGCAGCTTGCCGGAGGGCACCTGCCGGCCCGTGAGCGCCTGAACGAGCTGCTTTTCCGAGCCCTGGGGGTACTTGACCTTCATGAGCTTTAGCTCCACGCCGCTGCCCTGGGCCGCCTGCTCCAGGGCCTGGAAGGCGTCCTTCTTGTTGGCCTCCACGCCGATGATGCAGCGGGAGGCGTTGAGGATCCTCTGCAAGATGGCCACGCCCTGCAACACGCCCTGGGCGCGCTCGAGCATCACGCGGTGGTCCGCGCTCAGATACGGCTCGCACTCCGCGCCGTTGAGCAGCAGAAAGTCGATCTTTTTATCCTTGGGCGGCGAAAGCTTGACATGGGCCGGAAAGGTCGCCCCGCCCATGCCCACGATTCCCCCTTCCAGCACGCGGGAAAGCAGGGCTTCCCGGTCCAGCAGGGCGGGATCCATGGGCGCGATGGAGGGGTCCCAACGGTCCTGAAAATCGTTTTCAATCACCACGCACAGCGGGGTTGCGCCGCCCGCCACCAGACGCGGCTCCACGGCAACCACCTTGCCGGACACCGAGGCGTGCACCGGCGCGGACACGTAGCCGCGCACCTGGCCGATCTTTTGCCCCATGTATACGGAATCCCCCGCGCTGACACAGGGGGCGCAGGGCGCGCCGATGTGCTGCACGAGGGGAATGGCCACCAGCTTCGGGGCCTCGGCCTCGCGGATGGGCAGCTGGTTTGTCAAGCCCTTGCCATGATGCGTTTTTTGCAGCGGGTGTATGCCGCCGCGAAAGCTAAGCTGTGGCATGCACAGCCCTCCTACTCTAGATGGATTTGGCTAAAGAATGCAGTACAGGCCGCAAACCACCCCCCGGTCGGCTCGCGCTGCATGAATTGCCACAAACATTTTACTGCATTTGAACAAAAAAAACAACAAAACCGCCCGGTATGTGCGGTTAGTTATTTTCTTAACAACTGGTTTTCACGGGCATCCGGGCCCTCTTGTGGTGTAGGCAAATGCCATCCATGTTCTATTTGTGTGTTTTTCTGCATCTTTCTTCCATCATTTGGTCGAAGCTGTGCGTTCTTTTGCCTCGGATGGGGCGGTACGGACGCACGAAGGCCCCTCGGTCGCGCCTTGCGCGGCCGGGGGGCCTTGCTGTGTTCACAGGAAGCTATGCCGGGCGTTACGCCAGGTTTTCGTTCTGTTTCTTGCGGGGCTTGGCGTTCTTGGCCGCGATGCGGGCCGGCTTGGGGATATCCGTCGTCACCAGGCTGGGGCTGGTGGCTCGCTTGGCCGCCTCCAAGGTGACCACGCACTTGCCCACGTCCTCGCGGGAGGGTACCTCGAACATGGTGTCCAGCAGGATCTCCTCCATCACCGCCCGCAGGCCTCTGGCGCCGGACTTGCGCTCGATGGCAGTGGAGGCGATGTGGCGCAGCGCCTCCTCCTCGAACTCCAGGTCCACGCCGTCCATGGCAAAGAGCTGCTTATACTGCTTGCACAGGGCGTTCTTGGGCTCGGTGAGGATGGAGACAAGGGCGTCCTCGTCCAGCTGGTTGAGGGTGACCACCACGGGCAGCCTGCCGACAAACTCGGGGATGAGCCCATACTTGAGCAGGTCCTCGGGCTGAATCTTTTGCAGGATCTCGCCCACGTTTCTGCGCTGCTTGGAGGGAATTTCCGCCCCGAAGCCCAGGGTCTTCTTCCCCATGCGGTTTTCGATGATGTTTTCAATGGAGTCGAAGGCGCCGCCGCAGATGAAGAGGATGTTGGTGGTATCGATCTGCAGGAACTCCTGGTGGGGGTGCTTGCGGCCGCCCTGGGGCGGCACGGAGGCCACGGTTCCTTCCAGGATCTTGAGCAGGGCCTGCTGCACGCCCTCGCCGGAGACGTCCCGGGTGATGGAGACGTTTTCGGACTTGCGGGTGATCTTATCCACCTCGTCGATGTAGATGATGCCCTTCTGGGCCCGTTCGATGTCGTAATCGGCCGCCTGAATGAGCTTGAGCAGGATGTTTTCCACGTCCTCGCCCACATAGCCCGCCTCGGTCAAGGCGGTGGCGTCGCCGATGGCAAAGGGCACGTTGAGGATCTTGGCCAGGGTCTGGGCCAGGAAGGTCTTGCCGCAACCGGTGGGACCGAGCATGAGGATGTTGGACTTTTGCAGCTCCACGCCGCTGGACTTCTTCTTCCCGTCCGCGCCGATGCGCTTGTAGTGGTTGTACACGGCCACGGACAGCACCCGCTTGGCCTTGTCCTGGCCGACGATGTACTCGTCCAGCTTTTCCTTCAGCTCCTTGGGCGTGGGCAGCTCGAAGGCTTCGGCCTCCACGTCCTCGATCTGGTCCTCGTCCAGTATGTCGTGGCACAGCTCCACGCACTCATCGCAGATGAACACGCCGGGGCCAGCCACGAGCCTACGGACCTGCTCGGAAGCCTTGCCGCAGAAGGAGCACTTGGGTTCCGTGATCTTGTTGTCGTACTTGGGCATTCTTGGTTTCCTTTCGTCGTTGTGGCCGGAGCCTAGCTGCGCTTACAGCGCTTAGGCCCGGCGCTTTGGGAAGATGCCGTTCCGCCCGGCAGGCTTAGCGCCGGGGCGGTACGATGGAGTCGATGATGCCAAAGTCCAGGGCTTCTTCGGCGGACAGGAAGTGGTCGCGCTCGGTGTCGCGCTCCACCCTCTCCAGGGGCTGGCCGGTGCGCTGGGCCAAGATCTCGTTCATGCGCCGCTTGATGCGCATGATCTGCTCGGCATGGATCATGATGTCCGTGGCCTGGCCGCGGGCGCCGCCCAGGGGCTGGTGAATCATGATCTCGGCGTTGGGCAGGGCCCTACGCATGCCCTTGGCGCCGGCAGCCAGCAGGAAGGCGCCCATGGAAGCGGCCATGCCGATGCAGAGGGTGGCCACGGGGCAACGCAGGTACTGCATGGTGTCGTAAATGGCCATGCCGGCGGTCACGGAGCCGCCGGGGCTGTTGATGTAAAGGCTAATGGCCTTGTCGGGGTCTTCCATTTCCAGGAAGAGCATCTGCGCCACGACCAGGTTGGCGGTATAATCGTCGATCTCGCCGGTCAGGAAGATGATCCTGTCCTTGAGCAACCTGGAGTAGATGTCGTAAGATCTTTCCCCTCTGTTCGTCTGTTCCACCACGACCGGTACCAAACTCATATCAACACGCTCCTCTCGCTGTGGCGCTTCTCGTTTGTTTAGATAGATACACCCCTTTTGCCCGGAACAAACGCCGCCGGCAAAAGGGCGCATATTTTTACAAATCCCAGATAAAAACGGCAGCCTCGCCGCTTTTGTTTCAAGCGGAGAGGCAAACCGCAAATCTATCCTGTTTTACCCGGCTTATTCGGCCTTCGCGGGCTCTTCCTCGCTCTTCTTCTCGACTTCCACGGCCTTTTCCATTAGAAGGTCGATCACCTTCTGGGAAACCACCATGTCCTTGAAGTACTCCTTGTCCTGCTCGGACAGCGTCTCCTTCAGCTCCTCGGCGCTGCGCTCGGACTCCTTGGCGTACTTGAGGATCTCGTTTTCCACATCCTCGTCGGTGGCCTGGATGTTCTCGGCCACGCGCACCGCATCCAGCACCAGCTCCGCACGCACGCGGGAAGCGGCCTGGGCGTCGTACTGCTTGCGCAGATCCTCCATGGTCTGGCCGGTGTACTTGAGGAAGTCCTCCATCTTCAGGCCCTGGTAACTCATGCGCATGGACATGTCGTTGATCATGGCGTCGATCTGCCTCTCCACCATGGGACGGGGCACGTCCACCTGGGCGTTCTGGCTGACAGTTTCGATGAGGGCGTCCATCTGGGCGTTCCTGGCGCGGTTCTTTGCCTGCTCCTCCAGTTTGGCCCTGATGTCGGCTTTATATTCATCCAGGGTGTCGAACTCGGAGGCCTCGCTGGCGAACTCGTCGTTCAGCTCGGGCACTTCCTTTTCCTTCACCTCATGCACGACCACGTGGAACACCGCGTCCTTGCCGGCCAGCTCGGTGGCCCTGTAGTCCTCGGGGAAGGTCACGCAAACGTCCTTCTCCTCGTCCTTGGAAACGCCTTCCAGCTGCTCCTCAAAGCCGGGGATGAAGGTGCCGGAGCCCAGCACCAGCGGGAAGTTCTCGCTCTTGCCGCCCTCAAAGGCCACGCCGTCAACGGTGCCCAGATAATCGATGCTCACGCGGTCGCCCATCTTGGAGGGACGATCCACATCCACCCAGCGGGAAACGCGCTCCTGGGCGCTCTTGAGCTCGGCCTCGACCTCGGCGTCGGTCACCTCGGCGCTGATCTTGGGGATCTCCACGCCGAAGTACTGGCCCAGGGTCACCTCAGGACGCACATAGACCTTGGCGGTGAACACGCAATCCTCGCCCGGGCCGATGGACTCGATGTCCACCTCGGGCTGATCGACGGGATGTATATCAAGCTCTTCCACGGCCTTGTCATAGGCGTCGGGAAGCAGGGTGTTGAAGGCTTCTTCCACCAGCACGCCCTGGCCGTAATAGTTTTCAATCACCTTGCGGGGCGCCTTGCCCTTGCGGAAGCCGGGCACGCTCAGCCTGCCGCGCAGCTTGTGATAGGCGGTGTTCATGCCGCTTTCAAACGCCTCGGCCGAAAGGGTCACCGTCAGCTTAACCTGGTTGGACGAAAGTTTTTCCATCGTAGCGCTCATTAGCCATGCCCTCCATGTGCTCCTCTTTACGACAAAGCGAGCAGTTGTTAAACCCAGCTTTCTCTCAAAAGCGGTATCCAATGGATGATAGCATGGAAAGTAAGGCAAAGTCAATGCGCAAAGCCAGGGTTTGCTTGAAATTAACCAAAGGTTTCCCGGACAGGCAGGGGGCAAAAAGTCCGATTAAGTCATCGGGCCGCGGCATAGTATAAAGGGACGTGAAAAAGACATTTGTATCGGAAAGGAAGTTATCGCCATGACCCCTTCCCGTTCCCTTCCCTCCACCCTGTATCATGCCCGGCTCCACCTCAGCGACCAGCGCCGCCTGCTCCCCTGTCCCGGGCTGCAGGGCCAGGTGCGCAAGGCCTATCCGCTGCTGAGCCAGTGCCACGTGCAGCTGGTGGGCTCCCTTGGCCCCGACGGCGAGGAGCGCACCCGCTGGCAATATCTGCTCTCTGTGCCGGTGATGCTGCTTTGCGAAAACTCCGCCTCCTGCGTTTCCCTGGGGCTATATCCCGAGCTTTCCACCCCGCTGCCGGAGGAAACCATGCGCTTTTCCGGCAACCTGCACCTGGACGTCTCCCTACCGGAGCTTTCCGCCTCCTTGGCCGGGCCGGAGCTTTATGAATTGCGCTTTTCCGCCAGGGTTTCGATGTATCTTTCGGTCTAGGCGCGTCCGTCTTTTGCTTGACAGGCGGGAAAGGGCCCTTTATACTGGTGTCAGACTAGGGACGATAGGAGATGAAAGGGATGTCGAAGGCCTCCTTGTAAGCGCGCACACAGCGGCCCCGTTTCAGCGGTTTGGCGCAAAATGGCCGTGCAAGCGCAAGGAGTCTGCCTTTTTCTCCCTCACTCTCGCCGCGTCCGTCGATGGGCGTTTCTTTCAGCGCGCGTAGGGAGAGGACCATGCTTCCTGCGCGCGCCTTGTTTTGCCCCGCCGCTCCGGGGCCCATGTCCGACCACGAAGGGAAAGGCGAATGCCCCATGGCGCTCATCCAAATACAAAACCTGAGCTTTCACTACGAAGGCAGTTACGACAACGTGTTCACCAACGCCAGTTTTCAGCTGGATACCGACTGGAAGCTGGGCTTCATCGCCCGCAACGGCCGGGGAAAGACCACCCTGTTGCGCATCCTGGCCGGCGAGCTTGCCTATGCGGGCCGCATCGAAACGCCCGTGCGCTTCAGCCTCTTTCCGCCGGAGGTCACCCAGCCCCAGCGCAGCGCCCGCAGCGTCGCCAAGGGCTTGATCGGTCCCTACGAGGCCCTCGAGGCGGCGATGGCCGCCGCCCAGGACGACCCGGCCCAAAGCCAGGCCTACATCGACGCCCTGGACGAGTACTTGGCCCTGGACGGGTATGTCATCGACGCGCTGTTGGAAGCGGAAACCGGCAAGCTCGGCATCCCTTCCGAGGCGCTGGAAAGGCCCTATGAGACCCTTTCCCAGGGCGAGCGCTCCAAGCTGCTGTTGGCGGCCCTCTTCCTGCGCAAGAACAACTTTCTGCTCATCGACGAGCCCACCAACCATCTGGACCTGGAGGCCAGGCAGCTGCTGGCGGCCTACCTCTCCGGCAAAAAGGGCTTCCTGCTGGTCTCCCACGACCGTTCCTTGCTGGATCCATGCATCGACCACGTGCTGACCATCGACCGGGACGGCCAGATCCGCCTGGAAAAGGGCAACTACTCCTCCTGGCAGGCCAACAAGGACCTGCAAGACCGCTTCGAACAGGAGGAAAACCAGCGCCTGCGCGGCGAAATCCGCCGCTTGCAACAAACTTCCCGGGAAAAATCCGACTGGGCCGACCGCGTCGAGCGCAGCAAGATCGGCAGCCACAGCGCCGACCGGGGCTACGTGGGCGCCAGGTCCGCGGCCATGATGAAGAAGGCCAAGGCGCTGGAGCGGCGTTTGGACAAGGCCGTGGAGGACAAGTCCAAGCTGCTGCACAAGATCGAGGAGGCGGACGACCTAAAGCTCTCGCCCCTCGTCCACCCGTCCAAGCGGCTCTTCCGCCTGGAGCAGCTGGTGATCGATTACGGCAACCGGCCCCTGTTCTCCCCCATCAACCTGGACTTTTTTCAGGGGCAACGGCTCTGGCTTCGGGGCCGCAACGGCAGCGGCAAGTCCTCGCTGCTTCGCCTGCTCCTGGGGGAGGACGTTCCCCACAGCGGCCAGGTCTTCCTCGCCTCCGGGCTGACCATTTCCTTTGTTAGCCAGGACAGCTCCTTCTTGCGCGGCAGCCCCGTCGAGTACGCCCAGAGCCTGTCGCTGGATCAAAGCCTGTACCTGACCATCCTGCGCAAGCTGGGCTTCGAACGGGTGCAATTCGAAAAGGACATGGCCGATTTTTCCATGGGGCAGAAAAAGAAGGCGCTGCTGGCGGCCTCTCTTTGCCAAAGCGCCCACCTCTACCTGTGGGACGAGCCCCTCAACTACATCGATTTGCTTTCGCGCGTGCAAATAGAAAACCTGCTGCTTAAGTTTCGTCCAAGCATGGTGTTCATCGAACACGACCGCAGCTTTTCCCAAAGGGTTTCCACGGAACTTCTTTCCTTGGAACCAATCTGACCGCCCCAGGCCAGGGTAAAACGAGCGCAACCCAAGCATACTAAGAGCCGAGCTGAAGAAGCAAGGCTTTGACCTTTGAAGGAGGGTTGCGACTTGTATGGTATCGTATTGGTCTTGCAGCTGGTGGTTGGGCTGATCATGGGGTTGTACTTCATGCGCCAGCTCAAGCGGCAAAAGCAGAGCGAGGGCGGGTCCAAGCATGAGTCCCATCAGGAGATGGAGACGCTGCGCCGCCTGCGTTCCATCCACCTCAACGTGCCGCTCAACGAGCAGGTGCGTCCCAAGGCCTTTTCGGACATCATCGGCCAAGAAGAGGGGATCGCCGCCCTGCAGGCGGTGCTTTGCGGGCCGAACCCCCAGCACGTGATCATCTACGGCCCGCCGGGCGTTGGCAAGACCTGCGCCGCCCGTCTGGTGCTGGAGGAGGCCAAGCGCAGGGGCGACAGCCCCTTCCGCAAGGACGCGCCCTTTATCGAGATGGACGCCACCTGCGCCCGTTTTGACGAGCGCGCCATCGCCGATCCCCTGATCGGCTCGGTGCACGACCCCATCTACCAGGGGGCGGGGCCCTTGGGCATCCAGGGCGTGCCCCAGCCCAAGCCGGGCGCGGTCACCAAGGCCCACGGGGGCATCCTCTTTCTGGACGAGATCGGCGAGCTGCACCCCATGCAGATGAACAAGCTGCTCAAGGTGCTGGAGGACCGCAAGGTGATGCTGGAGTCCGCCTACTACGCCGAGTCCGACCGCAACATCCCAAGGCATATCCACGACATCTTCAAAAACGGCCTGCCCGCGGACTTCCGCCTGGTGGGCGCCACCACCCGCAGCCCCGAGGACATCTCCCCCGCCCTGCGCTCGCGCTGCATGGAGATCTTCTTCCGCCCCCTCAACGCCAGCCAGACCGCGCAGATCGCCAGAAACTGCGCCGCCTCGGCGGGCTTTGAGCTGGAAAAGGGCGTGGACCTATACATCGGTTCCTATTCCGAAGGCGGCCGCGACGCCGCCAACCTGGTCCAAGTGGCCGCCGGCATCGCCAGGAGCGAGCGGCGCAGCGCCATCCGCATCTCCGATGTGGAGTACGTCATCCGCACCGGCGCCTATGTGAAACGGCCCGACCGCCATCTGCCCGGCGGGGCCCAGGTGGGCAAGGTGTTCGGCCTGGCCGTCAGCGGCGCAGGCCAGGGCCTGGTGCTGCCCATCGAGGCCGTCGCCTTCCCCCACGAGGGAACGACCCCTTCCGCCTGGCAGGCCACGGGCATCGTGGACAACGAACAGCTGAACATGGGGGCCAAGACCGTCGTGCGGCGCTCCACCGCCTCCGGCGCGCTGGAAAACGTGCGCTCCGTGCTCAAGGGCATGGGGTTGGCCGTGGAGCGCTACGACGTGCATTTGGACTTTCCCGGCGGCATGCCCGTGGACGGCCCCTCCGCCGGCGTCGCCATGGGCGCGGCGGTCTATTCCGCCATCACCGGCCAGAGCCTGCGCCAATCCATGGCCATGACCGGCGAGTTGGGCCTGGACGGCAGCGTGCTGCCCGTGGGCGGCGTGCCCGCCAAGGTGGAGGCCGCCCTGGAGGCCGGCGCGGAGCTGGTGCTCATCCCCAGGGAAAACTGGCAGCAGCGCTTCGAGGGAGATCCCAGGGTGCGGGTAGCGGATAGCTTTGCCCAGGCGCTGGAGTGGCTGCGCGCCCCCGCCCTGCCCGAAGCCGAGACGCCGGCCGCCTTGCCCGAGCCCGTGGCGGTGCTGGCCGCGGAGCCCGGCGCCACCGGCGGCTAGGCGGCCGCCTGCGCCATGGGGGGCGCGTCGCCGCCTTCCTCGATAAATTCTAAGAAAATCTTACAGATGTTTCAATTTCTTCTTGCATGGTCCCAAGGGCTATGCTATACTACAATCACTTTGGACCGCATTTGGAACGAAAGGAGGCTCCATCGCATGACCATGCGCGCTTTGATCAACGATATTCTCGGTTGCTTTGGCGGTACGGCCGTGCAGGGCTTTTGTTTCGTGGCTGGCGGTCCCCTATGTAAGGGGCTTCCCCGGGCCTCTTCATGACCCGGTCCCAGGTTGCCGCCCCTCCCCTTCCCCGCAAGGGTTTGGAGATGCCGAACACGCCACGAGACAGCGCCCTGCGCCGTCCGCGGCGTTTCTTTTTGCCCCGACACCTTTCGCCCGCTCCCCCAATGGGGTGCGCTGGCGCATCGATAGAAAGGAGTGACCTTTACGAACAACCGACGCATGCTGCTCGTCCGCTCGCTCATGAAGGGCAACACCGGCTATTACGTTGGGGCCATCCTGTCCACGCTCGGCATGGTGGTCATCAACTACATCACGCCCCTGTTGCTCTCCCTGGTGCTGGACAGCGTGCTGGGCGAGACGGAACCCAACGGGCCGGGGTTCATGATCGCCTGGTACCAATGGATGGGCGGCCGCCAAGCCCTGCTCAACAACCTATGGATCTGCGGCCTATGGCTGGTGCTGCTCAACGTGGGCGGCGGCCTGTTTCAGTTCCTCAACGGCCGCCTGAGCGCGGTGGCCTCGGAAAACATCGCCCGCACCCTGCGCAACCGGCTCTACAACCACCTTTCCCGCCTGGAGTTCAACTACCATGTCAAGGCCGAAACCGGCGACCTGATCCAGCGCTGCACCTCCGACGTGGAGACCGTGCGCCGCTTTCTTTCCACCCAGCTGGTGCAGATCGTCCGCGCCGTGGCCATGATGGTCATCGCCCTGTGCATCCTCCTGCCGCTCAACCGGCCCCTTACCCTGGTGGCCATGGCGATGGTGCCGCTGATCTTCCTGTTCTCGATGCTGTTCTTCAGGCTGGTGATCAAGCGCTTCCGCGAGTCCGACGAGGCGGAGGGCGTCATGAGCGCCACCTTGCAGGAGAACCTCACCGGCATGCGCGTGGTGCGGGCCTTTGGCCGCCAGCGCTTTGAGACGGAGAAGTTCGACCAAAGGTCCAGCGATTTCCGCCGCAAGACCGACCACTTTCTCAAGCTGCTCGCCTGGTACTGGTCCGCCTCGGACTTCATGTGCATGGCCCAGACGGGGCTGGTGCTGATCGTGGGCATCTTCCTGTGCATCCGGGGCGAGATCTCCCTGGGCACGCTGGTGGTCTTCACCCAGTATGAAAGCATGCTGCTCTGGCCCGTGCGGCAAATGGGCCGTATCCTGGCCGACATGGGCAAGTCCATGGTCTCCTTGGACCGCTTGGACGAGATCCTGCTGCAAAAGCCGGAGAGCGATGCGCCGGACTCCGTGGAGCCCCCCATCGACGGCGACATCGTCTTTCGCAACGTCTCCTTCGCCTACAACGACGACAACCCGGTGCTGCAAAACCTCTCCCTCACCATTCCCCGCGGCAAGACCGTGGCCATCCTCGGCGCGACGGGCAGCGGCAAGTCTACCTTGGTGCACCTCTTGCAGCGCCTCTACGAATACCGCTCCGGCTCCATCACCATCGGCGGCGTGGAGCTTAACCGCATCAAAAAGCGTTGGCTGCGCGAGCATGTGGGCATCGTGTTGCAGGAGCCCTTCCTCTATTCCAAGGACATTCGCGAAAACATCCGCATCGTCAACCCCGACCTGCCCGAGGAAGCCGTGTTCGAAGCGGCGCACATCGCCTGCATCCACGAGGGCATCCTGGAGTTTGAACGGGGGTATGACACCATCGTGGGCGAGCGGGGCGTAACCCTGTCCGGCGGGCAGAAACAGCGCGTGGCCATCGCCAGAACCCTGCTGAAGGATAACGACGTGCTCATCTTCGACGATTCCCTCTCCGCCGTGGATACCCAGACCGACGCCTCCATCCGCGCCGCCCTCAAGCACAGCACGAAGAACCTGACCACCATCATCATCTCCCACCGCATCACCACCCTTTCCGAGGCGGATCTGATCTTCGTGTTGGAAGACGGCCACATCGTCCAAAGCGGCACCCATGAGGAGCTCAGCCGCCAGGAGGGCCTGTACAAGCGCGTCTGCTCCATACAAAACGCCCTGGAGACGGAGCTTGGCCAGACGCTGGCCTAGGGTTTCGCTCCCTCCCGGCGCTTCATCCTCTTTTATCAGATAAGGCAGGTGACTTTTCCTTGCAGTTCCAAGAGGAACAGGATTATACCAAGCGGTTTGACCTGACGCTGTGGAAGCGCTTGCTCAAATACGCCCGGCCCTTCTACGGCTTTCTGGCGGCCCTCTGCGTGTGCATGGTGATCAACGCCGTCGTGGACGTGGTCTTTCCCATGATGACCCGCTACGCCATCGATAACTTCATCGCCAAGGAGACGGTGGCGGGGCTTGGAGGCTTCATCGCCCTCTACCTTCTGCTGCTCCTTGTGCAGGTGCTGGTGATCTTCGGCTTTCAGCGCTGCGCCAGCAAGGTGGAGGTGGGCGTTTGCTACACCATCCGCAAGCTGGCCTTTGAAAAGCTGCAACAGCTCTCCTTCTCCTTTTACGACAAGACCTCCGTGGGCTACCTGATGGCCCGCATGACCAGCGACACCCAACGCCTGGCCGACACCATCGGCTGGACGCTGATCGACCTGGTCTGGGGCAGCGTCTACATGGTGCTCACCGCCGTAGCCATGCTCTATTACAATTGGAAGCTGGCCCTGCTGGTGCTTTCGGTGCTGCCCGTGCTGGCGGTGGTTTCCGCCTACTTTCAAAGCGTCATCCTTAAAAACCATCGCGAGGTGCGCAAGACCAACTCGCGCATCACCGGCGCCTTCAACGAGGGCATCATGGGTGCCAAGACCACCAAAACCTTGGTGCGCGAGGACCGCAACTTCGAGGAGTTCCAGGTGCTGACCAACACCATGCGCAATTCCTCCGTGCGCGCGGCCACCTTCTCGTCCATCTACATGCCCATCGTCACCTCCCTCGGCTCCATCGTCACGGGCCTTGCGCTGTGGAAGGGCGGCTACGACACCTTGAGCGGCGCCATCTCCCTGGGCACTCTGGTGATCTTCATCAACTACACCGTTTCCTTCATCGAGCCCGTGCGCTCCATCGCCAACATCTTTTCCGAGATGCAGTCCGCCCAGGCCGCGGCCGAGCGCGTGGTCTCCCTGGTGGAGACCGAGCCGGACATCGTGGACGGCCCCGAAATCACCGCCGTATACGGCGACCAGTTCTCCCCCAAGACAGAAAACTGGCCCAAGATCCACGGGGATGTGGACTTTGAGCACGTCTCTTTCCAATATAAGGGAGGCGAAAAGGTGCTGTCCGACTTCACCCTGCATGTCAAGGCCGGCCAGAACATCGCCCTCGTGGGCGAGACGGGCAGCGGCAAGTCCACCATCGTCAACCTCATCTGCCGCTTCTACGAGCCCACCGAGGGCAGCATCCTCATCGACGGCGTGGACTACCGCCAGCGCTCCCAGCTGTGGCTGCAATCCCATCTGGGCTATGTGCTGCAAAGCCCGCACCTGTTCTCCGGCACCGTGCGCGAAAACATCCGCTACGGCCGGCTGGACGCCACCGACGAGGAGGTGGAGCGCGCGGCGGAAATGGTGCGCGCGGACCACTTCATCTCCAAGCTGGAGAAGGGCTACGACACGGATGTGGGCGAGGGCGGCAACCGCCTATCCACGGGCGAAAAGCAGCTGATCTCCTTCGCCCGCGCCATCCTGGCCAACCCGGCCATCTTCGTGCTGGACGAGGCCACCTCCTCCATCGACACGGAAACCGAGCAGGCCATCCAGTACGCCATCTCCAAGATGCTCTCCGGCCGCACCAGCTTCATCGTGGCCCACCGCCTGTCCACCATCAAAAACGCCGACCGTATCCTGGTCATCTCCCAGGGCCGCGTCATCGAGGACGGCACCCACAAGCAGCTGCTGGAAAAACGCGGACATTACTACACCCTATACACCAACCAGTTCAAGGAGGAGGGCGAGCTCTCCGCCCTTGGCAAGAGCCTGGAGGCCTAGCGCCCCATCCAAGGCCCGGATCCCGTTGGGGACCCGGGCCTTTTTCATCCCCCCTTCCCGCCCTTGCATTTGGCCGTCCGGCTGCTATACTAAAGGCGGAATGACGTTTGCCAAAGGAGGCCATGCTATATGCGTCTAGGCGCGCCGGTCTTTCTTCAAACCAAGGATCCAGAGGCCCTTGCCCGAGCCCACGTGGCTTTGGGGTATCGGGCCGCCTACTGTCCCGATTTTCTAAGCCTGGATGACCTGGCCCAGGTCCGGGCCGTGGAAAAGGCCTTTGCCCAGGCGGATGTTTGCATCGCCGAGGTGGGCGCCTGGTGCAACCCCCTGGACAAGGATCCCGCCAAGGCCAAGGCCAACCGCCAGTATATCGCCCAACGCCTGGCCCTGGCCGACGAGGTGGGCGCCCGCTGCTGCGTGAACATCCTCGGCTCCTTCTGCGAGACGGGCCGCTGGGACGGCCCCTCCTTCGACGCCTACGACGAGACCTTTTTCCAGGCCTGTGTGGAGGTGTACCGGCAGATCCTGGACGCCGTGCGCCCCAAGCGCAGCTTCATGACCTTTGAGACCATGCCCTATTACTTCCTGGACGGGCCGGAGGAATACCTGCGCCTGCTTCGGGCCATCGATCGGCCCGGCGCGGCCGTGCACCTGGATGTGTGCAACTGCGTCAACTCCCCCAGGGTCTATGTGCAAAACGCCGAGCTCATCTCCCGGTGCTTCCGCCTCCTGTCCGGCAAGATCCGCTCCTGTCACCTCAAGGACATCAAGCTGGCGGACGACGAGGGGTGCACGGCGGTGTTCCGCGAGGTGCAGCCGGGCAGCGGCAAGCTGGACCTGGCGCGCCTGCTGTCCTGCGCGAAACGCGAGGAAGACCTGCCCGTGATGCTGGAGCATCTCCCCGCCGAGCAAAACTACCTGGACGCCCGGGACCACGTGTTGGGCCTGCTGCGCGACCTGGCCTGAGCGTTTCTTTCCCTACGTTAAAATACGGCTTGCTGCGGTCTTGACAAAGGCGCGGCTCCCTTGCTATAATCTGCTTACGGGTTCCGGCCGGCCTTGTGCCGCCGGACGATGGCTATATCCTGGGGTGTTCGTAACGCTTCGATTTTGAACCTACAGAACTCAAATGGAGTCCGCGTCGGACCTGTGAACATGCCAGGCCCCCCTCCGGGACGGGGAAGGCAGACGCACACCGCAGGACACCGCCCTGCTAGAATAGCAGGTGTCAAAATGAGGCGGACGGCACTTTGGGATATAGTTTTCTTCCCTCCGATCAACGAGAAAAAACTTTTCCGTTGGGACTTGACAGCTCTTGCCTCTTGTTGTATAATAGCCATCGTTGAGGCGCTTCGCCTCGATCATCCGTAGCGGAATGGTGTAACGGTAGCACCTACGACTCTGACTCGTATTGCCTAGGTTCGAATCCTAGTTCCGCTGCCAACCATACGCCTCCATGGTCTAGTGGCCTAGGACACCGCCCTCTCACGGCGGCAACAGGGGTTCGAATCCCCTTGGAGGTGCCAACGTCGGAGCAAAGTTCGCTTTGCTCCGGCGCTTTTTTCTGCCCATCGCCTTTAGGCCGCCGGACCTGACCGCGTCCCTTTGTTGGGTCTTCGCCCCCGCCCGATACCCCAACATTCCATGTTACAAGAAAGGAACCGCCATGAATCGAAACCTCGCCGCCCGCCTCGTCGCGGCCGCGTCGCTCTGCCTGGCCCTTCTTGCCGGCTGTTCGACCCCCCCCTTCCCCAGCCAGCCCCTCGGCGTCCGTCGCGCCCACCCCGACCCCCTCCCCCACGGCCCAGCCCCTGCCCTCCCCCTCTCCGCAGGCCGACGCCTTGCCGGACGCCTACGCGCGCATCCTGGCCCAATACGCCGAGGCCATGGCCAACGATTATTACCTGGACCTGGAGGACGTGGACAGGGAGGCCGCCTTTGGCGCGGACGTCGCCCTGGAATGGCGCATGCGCTTCACGCCGCCGGTGCCCGCCCAATACGCCCTCTCGGACCTGGATGGCAACGGCGTGCCGGAGCTGCTCATCTCCGCGCCCGAGGAGGAGGACGGCTACACGCTGTACGACGTCTTCACCCTGGAGCAGGACAGAGCCGTTCGCCTGTTTGAGTTCAGTTTCGGCTACAGGACCAACCTCCGCATCCTGGCCGATCGGAGCCTAATAATCAGCTGGAGCTCCAGCGCCTTCGAATCGGGCGTCGACGTCTACCGCTACACCGACGCAAGCCTGTCCCGCCTGACCGCCTACACCGCCCTGGCCGACGAGCAGGATCCCTATACCCTGCTCTATTACCGGGATGGCGAGCCTCTGGACGAGGAGGCCTACCTATCCGCCCTACAGGCATTGAACAGCCCCGGCCCCATGGCCTTCGACTGGATCAGCGCGGCCGACGCGGCCTAGCCCGCAGACGCCGAAGGAGCGCGCGGATTGCATCCGCGCGCTCCCCTTTTGCCCTTGCGCCCATGCCGGCGCGGCCCGTTTCTCCCCTATTGGCCTTCGTAAGGATTCTCCAATAGGAATTCGTTAAACTGCCGCTCCACCTCGGCCACGATGGTCTGAAAACCCGCCGCGTCGTATTGCGCCTGAATCCGCTCGATCTCGCCCGGAATGTCCTCCACCATGCCGTTGCCCAGGGGCGTGCCAAGGGAGGTCAGGTCGTTCATCAGGGCCTGCTCGGATTTCACCGGATCGGTCATAAAGCTGAAGCCAGCTTCCACCTTCTTATAGATAAAGCTGGTGTCGGCGTATTTCTTGTACAGGTCTACGATGAACTCGGGCGTGGTATCCAGGTAGCGCACATAGTTGGGATTCCAGGTGAGCAGGTATCCATAGAAGTTGTAATTCTTAGCAGGGTCCACGCCCTCTGGGATTTTGTAGTAATCCTCGCCCACAGCTTCCCAATGCACGCCCTCGATGCCCAGTTCCATCAGGTCATGGTTTTCCTTGCTTTCAAAGAGCCAGTTGAGGAAGCCCATGGTCCGATCGGCATATTCGCTGGTGGTAGGGATGCCGGCAAAATTCCATGTCTTAAAATCGGACCCGGCAGCCAGAGGGGTGTCATAATAAGCGCCCGGCTCCAGCGGCAGGCATCCCAATTCCGCGCCTTGCACGGAGCTGACCAATCTGGCGTTGATGGAGTTGTAGGTGTCCACCGCTCGCTTGAAGGAAGCGGCCCGGCCAGCCACAAATTGCCCTTCGTGGTCGGATTGGGTCAGGCAGTCGTCGGTCACATAGCCCTTTTGATACCATTCCCTGGCTACAGTATAGGCATAGAGGGGATCCTGGGCCTGAAGCTCCTCATCCAGCATGGAATAGTAGGTGGTATCCATGTTGGGGATCCAAGTCTTGGCGGCATATGCCTTGCCATCCTCGCCCACCACTACGCCGACGGAGTTGATGGTGGCGTAGTTGTGGTTCTCCGTCTGCAAGGGCTTCAATACATCGCCGAAGAGAGCGACCACCGTTTCTCCGGCGTTCATGCAAAGCGGCATCATGCCCGGCTCATTCTCCACGATGGCATCGTAGAACTGCGTAAGCTGTTCCAGGGTCTTGATCTCGCCAATCCCATATTTCTTCGCAAGATCCAACCTGTAATAGAGGCAGTTCCCGTTGACAAAGCTCTGTCCAAAGGGAACCGCATATACATGATACTCTCCGCTTGCGTCGGCAAAACTGTTGTTGCGCAGGTATTCCTCGTCAAACAGCTTTCCAAGCGCCGGATACTCCGGTGAGTCGAAGTAGGAATCTAGGTTCAAAAGCATCTCCTTGGACACCATCTGGTTGAGCGTTGGGTTGGTCCAAGGGGCAACAAAGCATAGGTCCAGTTGTTCGCCGGAAGCAATCTTTAGGGAAACCTTTTGGCCGATCTCGCCGATGGTGGTGAAGGTGTAATGGATGCGGATGTTCAAAATATCGTCCGTCTTCTCGTACACCGCTTCCAACACCTTGTCAAAGTCGTTGAAGTTGGTTTCCGGCGCAAAAGCCATAAACTCCAGCGTCACCTGTTCCGGCTTTCCCGTGGATTCCGTCCCATTGTCCGGTTGCTCCTGGTCGGTCTGCGTCTCGCCCGAGGTTGCGCTTTCTTGCGGCCCGGAGCTGGTTTGCGCACAGCCAAGCAGCAAGCATAGCGCCAGCAGCAGGCATATCAGGACCAGCGACTTTTTGCGGGTGCTCTTCATTCCCTCATTCCTCCTTATTCCCTGGGATGGTCTATTCTTCAGCGCGCCCAAAGCCCAGGCGGCAAGCGCGCTTGGGATCCATTCTTGTTACCCCTTCACCGAGCCGATCAGCAGGCCTTTGATAAAATACCTTTGTAACAGTGGGTAGAGCAACACGATGGGCCCGATGGAAATCATCGCCGTGGCCAAGCGTATGCCCACCGTTGGGATGGACACAAAGCTCAAGGCCTGCCTAGCAGCCGGGTTCAGGGAAGAGGTCAAAAAATCCACCTGTTGTTGCAAACGCATGATCAGGTATTGCAGGGTATACAACTGCGGTTCCTCGATGTATAACAGCACCTTATACCATTCGTTCCAATAGCCCATGGAAGCAAAGAGCGCAATGGTGGCCAAAATGGGCTTGGACAGAGGCAGGATGATCTTAAAAAAAATCAGGATGTCGCTGGCGCCGTCGATCTTGGCGGATTCCGCCAGGGAAGCCGGTAGCGTCGCGAAGAAGTTGCGCATCAAAAACATGTTGTAAGCGTTCAGCGCGCCGGGGATGATCAGTACCAGCAGATTGTTCTTCAGGTGCAAAAAGCGCACCATCATTATATAGGTGGGCACCAACCCTCCGCTAAAGACCATGGTGGCATAGGCAAAATAGGCGATGGCATTGCGGTATTTGAGGCTCTGCACGGTGATAGGGTAGGCCAACATGGCCGTAAGCACCACGGTGAGCGCGGCGCCGCAAACCGTGGTGAGAATGGTGACGCCATAGGCATTGAGCACGGTGTCCGTGCCGTCAAAGATGAGCTTGTAGCTGGTCAGGTCCCACTGGTTGATCCACAGGCCATAGCCGTCGCGGATCACAGCGGATTCGTTGGAAAAGGAAGCGACCAACGCAACCCAAAGGGGCAAGAAGCAGAACAGCGCGAACAGCACGCACAGCAATGTGCCAAACACTTCCACCAGGGTGTCCTTTCCGCTCGAACGGATGCGCCGTTTGGCAACCGTCATCTCTCTCCCTCCTTAAAACAGCGAGGACTCTGGGTCCATCCAACGCACGGCGGCGTTTGCGCAGACCACCATCACAAATCCAATCACCGACTGGAAAAAACCCACCGCAGCCGACATGCCGATTTCGTTGTTCACGCGCATGGCTCGATAGACAAAGGTGTCGATCACATCGGTTGTGGAGCGCAGCAGCGCGTTATCCCCCACAAGGGCGTATATCATGCCAAAGTCCCCGTAGAAGATCTTGCCGACATCCATGATCAACAACATGCAGGTGGTGGTCTTCAGCAACGGCAGCGTGATGTGCCAGATCTTTCCAAAGCGGCTGGCGCCATCGATGGTGGCGGCCTCGTAGATGCCCTGGTCGATGCCGGAGATGGTGGCCAAGTAGATCACCGTTCCAAAGCCGGCCCCCTTCCACAGGCGCAAGATGACCAGGATGGCAGGCCAAACGCCCGGTTCCTGGTAGTAGGCAACGGTTTGCCCGCCAAGGCGCAGCGCCATGGTGTTGAGCAGACCGCCGTCCGTGGAAAAGATGGCGATGGCCAAGACGGAGATAACCGTCCAAGAGATAAAGTTGGGCAGGAACATGAAGGTCTGAGCCAGGCGCTTAACCAACCGCAAGGTCATCTCGTTGAGCGCCAGGGCCAGCGTGACCGAGACGAGTAAGCCCGTGGAAATAAACAGCGCATTTAAATACAAGGTGTTGATGGTCACCTTGATCCAGGTATCCGTCATGAAGAAAAAACGAAAATTGCTGAGCCCCACAAAGGGACTGCCCAGCCCAAAGGCAGGCGCTACCGGGCTGTAATCCACAAAGGCCAGATACAGCCCAACCATCGGCAGATAGTTGAAGACGATGAAATAGGCGATGCCGGGAAGCGTCAAGAGATATAAATATCGATTTCGAACGATCTCCCGCCAAAGGGCATGTCTCTTTTTTTTGCTCTTGCCCAGCGGTGGGCCGATGGTCTTTGCCTGCACCTGTGCCATGGCTTCGTCTCCCCCTTCGTACTCCGTCTCAGCATCCTTGCGTCAGGGAATTCCTCGGCTTGCATCATAACGCGTTGCCAATAAACATGCAAAGTGTAAATTCTAACAATTCCGATATTTGATAACCATTTCTTTTCACAATTCCATAAAGTGTTAAAAATCGTATCAATTTGGAGAATCCCGTTTCCCCTTTTTTTATGCTATACTGAATAGGCCATAACGGGCCATCTGAAAAGATAGGAGGTAAGAGCATTGCGCAGCCCCATGCTTCGTCAGCTTCGACTCTCCTATGCGCGCTTTGGGATGAGCTCGCTTTTTGTGCGCTTTGTCGGGGTGATTGCCCCCACCGGTTTGCTGCTCATCCTGCTCTTCTCCCTTTGCTTTTACAGGATTTATTCGGACAACCATGTGCGCCAGGTCATCCAGTCCTCTAAGGAAAGCATGGAGCAATCCGTCGGCGCGCTGGACCTGATGTTTTCCTCTTTATATAGTCTGATGGAAAAGGAGTATAAGTTTAACGCTCTGCTTCGGCGCAGCATGGAGGACAAAAACTTCGGCCCGCACGACCTGTACAACATACACAAGGTTATCGGCGGCATTAAGGCCTCCAACCAAGCCATCGACTCCATCTATGTCTACAACGCGCACCGAGACGCCTATTTTTCGGATCTTGTGAGCCTTTGTCCGGCAGAGGACTTTTATGACGAGCAGGTCGGCCAAATGTTGGACCAAATGCGCAAGAGTTCCACGCCCATGACGCTGTTTTCCGTGTGCTACCGTCCCCTACCCTACAGCTATGGCAGCGAGCAACACCACGCCAACGTAATTTCCATGGTGTTCCATTCGGAAAGCTCAGACGCTGCCATTGTCTATAACATCGACCAGCAGGCCTTGCAGGAGGCGCTCATGGGTTCGCCCTTGCAGGGCGCGGTGCGCACCTTCGTCATGGATGCAGAGGGACTGATTATCTCCGACTCCCAGGTGGAAACCATCTATACCAATTGCGTCTCCGAACCGTACTTTGCCTCTCTGTCCGCCGGGGAGGAAAGCTTCCTGGCGGAGGTGGATGGCCGCACGCTCTTGGTCACCTGTCAAACCGTGCGCCGCTACAGCTCCCTGCACTGGGTGGTGGTCCGCATGTACGATTATGCCGCACTCATGGATACCGCCCGTGGAGCTTCCTATTTACTGGCTGCGGCGATGGTCGGTTTTGTGCTTCTCTACATGCTTTTTATCTATTGCCTGGCCCGCTGGCTGGGCGGCCCCATCGAACGCTTGCTGCGTTACATGCCCCCCGGCGCAGATGGCACCGCGTCCAAGGACGAGTTTGACCTATTGGAAAGCTCCATGGCGCAGCTTTCCGAAAATGTGCAAAACCTTGCCCACACGGTTCGTTCGCCCTTGGTGCAAAACGCCTTTTTGCTTTCCCTGCTCTATGGCAACGACGACACCGCAAAGGCCTACGGACAGGCCGCAGGCAAACTTGGGCTTCCACGCTTGCATCGCGTTCGTTTTTTGGCCGTCAAGTGCGACATTCCCGACGGCAGTCCGCCCAAGGATGCGGAAGCTCTGCGCGCTCTTTTGGAACCCTGCTTGGCGCCGCTGGGTCCTGCGCTATGTTTTGACGATCGCACATATGCCTGTGCCATCCTTCCATCCCCCATCCATCCGCCGGCCTTGCTCGCTTGCCTAGAGGATCTGCGCCAACGGCTACGGGCGGAGGGTAAGGCGGTTTTCCCGGTGGGGATCGGACGGGAGGTCCTCCTTGGGGAGCTAAAAGAAGGATACGCTTCCGCGCGCAGGGCAGTGAAACACTACTTTTCCCATACCCGAGAAGCCATTGTTTTTGAGGAATCCCTGAATCCCGATGAAGAGCGGCATTGCGGCTATCCGAGCGATCTGGAAGTCGCTGCTTTGGATGCCATTCGCCGCGACTCCGACGCCACGGAGGCTGTGAAGGCCTTTTGCAACGCCATTCGCCCCTTCCCCATCGATGCGTTGCTGGTGGCCTTGCATCAGTTTTCCGATCGCGTGGTCTCCGCTTTACCCAGTTTGGAGGAAACGGAGCGTACCAAGGCGTTGGCGGAACTGCGCCGTTCAGAGACCTTGGATGAGGCGTGCGCACGTCTTTGCGCCCATTTGGAGGAAGACTGCCGCCGCCGTAGGGAGCGAAGGAGCGAAAAGCTCTTGCGCCTCACGCTGGAAATCGAACAGTTGGTTCAGGCGCAATACGCCATGCCGGAACTCTCCATCGAGGGCATCGCCCAAGCACTGGGGCTTTCCGTCAATTACGTGCGAACCCTCTATAAGGACAGTCGCGGCGTCTCCCTCTCCAAATACATCGCCAAGGTGCGCCTTGACGCAGCCAAGCGTTTGCTCGAAGAAACGGACCTACCCGCCAACCGCATCGGCGAGATGGTGGGCTGCAGCCAGGGTAGCTATTTCTATGCCACCTTCAAGAGAGCGGTCGGCGTCTCTCCGGACGCTTATCGCAAAGGGCTTGGCAAATAGGCAAGCCTCCCTATCCCCCTCCTCCTCACAGAAATCCCGACCCCTTCCTTGTCTTCTGCGTAGTTGGCGCAAGAAAAGCCTCGCTGGCGCCAGACGAGGCCAAAGGGAGCTTCAGGAGGAGCAAGACGTGCATCCGCCTTGCTCCCGATCGGCCGCACCCGGCATTTTCGTTCGGATTGACGGGGCTTTCGCCGTGGTTGCTCAAGCCACAAACGAGGATAGGCAAACACGCCGAAGGCAAATATGCAACCGATCCATGTCGCTACAATTCAAGTTTGACAATGGTTCTGGAGGATATGTTGGATGTATAGACGAGCAGCGCGGCTCCGATGGAGCAAGGGGCTGCGGCACATGCCGCCGCTTGTGGATCATACGCCAGACGCATCGGGCTGCCGTGCAATTCAAGTGGGCAAACACGGCTTCGCCAAATGGATGCGGCAACGCGCCCACTCCGTTTCTCCACTTCCCATTCGTCCCTCCTTAGCCTGTTGCGCTTGCATTTCCGTTGGCTATTTCGGGGATGTAGGTTGTGGATGGGTTTTAAAGCATGGCTTTTGCTTCATGGGTTTATCCGGTCGGGGCGCTAACCGTGCGCCTCTATCGGCGGAAGTCCCCTTCCTTTGATGGGCCCGAAGGCAAGCTTCCGGCCGTTGCCCCTTGCTTTTTGGGCCTGTCCGCCCTATACTTGGCGCAAAAGGCCTCGCCGGCGCCGGATGGGGCCGAAAGGAGCCTCTATGGAGAACACGCCTTCTCTTTGGACCCAACGCCTGCTGCTGCGCCGCTTCACGCCGGAAGACCTGCCCGCGCTGTTGGCCATTTACGGCGATCCGCAGGTCAATACCTTTTTGCCCATGTTCCCCCTGAAGACGCCCCAGGAGGCCGAGCGCTTCCTGCAAGAGCGCTACCTCAACGCCTATCGGCTGCCCATCGCCCACCGGTATGCGATTTGTCCGCGCGAAGGCGGTCTGCCCATCGGCTATGTGCACGCGGACGGCGGGCCCGCCCATGACCTTGGCTATGGGTTGCGCCGGGACTGCTGGGGGCAGGGCTTCGCCACCGAGGCCTGTTCGGCCCTGTTGCAGCGGCTGCGCGAGGACGGCCAGCCCTTTGTCACCGCCACCCATGACGTGCAAAACCCAAAGAGCGGCGCCGTCATGCGCCGGCTCGGCATGCGCTACCGCTACACCTACCAGGAGCGCTGGCAGCCCAAGGACCGCTTGGTCTACTTTCGGATGTACCAGCTCAATCTGGACGGCCAGGAAGAGCGTTGCTACCGGGGCTATTGGGACCGCTATCCGGTCCATTTCGTGGAAGAGGGACTGTAGCTTTGCTTAAAAACAAAAAACAGAGGCTTTCGATGAAGCCTCTGTTTTTTGTTGTGCGGGTTTTCATTTCGATTGGGCCTTGTAGAGCAGGGGCGCAAGCACGCGCTTGGCTTGGGCCAACTGCAGGGCCACGTTGTTGTACTCGTTGACGGACTTGTGGCTTTCGATGCCCCAGCAGCCGCTGTAGCCGGCCTGCGCCAGGGGCGGGAATTGGTTTTCGGCGTCCTGGCAGGCCTCGAAATGCATGTGCATATGCATGGCCTTGGGGGCAAACTCGCGGTCGTAGGCGCAGCCGGCCGAAAAATCCACCCCGGGCGTGCAGCGCCAGTTCCCCAAATGCAGCAGCATGGAGAAGTTTTCCGCCTTGACGGCCTGGAACAGCTTGCGCATCACCTGCACGTTCGTGGAAGCGCCCCAATGGTTTTCCGGGCCCAGGCGGGCGCCGAAGGCAGCCGCCTGTTGGCAATAGCGATCGTAAACCTTGGCGCAGCGCTCAATCTGCTCGTCGCTGGCCTCCTCCTCCACGATGCCAAGGTCGATGCGCACGGTTTGCGCCCCAAGCAGCTCGGCCGCGCGCAGGCATTCCTGCGCGCGACGGTCGCAGGCGGCCTTCTGCGCCTCGTCCTGGTTCCAAATATGGGCTCCGTCGCAACATAGGTTGACCAGTTGCAGCCCGTGCTCCTCCATCTGCTGCTTGACCAGCTCGAGGTACTCCTCCTCATAGCTGGCGAGCATGCCGTTCCAGATGTCGGCCGTATCCAGGTTGTAGCGGTAGCGCACCGTCTCAAAGTAATGGAAGAGGTTCATCACGCCCGCGGCCAGCAGGCCGTGGAACGAGTAGGACGCCACGGAAAAACGGTTTGCCATGGTTCTTGCCTCCCTTTGCATCGGCATTTGTGTTTGCATCGAACGGGGGTTGTTATAGGAAGGGATACGGCCGGTAGCGCAGCTGGCCAAAGGGGGTCTCCTGCACCTGGATGGCGTTGGACGTGCTCAGCTCGGGGATCTCCTCCGCCTGAATCTCCCTGCCCAGCTTATCGCTGAGGAAGATGCCCTCGGAGATCAGCATGGTTTGCAGGGCGATGCTGGGGGTGTCGATCTGCTCGCACTCCCCGCGCAGCGCGCCCACCCAATGGGCCTGGCTGTTCTTGTACAGCAGGCGGCTGGGCGGGTCCAGCATCGTTCGCCGGTAATCCTCGCCGGCCACGTCCAGGGTGGTCTCCGCCATGTAGCCGGCGATCTGGGAGTAATACTTGAGCTTGCCGGGCTGGCAGAACTGCACGCCCCCCTTGGCGCCGTACACCGCCGACGGCGGGAACTCGCCGCCCTGGATGGCCCAGGATTCCAGCACGTCCATGCTGCACCCGTCCTTGAACTTCACCAGGCCAAGCCCCAGCTCCTCCACGTCAAAGCCGCTGATCCTTCGTCTCGTCTCGTCCATGTCCAACTCCTAATAGACCCTGCCGCTCACCCTGTCCACGGGAGGACAACCCAGCAGGTAGAGAAGCTGGGAGATGTGATAGACGCCCATGTCGTACAGGGCGCCGTGGCCCGCCCACTGGCTGGAGTCGAACTCCTTTTCCCCATAGCCGTCCACGTAGGGACGGCCGCGGCGGCGGTAGCCGTAGCTTCTGGTATGGTAGATCTTTCCCAGATAGCCCTCGTCGATCAGCTTCTTGGCCGCGATCACCTCGCCGCCGTAGAGCATGCCCAGCTGGATGTGGAACTTGACCTTGTAGTGCTCGGCCGCCCGCTTCATGGCCGCCGCATCCGCATAGGAGCCGGCCATGGGCTTTTCGCAGTAGCAGTTCTTGCCCGCAGCCATCACGTCCACGGAGATGGGCGCGTGCAGGTTGTTGTGCAGGCAGACGTCCACGGAGCATAGATCGTCGCGCTCCAACAGGCGCCGGTAGTCCAGGTAGCGGTGCTCGATGCCGTACTTGTCGCAGAAGGCGTTCAGCTTCTCCTCCTGCAGGTCGCAGGCTGCCACCACCTTCACGCCGGGGATGTCCCGGTACATCTCCATGTGCTGGTGGGCGATGATGCCCGTGCCGATCAGGCCGACTCGAATCTCCTTCATGGCTTTCCTCCCCTTGTGCAGGCCGCCGTCGCCGCCCCGGCCTGAAGGCCAGGCGCGCGGGGGCCTTTGTTCGTCCTTGCTTTGGCTCGACGCCGCGCTCTAGAGCGGGAGGCCGACCAGCGCCTCCAGCTGCCCCCGCTTTGTCTCCATGGCGCGGTGCAGGGCGATCTGCGCCCTGGCCCGCACCAGGTTGTGGCCGGGATAAGCGGTCTTGTAATAAACGTCCCCGTTGAGGTGATCCGTCAGGAAGCGCATGGCCTGTTCCAGGGTGATGGTCAGGGCGCCCAGGGGCAGAAGCCGGCGCTCCAGCGGGGTCAGGACCGCGTCGGCGCCGCGCAGATAGCCCCGCGTAAAGGCCGACGCCAGCTCCATGTCCAGGTCCACGCGCGCCTCGTCCGGCTCGTCCTCCTCCGCCGTGGAGGCGCCATAGCGCAGCATGTCCCCGTAGTCATACAGGGCGCTGCCCGGCATCACCGTGTCCAAATCGATCACACACAGGGCTTGGTTGGTCTTCTCGTCCAACATCACGTTGTTGGGCTTGGTGTCGTTGTGGGTCACGCGAAGGGGCAGGCGGCCGGAGCGCAGGCCCTCCACGATGCAGCCCATGGCCTCCCGCCTGTCCAGGATGTACTCGATCAGGGGCCGCGCCTCCTCCGCCCGGCCGGCCAGGTCCTCCTCCACGGCCTTTTGAAAGGTCCGCAGGCGCAAAGGGGTGTCGTGGAAGCCAGGCAAGATCTCGTGCAGCTGCCTGGGGTCCAGGCCCTCCATCTGGCGCAAAAACCGGCCGAAGGCAAGGCCCGTCTCCTCGGCCACCGCCGGCGTGGAGCGCTCCGGCGCATAGGCGTTTTCCAGGAAGCGGAACATGCGGTAACACGCGCCGTCCTGCCAGAGCAGCAGCCCGCCCGCCTTCAGGGGGACCGTTTCCAGCACCCGGCGCTCGGCCCGGTCCCCCAAGGCCCGCTTCTGCTGCTCGGTGATGCGCACGATGTTTTCCATCACCAGGGCGGGCTGGGGAAAGACGGCGGTGTTGACGCGCTGCAGGGCGTAGGATCCCCCTGTGCAGCGCAGCCGATAGGTGTCGTGGATGTGCCCCTGGCCGCAGGGGCTCAGCTGCAGGGGTTCCCCTTGGGTTGCGAAGGCCTCGGCGGCCAAGCGCAGTTTCTCCATTTGGCAACAAACGCTCCTCTTTTTGTAAAATCCGTTGCCTAGAGTATAGCACCAAACCCGGCGCAGCAACATAGCCCGGGTAAAAAAAGCCCCGCTGCTTGATGCGGGGCTGGAGGGCTCGTCAGGCGACGGACTTGGTCAGCTGGATCAGGGTGATGGTCGGGGTGGAAAACCAGCGCTGGGAATACCAGCGGACGCTGCCCGTGCCAAGGCCCGGGCTGATGTACTGGGTCCAGCCGCTCAGGTTGGACAGCCCGCTGACCAGGGCGTTGTTGGGCAGCCAGCCTCCCCTTGGGAACTGCTCGTTGAACACGCGCAGGCAGCCCAGCAGGGGCAGGCGCACGCCGCCATGGTTGTGGCCGGCCAGGATGAGGTCCGCGTCCTTGTAGATGCTCGTGGTGGTCTCGGTCTGGTATTTGCCCGGCATCGCCGGCAGGTGGGTCAGGAAGATGTTTAGGTCGTTTTGGGTGTGCAGCTCCATCTGCGCCTGAAAGGCTAGGGTGTTTTGCCGCCTGTAGTCGATGCTCTGCAGCAGGGCTTCCAGGCTGTGCCCCGTGGCGGCCACGGCGGCCTCGTCGTTCAGATAGGTCTGTTCCAGCGCGTCCAGGGACTTGAGCGCCGATTGGGTGTCCAGCAGCAGGGAGCTGGTCGGCAACAGCCAAAGGCCGGTGTCCCCCTCGTAGAGGTTGACGGGCAGGTCCAGGTAGATGGCGCCCAGCTCCGCGGCGCGCTGGTATAGCTCGTTGACGCCGAAGCTGCCGTCGGCCTGGTAATCCGTATAGGGCGGGTCCCGATCGCCCAGCACGTAATAGCAGGGGATCTTCTGCTCCTGCAAATAGCCCAGGGCCTGCAAAAAGCCCTCCGCTCCGCCCTCGTCGTCGGTCAGGCCGCCGGAGATCACCGCGATGGAGGGCTTGGCCCCGTCCAGGGCCTCCGCCAAGGCCTGGGCCCCCTCGCCGAAGGTAAACTCGTGGATGTCGGACAGATGCAGGATCGTGTAGCCTTCCAGGGCCTTGGGCAGGGTGGGCATGGAGATGCGCACGCTGTCCAGGCGGATGCGGCTGCCGTCGTAGATCATATAGGAAAGCAACAGCAGGAGCGCCAACAGGGGCGCCAGCACATAGCCCCAGGAAAAGCGCCTGCGCACCTTGAACAGCTTTTTCGTCTCCTTGCTCAGCTTCATGCTACGCAAGCCTCTTATCCCTCCTCCCGCGGCGAAAAACGCCTCATTTCGTCCTGTTTATTCAGTATACCACCTTTTTCGCCCCAAGCCAACCCGGCGTTGCCCCCTTGCGGCGCCCGCCGCCATGAACAAGTTGTTACATCCGCGCCGCCATCCTACCATTCCAGGCGGGCTTGTGGTATACTATATGGTGTGAAGGGTTGCGCGCTTCGCCGCCCCATCCGTTTGTAAAGAAAGGCAGGTTTTGGGGATGCCGGAAAGCAAAAACAGGCTTAGACGCCGCGTATATAAGAAGAAACGCATCGATTTTGACTCTATCCGCTGGGGCAACGTGCTGCTGGCCCTGGCCGGCTGCGTGGTGGTCGTGGTGGGGGCGGTTTTCGGGCTGCGCGCCCTGTTCTCCACCCTGACCAAGCCCAAGGCCGATCCGGCTCCAAGCGCCGGCGGCGCGCAGATCCTCTCCTCCCCCTCCCTGGCCACTTCCCAGCCCGTGGATCTAGCCCCCAGCCAGCCGGAGGGCAGCCTGGAGAGCCCCTTGGATCTTTCCCTGGAGGTGCAAAAGGTGGTCTCCCAGGAGGAGAACGTGAACATCCCCGACATCCACGGCAAGGAGATGGTCTACTCCGCCGGCACCGGCTCCTTGCGCGAGCCCCTGCTCAAGACGCTTTATCTCTACAACTTCGAGACCGGGACCGAGACCAAGGTGGCCGACGTGCAGCTGGACAAGGGCGAGATCTTCCAGACCGTGGTCAACGAGGACTACATCGCCTGGCTGGACACCGACCAGCGGGGCTCCAACCGCATCTATTGCCTGAACCGCAACGAGGAAAACGCCGAACCCAAGCTCATCAAGTCCTGCAAGTTCGCCGTGCCCAAGCTCCGGCTCTCCATCGACTTTCTCATCTGGATCGAGCAAAACGAGGACAAGGAGGAGCGGCTGTACATCGTGGACCTGATCAGCGAGGAGAACGCCTCCATCCCCGGCTTTATCGAATCGGTGGAAAAGGCCATGTCCACCTACGGCGTCAGCGCGCCGGGCATCTACAACACCCAGGTGGTCTGGGCCGCCTCCGACCCCAACCAGAGCGACGAGGACCGCATCCTCAATGGGGAAAAGAGCGCCATCTATTCCTGCGACCTGAGCCGCTTCATCGAGGACGACTACGCGCCCAGCGCCTTTAGCCCCGGCATGTACGTGCACGACCCCATCACCAACGGCGAGGTCTGGGCTTGGATCGACAAGAACAAGGCGCCCGACTCCAGCCTCTACATCAAGCTGGAGGACGACCAGGTGCTCAAGGTGGCCGACAACGTGATCACCTATGCCCTGGGGGATGAGATGCTGGTCTTCGGCAAGGATGAAAACATCTACGTCTACTTCTACAAGACCAACCAGTACGGCAGGGCCAATGCCGAGGGCACCAAGGGCATCATGCCGGTGGTTTCCGGCCGGCGCATCGTTTGGTTTGACAAGACCGAATCCGGCGGCAAGGACCAGCTGATGACCGTTGTCGTGCCCTACGAAACCGCCGGCGACTAGGGCGCAGGACGGCGACCACAGGAAGGGAAGGCTTGGATGGCAAAGGCGCAAAGGACACGATTCGTTTGCCAGGAATGCGGCTATGAGACCCCGCGCTGGATGGGGCGCTGCCCGGATTGCGGCAGCTGGAATTCCCTGCAGGAGCAGGCGGAACCCCCGCCGGCGACGCCGGCGGGGGCGGCGGCGCGGCCGGCTCCGCCGCCCCCGGAACGGCCGGCCCCCACCCTGGACCAGGTGGAGGTGGGCCCGGAGACCCGAACGCCCATCGGCATTCAGGAGCTGGACCGGGTGCTGGGCGGCGGCGTGGTTCCCGGCTCCCTCACCCTCATCGGCGGGGACCCGGGTATCGGCAAGTCCACCCTGCTGTTGCAGGCGGCGGACCGCCTGGCGCGGCAGGGGGCGCGGGTGCTCTATGCCTCCGGCGAGGAATCCGTCCGCCAGATCAAGCTGCGCGCCGCCAGGCTCGGCGTGGACGGCCAACGCATCCACGTCGTTTCCGGGACGGACGCCGAGAAAGTGGAGGCCCACCGGGCCGCCCTCCAGCCGGACTATATGGTGGTGGACTCCATCCAAACCATGTACCTGCCCGGCAGAAACTCCGCGCCAGGCTCCATCTCCCAGGTGCGCGAGGTGACTTCCCAGCTGATGCGCTGCGCCAAGCAGACGGGGGTGAGCGTCTTTCTGGTGGGGCATGTGACCAAGGAGGGCGCCTTGGCGGGGCCGCGGGTGCTGGAACACATGGTGGACGCCGTGCTCTACTTCGAGGGAGACCGGCGCCAGGACCATCGCATCCTGCGGGCGGTCAAAAACCGCTTCGGTTCCGTCAACGAGATCGGCGTGTTCCGCATGCAGCAGGAGGGCATGGTCGAGGTGCCCAACCCCTCCCAATTCCTACTGTCGGGCCGGCTGCCCGGGGCCACGGGCGCGGCCGTAACCTCCACCATGGAGGGGTCCCGGCCCGTCCTGGTGGACATCCAGGCCCTGGTGGCGCCAAGCTCCTTCGCCTCCCCCCGCCGCCAATCCTTGGGCTTCGATCAAAACCGCATGGCCCTTTTGCTGGCGGTGCTGGAAAAGCGGGCCGGCTTTTCGCTCTACAACCAGGACGCCTATGTCAACGTGGCCGGCGGCCTGGAGCTGGACGAGCCCGCCGCGGACCTCTGCGTGGCCGCCGCCTTGGTTTCCTCCATCAAAAACCGGCCCGTGCCCGAGGATTGGGTGCTCATCGGCGAGCTGGGCCTCAGCGGCGAGCTGCGCGCCGTGGGCCAGATGGAGCGCCGGCTGCGCGAATGCAGCCGCATGGGCTTTCAAAACGCCCTCGTCCCCAGCGGCAACCTCAAGGGCCTGCGTCCCGTGGAGGGCCTGCAGGTGTACGGCGCCTCCACCCTGCACAAGGCCTTGGCCTTGCTCTTCTAGGCATTCTGGCAAGCTTGTTCTCAAATTGTTCAGAATTAATTCACCTGCCCGGGTGAAGGATTTAGCCCCTTCCTTGTGTAACTGTTAGTAAATCGTGGAAATTTTCCCGTTTTTCCTTTCCAAGCTGCGACAAAACAGGAGGTGGTGTTTTTTTGAAGAGGTTGCTCAAGATCCTGATCTCCCTCATCGGCTTTGGCGTGGGCATCGGCGTGTCCCAGGCGCTGCGTCAGTTTCTGGACGACGCCCGGCTGCTGGTGAACCTAAGCTCCATGGGCTACTTCTTCACGGTTCTCGGGGTGTATCTGGCGGGCGCGATTTTATTTGCTTTCATCTTTTATCTCATCTCGGGCCCCATCATCCGGCGCTGCGAGCGCATCGTGAACGGTTCGGAGGCGGAGCTGCGCTCCGTGCCCATGACGGACATCCTCTTTGGCTGCGTCGGCATGCTGCTGGGCCTGCTGATGGCCTTCCTTATCTCTCGTTTGCTGGATTCCCTGGTGGTTCCTTGGCTGTCGATGCCCCTTTCCCTGCTGATCTACATCATCCTGGCCTATTTGGGCGCGCTGCTCTTCTACAAGCGCTGGCGCGAGCTACCCGGCATGCACGCCATGCGCCGGGTCTATGACCAGCGCCGCGCCGACGGCTCCGCAGAGGACGAGCTTACCCCCTCCGCCTCGGTGCCCAAGGTGTTGGACACCTCGGTGATCATCGACGGCCGCATCTTCGACATTTGCGCCACGGGCTTTATGGAGGGGCCGCTGGTCATCCCCAGCGTGGTGCTCAGCGAGCTGCGCCACATCGCCGACGCTTCCGACGCCCTCAAGCGCAACCGCGGCCGCCGGGGCTTGGACATCCTGCAGCGCATCCAAAAAGAGCTGGACATCGAGGTGCGCATCGACTCCCGCGAATTTGAGGACACAGACGAGGTGGACGTCAAGATCCTGCGCCTGGCCCAGGCGCTGCACGGCTGCGTGGTCACCAACGACTATAACCTCAACAAGGTGGCCGGCGTCAGCGGCATCAAGGTGCTCAACGTCAACGACCTGGCCAACGCGGTCAAGCCGGTGGTCATCCCCGGCGAGGAGATGCAGGTGGTCGTCATCAAGGAGGGCAAGGAGGCGGGCCAGGGCGTGGCCTATCTGGACGACGGCACCATGATCGTCATCGACAGCGCCCGCAAGCTCATCGGCGAGACGGTGGACATCGTGGTCACCAGCGTACTGCAAACCTCCGCCGGCCGCATGATCTTCGCCAAGCTCAAACAAGCCGCTTAAGGGCGCGAATCGGGCCGAAAGCGCCATCCGAAAGGCGCTCTTCGGCCCCTTGTTTTCCGTCCTTTGAAAGGGAGGTCTTGCGCATGGACGAGGCTTTTTGGCGCGCGGCCGAACGCCTGGCCGAGGAAAGCGAGCTGGTGATCGACCGGCCCAAGGGCAGCGCCCACCCGCGCTACCCGAACTTGCGATACCCTCTGGATTACGGATACCTGCGCGGCACCGCCTCCATGGATGGCGGCGGCATCGACGTTTGGCTGGGCTCGGATCCGTCGCGGCGCCTGACGGGCCTGCTCTGCACCGTAGACCTGCGCAAGCGGGATTCGGAAATCAAGCTGTGCCTGGGCTGCACCGAGGAGGAACTCCGCCTGGCGTTGCAACAGCTAAACAGCGGATCCATGCGCGCCCTGCTCCTGCGCCGCCCCGACGGCCCATAGCGCCGGAAAGACACAAGAAACCCGTCCGCGGCTTCTCTTCGCGGGCGGGTTATCCTTTGCTTCCTTTGCCTCCTTTTTCGCCGCAGACCTGCGCAAGCGGGATTCGGAAATCAAGCCGTGCCTGGGCTGCACCGAGGAAGAGCTTCGCCTGGCGTTGCGGCAGCAGAACAGCGGGTCCATGCGCGCCCTGCTCCCGCGCCGTCCCGACGGCCCCTAGCGCCGGAAAGAAACATGAAACCCGTCCGCGGCTTCTCTTTGCGGGCGGGTTGTCCTTTGCTCTTTTTCCCCGGCCTTTGCAAGGGTTGGGCGCGGACGGGCGCGTCCGGCCGGGCCGAGCGCTTTCCGCTCCCGGCTTCTTCCTCCCAAAAGGCTTGCGCGCCCGCGCTCAGGCCGCTTGCCTCTGGTCCAGCCGGTCGTATTTGCCAAAGTCCCTCTCGGTGGTGGACACATAGGGGCTGGGCAGCAGGGATTGGCGCAGGGCTTCGTCCTGCTCGCCGTCCATCACCCAGACCAAGGTGCCCGCCGCGCAGTTGTCGCTGAGCCAATGGGCGTCCTCGTCCAGCATGCGGATGCAGCCATGGGAAGCCCGCGTACCCAGCTGCTTGTAGGACTTGCTGTTGAGGGAAGACAGGCTTTCCCGGTTGTAGAGCACGGAGTGGAAGAAGTAGTTGCCATAGATGCGCACCGCATAGCGGATGTAACAGTTGGAGGTGGGGAAATAGCGCCATTCCTTGCGGGTGGATTTGGTCAGGTAGTGGACGCCCTCGGGCGTCCAGGATCTGGAGGCCCCGGTGGAGCAGATGTACTGGTCCACCACCTTGGAATAGACGCCCATCTCGTTCCTCTCCACCACGGTGATGATCTGGTTCTCGCGGTCCACCATGATGGCGTAGGGCATGTCATAGTCCTCGGGCGCGAACACGCCCTGCACATAGAGATCCTTCGCCGGCTCCTGGGCCGCCTGTTCGGTCTGTTCGGCCCGCACGGGCTGGATCCAGGCGTCCGCCTGTCGGGACTCGGCAAGCTCGTCCTCGTCAAAATGCCTCTCGCTGCGGATGTAGGGCTCCTCCTGGGCCAGGGCTAGGCCCGCCAGGCAGAGCACGAAGAGCGTGAGCAAGAGCAAGAGCTGAAAACATCTTCGCATGGTCGTAGCTTCTCCTCAATGGCTTGGGCCGCAAGGCCCTTTCCAATAAGTATGCCATACTTTTGCGCGCTTGCCTAGCATTTTTAGACAATTTTCCCTTGCCGCCTTCTTCCAGCCGCCCGCAACGCCCCGCCGGCGCAGGCCGTTCCCATCAGAAGAAGGGCGCGCCGCAGCTGCGGCGCGCCCCTGGGCGCTTGGCGACGTACTCCCCTTTCGCGGGGGTTCATTCAAAGAGCAGGCTTTGGGCGTCGGCATCCAGCTTGGCCCGCCGGCCGATGGGCAGCACGGCGTGCCGCGCGCCGTGGCCGAAGTCGTCGGTGTACACCACGGGGATGTTGTTCCTCTCCCCCAGGCGCTGCAGGCAGCGCAGCAGCGCCTCGGGCGCTTCGGCCGCATACTGGCCGAAGATCAGCCCGGTGACCCGCTCCATGAAGGCGCTTTGCTCCACAAAGCCCAGGTAGGTGGCCGCCTCGCCCACGTTGCTGAACATCTCGTGGTCCTCCAGGAAGAGCAGGTACTTCTCCTGCCCGTCGTAGCGGAAGTAGCGGTTGGACAGCAGCAGGGCGAACAAGGCGCTGTAGCCGCCGATCAGCCGCCCCTCGCAGCTGCCGCCGTGGAGCGTCTTCCACTCGCTGTCGCTGACAAAGGCCTTGGGCGCCTCGTAGCCCTGGACGAAATGGGCGCAAAACTGCTCGTAATTGTACAGACGCAGGTCCGCGAAGTCCCCCGCCCCCGGGCCATAATAGGTGACGAGCCCGGTTCTTGCGTGGATGGTGTTGAGGATGGAGGTGGCGTCGCTATAGCTGCAAAACAGCTTGGGATGGCGGCGGATGGCCTCGTAATCGATGTGGGGCAGGATCTCCACGGCGCTCTCGCCGCCGTTGAACAGAACCATCTGCACCTCTTCGTCCGCCACCAGCTCGTTGAGGTCCTGCGCGCGCTCCTCGGCGCTGGCCGCATAGCCGTAGCTATCCAGGCAAACGTTCTTCCCGAACTTCACCGCAAAGCCCAGGCGCTCCAGCGCCCGGGCCGTCTGGGCATAGCGCTTCATGTCCGCCACATGGCTTGGGCAAAAGATGCCGATGGTTCCTCCCTTGCGCAGCCTTTCCGCCTGCATGCAAATCCGCCCCTTTCCGTCGTTTCCGCGCTAACCGCGCACCGACAGGTCGTCCAACTTGTTGATGGCATCCACGCTGCCCACGGCGATGAGCACATCCCCCGCGCTCAGCGCGTCCGAGCCCATGGGAGATACGGTGATGCCCCCGTCGGTGTGGCGGATGGCCACCACGTTGATGTCATAGCGCACCCGCAGGTTCAGCTCCCGCATGGTCTGGCCGTTCCAGGCCTTGGGCACCTCGATCTCCACCAGGGAATAGTCCTGCGAAAGCTCGATATACTCCAGAATGTTCGTGGTCACCAGGTTGTGGGCCACGCGCACGCCCATGTCCCGCTCGGGGAAGATGACCTTGTCCGCCCCCACCCGGGAGAGCACCTTGGCGTGCAGCTCGCCCATGGCCTTGGCCAGCACGAAGGGCACGCCCTGCTCCTTGCAGAGCATGGTCACCAGGATCGAGGCCTGGATGTCTCCGCCGATGCAGACGATGGCCACGTCGAAGTTGCGAAGGCCGATGGCCTTGAAGGCGGCCTCGTCCGTGGCGTCCAGGCGGACCGCATGGGTCACCTGCTCGGCGATGTCCTCCACCAGCTCCAGATCCTTATCGATGGCCAACACATCATGGCCCATGGAGTACAGCGTGGTGGCGATGGAATTGCCGAAACGCCCAAGGCCGATCACCACGAATTGCTTGTTCTTCTTTGGCATGGATGCATGTCCTCCTCCATTGGTCTATGGAAACATATGCTTAAATTGTGCCCCTTCTGTTCAGCCGATCATCAGCCTGCCCTGGGGGTAGGATAGCCGGCTCTCGCCCTTTTTCGCGCGCCTGGACAGGCCAACGGCCAACGTCAACAGGCCCACGCGGCCGATGTACATCACCGCGGACATCCAAACCTTGGCGACGTCCCCCATTTGCTCGGTCACGCCGATGGTCAGCCCCACGGTGCCGAAGGCGGACACCACCTCGTACAGCACAAAGGAGGAACCGATTTCTTCCGGCAGGAACAGGGTGAGCACCATCTGGGAGAGCACGATCAGCACGAAGGCCAGGATCAGCAGCACCGTGGCCCTGTTCACCAGCTCCTGGGAGATGGAGCGCTTGTAGACCTCGATGCGCGGTTTTCCCTGCAACACCTGCAGGACCATCAGCAAAAACACCGAAAAGGTGGTGGTCTTGATGCCACCGCCGGTGGAGGCGGGCGAGGCGCCGATGAACATCAGCAGCACGGTGAGCATCAGGGCCGGCGGCGTCATGGCTGCCTGGTCGATGGTGGCAAAGCCCGCCGTGCGGCAGGTGACGGATTGAAACAGCGCGCCCATTGGACGCATCAGGGGATGCAGGCCTTCGGCGGCCAGGGTACCGGGGTTTTCCCATTCCAGCAGGCCGAAGAGCAGCGCGCCGCCAAAGGTCAGCGAGGCAGAGGTAACCAGCACCAGCTTGGAGTGAAACTCCAGCCGCCGCCAGCGGCCGCCGCTGCGCCGGATATCAAAGAGCACATGGAAGCCGAGGCCGCCGATGGTGATCAGCGCCATGATGGCCAACAACACCACCGGATCGTTTTGAACGGTAATAAACCCGCCCTCCAGATCGAAGCCCGCATTGCAAAAGGCGGAAACCGAGTGGAAAATCGCGTGCCAAATGCCCTTGAGCAGTCCATGCCTTGGCACCATGCGGGTCACCAGCAGCAGCGCGCCCAACCCCTCCGTGGCCAAGGTCACCAGCACGATCCGCAGCGTCAGGCCCACCACCCCCTGCAGGGCGTCCTGGCCGAGGGAGCTTTGCAGGGTCAGCCGGTCGCGCAGGCCGATGCGCTGGCCCAGGGCCACCATCAACAGCGTGGAAAGGGTCATGAACCCAAGGCCGCCAAACTGGATCAGCAGCATCAGCAGCAGCTGGCCGAAGAAGGTCAGGTCCGTGCCGGGGTCCAGCACCGAAAGGCCGGTGACGCAGACGGCGGAGGTTGCGGTGAACAGGGCGTCCACGAAGGACAGAGGCTCGCCCGTGGACATCAGCGGCAAGCGGAACAGCAGCGCGCCTGTGAGGATAAGGAGCAAGAATCCCACGAGCAGGATGCGCGAGGGCGTAAACAGGCGTCTGAGCAACAGGATGCGGTTGAAGCTCTTCAAGCGTTTTCCTCCCATCGGGCCAAAGGCTTGGGCTTGCGGCAAGCCCCATTCCTGTTATCATAGCACCAAGGGGAGGCTTTGTCCAGGCTTTCTTTCCCTTGCAACGCCTTGACGAACGGGGGGCTCTGTGACAAACTACAGATAGAGGAAGGCCGGACCTCCACACAGGTCCGACGGCAGGGGGGGATTCCATGGCCATCAACCGCGTGGTGCGCGCCGCGCTCAAGGCCCTGTCCTATCCGGACATCGATCTAAAGAAAAACTACCGGATCAAGCGCAAGCTCCAGGAGGCCATCAGCTACCCCGTGCGCAAGCTTCGATATGAGGCCTGGGATTACGAGGTGCTTTCCGGAGATCACCGCGTGCCCGTGCGCATCTTCCATCCGGCGGAGGGAACGCCCCTGGGGCCGCTGCTGCTCTTCTTCCACGGCGGCGGCTGGGTGTCCGGCACCATCGACAGCTACAACGATGTCTGCGCCTCCATGGCGCTGCTTACCGGTCGGCGGGTGGTGAGCGTGGATTATTCCCTGGCGCCGGAACATCCCTTTCCCGCCGGCCTGTTGGATTGCTACGCCGTTGCCAAAACGCTGTTCCTCCATCCCGGCCTTTTGGGCGCGGAACCGGAGGATATTTGCCTGATCGGCGACAGCGCCGGCGGCAACCTGGCGGCCGTGGTCAGCCTCATGGCCCGGGACCTGGGGGAGTTTTTGCCCAGCAAGCAGATTCTCCTCTATCCGGCCACCCACTTCGACCATTCGGAAAGCTCGCCCTTTGCCTCCGTTCGAGAAAATGGCACGGATTATCTGCTGACCAGCAAGAGCATATGCGACTACATGGACCTATATCTCTTCCGGGAGGAGGACCGCCGCAACCCCTATGTTGCCCCCCTGCTGAGCGAGGATCTCTCCCGCCAGCCGGACACGCTGCTCATCACCGCCCAGTACGACCCTTTGCGGGACGAGGGCGAGGCCTACGGCAAGGCCCTAGCCGCCGCCGGCAACCGCTGCAAGGTTCTGCGCTTCGACGACGCCCTGCACGGCTTTTTCTCCCTACCGCCCAGCTTTGCCCTGGTCAAGGAGGCCTACCGGGCCATCAACGCATTCTTGGAGGAGGAGGTCGCCCATGCTCCCACGGCAAAATAAGCCCAAACAATGGAGCCGCCTGGACAACGCGGCCAAGCTGTTTGCCTCCACGGTAAACAAGGCGGACGCCAAGGTGTTCCGTTTCGGCTGCGAGCTGACCCAGGAGGTGGACCCCAGCTGCCTGCAGCGCGCCCTGGACCGGACCGTGCTCTCCTTCCCCCTATACCGCTGCGTGATGAAAAAGGGGCTGTTTTGGTACTACTTTGAGGAGTGCAACCTGCGGCCCGTCATCGCCGCCGAGACCCAACGGCCCTGCAGCGCCCTGTTCGATAAAAACGAGAAGGGCCTGCTGTTTCGGGTGAGCTTTTACAAGCAGCGCATCAACCTGGAGGTCTTCCACGCCCTGAGCGACGGCACGGGCGCGCTGGAGTTCTTGCGCCTGCTGGTCTACAACTACCTGAGCGACAAGCTGGCCCTGGAACAGGCGCCGCCCCTGCAATACGATGCCTCCCGCTCCCAGCGCATGGACGATAGCTTCGCCAAGTACTATCGCCGCCAGCCCAGGGCGCGCTCCTCCCACGTGCGGGCCCACCAGCTGCGCGGCCCGCGCCTGGCCGAACACCGCCTGCGCATCCTGGAGGGCAGCTTCTCCACCTCGGCGGCCCTGCGCCTGGCCAAGGAGTATGGCGCCACCATCGGCGTGCTCTTCACCGCCGTGCTGCTCTGCTCCATCAACCAGGAGTTGGCCGTGCGGGACCGCCGGCGGCCCGTGGTGATCACGGTGCCCGTAAATTTGCGCAAGTACTTCCCCTCCGCCTCGGCCCGCAACTTCTTCAATACCATCATGGTCCCCTATCTGTTTCAAAGCCCCCAGGCGCCGCTGCGCACGGTGGTTGCCTCCGTATCGGAAAGCTTCCGCCGCCAGCTGGAGGCCGAGCAGGTGGAGCGGCGCATGAACGCCTTTGGCGCCATCGAGCGCAACGTCTTTGCCCGGGCAACGCCCCTGACGCTGAAGGATGTGTTCATCCGCCTGGGCGACCATTACGCCAACGCGGCGTGCACGGCGGCCTTTTCCAACGTCGGAAAGGTGGAGATGCCGGATTGCTTCGCGCCCTACATCCGCCTGTTCAACGTCTGCGTCAGCACCAACCGCCTACAGCTTTGCCTCTGTTCCTTCGGGGA
>CALWRM010000140.1 GCA_944383925.1 uncultured Clostridia bacterium
TCAACGATCATCTTGGTGCTTGGTAGGTGGTAGTTTGTTGGGTTAATGCTAGTGGCAGGGGGCGCGGCGCCCCCCTGCCCCCGCACCCCTCATCCCCCCGCCCCTCTCTGGGGAGGTTGGCCGCTAGGCGTCGCCGGCCAGGCGCTCGATGGCCCGCTCCATCAGATCTCCGGCCAGGCGCGCGGCGGAGCCGCTGCCGGAGCCGCCGTTTTCCACCACCACGCACACGGCGAAGGGCGCCTCCTCGTCCGCGCAAAAGCCCACATACCAGGAATGGGGCTGGTAGGCGCCGCCGGAGGAGTTGACCTGGGCCGTGCCCGTCTTGCCGCCGATGGTATAGCCCTCCACGGCGGCGGCGCTGCCCGTTCCGCTTTCCACCACCTGGATCATCAGCTCCTGGATGGTCTTTGCGACGGAGGCGCTCATGGTGCGGGTATAGACCTTGGTGGAGAGCTTGTTGGTGACGCGCAGCTGGGAATCCACCACGCCAAGGAGCAGCTGGGGCTCCACCATCTGGCCGTCGTTGGCCACCGAGCCCACGATCAGGGCCATGTGCATGGGGTTGACCATGAGCTTCCCCTGGCCGACGCCCGTCCAGGCCAGCTCGCCTTCGTCCGCGATGGAGTCCGGGAAGAGGGATTCATAGACGATCAGGTCGCTGAAGAGGAAGTTGCCGTCAAAGCCCATGGCCCGGGCGGTCTTGGCCAGGCGCTCCTGGCCCAGCTCCAGGGCCAGCTGGCCAAAGGCGATGTTGCAGGACTTGGCGAAGGCCTCGCCGAAGGTCAGGTCGCCATGCCCCTCGCCGTCGGTGTCGGTCAAGGCCACCTCCTCGGTCACCTGCAGGCTGCCCTCGCAGTGGAAGCTGCGGTTCATCACGTCCGGCAGGTATTCCAGGGCGCAGGCCAGGGTGACGATCTTAAACACCGAGCCGGGCGCGTAGCGGCCCTGGGTGATGCGGTTGAGCAGCAGGCCGTCGTCCTCCTCGTCCAGGCCGGCGGTGGGGTCGTCCAGATCGATGCCGGGGGTGGAATACAGGCAGTAGATCTCCCCGGTCTTGTAGTTGTACAGCACGGCGCCGCCGCGCTTCCCCTCCGGAAAGAGCTGATAGGCGTATTTTTGCAGCTCGATGTCCACGGTCAGCTGGATGCTGTCGCCCACGCGCTGGCCGGAAAAGAGCTGGGAAAAGCGCTCGGCCAGGGAGGACTGAAAGCCCAGCAGGTAGTTGGCAAACATGCTCTCGGCGCCCGTGGGCACCGCGCCGTTGACATCGCCGATGAGCTGGGCCATGGCGGCCTTGGCCGTCTCGGAGACGGGGTATTCCCTGGAACCGTCCTCGCCGGTGCGCACCAACAGGTGGGCGCTGCGGTCGTAGATGGACCCGGCGTAGACTTGGCTCTTGGCCCGTTGCAGGCGGGTGTTGTAGGGGGTGGAGAACCAGCGGGTGCCGTAGGCGGTGACCGCGTAGAAGAAATAGCCCCCCAGGGCCGCAAAGCCCACCAGCACCACCGCCAGCAGCAGGGCCACGTTCTTCTTCATTCCCTTCATGTCTCCGCCTCCTCCCGGCCGTGGGCGCGCCGCCAAGCATTCTCCTCTCGGCGGCCGGCGTTGATCGAGACGCCCTGCAAAACCCCCAGCATCAGCATGGAGCTGAGCAGGGAGGAGCCGCCGTAGCTGATGAAGGGCAGGGTGACGCCCGTTAAGGGGATCATCTTCACCACCCCGCCCACGATCAAGAAGGTTTGCGAGGACAGGGAAGCCAGCACGCCCACGCAGAGCAGCGAATCCAGGGCCGAACGGCTGCGCAGGGCCAAGAGCCCGGCCCGCAGGAACAGCAGCACATACACCAGCAGCACCATCAGGCCCACCAAGATGCCCATCTCCTCGCAGAGGGCGGCGAAGATGAAGTCCGTATCGTACACGGGAATGGTGGTGGGGCTGCCGAGCCCAAGCCCCAGGCCGGCCATGCCGCCGGAGCCGATGGCCACCAGGGCCTGGATAATCTGGTATCCCCCTTCCGTGGGGCTGACCCAGGGGTTTTGCCACATGGCCACCCGCAGCTGCACGTGGTCAAAGAGCAGATACATCAGCACCGCGCCGCCGCATGCCGCCGCCACCGCCAGGGAGCAGAGCAGCAGGTTGCCCGTGGCCGCGTAGTACATGAACAGGCAGAGCACAAAGCAGATCAGCACCGCGCCCAGGTCCTTTTGCAGCACGATCAGAAGCAGGCACACGCCGGCAAACGCCAGCGCCGGCAGGTTGCCGCGCAGGGCGCGGCGCTCGGACAGGTAGATGGCAAAGACATACACCAGGGCCAGCTTGACGAACTCCGAGGGCTGAAGGGAGAACAGCCCAAGATCGATCCAGTTCTTGGCGCCGTAGGTCTCCTTGCCCACCAGCAGCGTCAGCCCCAGCGAGCCGACGGCCAGCAGCATCACGGGCCAGCGCAGGGCGCGCTTGTTGCGGGCCTTGGCCACGAAGAAGGTCATGGCCAGCATGCAGCCCACGCCGATCAAATAGAAGAAGAACTGGCGCAGGGCCTTGTCGGGCCGAAGCCGGCACAGCAGGATGAGGCCCAGGGCGCAAAGGAAGTTGCCGATGATCAGGGTTTGCTGGTCCATATGGGGAAAGAGCCTGCCAAGGCCCAGCACCTGCGCCACCAGCAGCACGGGCATCAGCCCGCAGAGCAGCAGCGCGAAGGGGGAAAAGCCGTCGTAAAAGGCCACGAGCCCAAAGCCCGACACCTCAAACGCGCACAGGAACAGCAGCAGCCAGTCGCTGGCGGGCCGCTTCAACCGCCTTGCCATGGACCATCCTCCTCCTCTTCCCCTTGGGCGCGCAGCTCAAAGAGCAGCCCGCCCGCCTGCATCCGTTGGCCGGGCAAGAGCTTGCCCAGCTTGCGCACCCGTTCGCCCTCTACGGCCACCAGGGCGCTGCCCTCTGGAAAGAGCAGCACGCCGTCCCGCTCGGGCCGGAGCACCAGGTGCCGGCGTTGCAGGGACCTGGTCTTTAGCCGAAGGTCGCAGCCGCGGCCGCTGCCCAGCAGCACGTCGCCCTCCAGGGGCAGGTATAGCCCGGCCTCCAGGCGGCGGTCCTCGCTGGAGACCAGGCGCAGCGCGTACAGGCTGGCTGCGGAAGCGATGCGCCGCTGCACGGCCTTTTCGATGCGCCACTCCCGCAAAAAGGACTGCGCCAGCAGGAACACGATGGCAGCCATCAGGGCGATGAACCAATAGCGCATGGCCAGGGCCAGCAGCTCGTAAACCGAGGCGTTCAAGCCTTCACCCGCCTTTCCATCCGTGGACGAGGGATATGAATTAAGTATAGCATACAGCAGGGGCTCCTTTGTGTACAGAGTTTGAACGATGGGACCTGCTGGGAAAAAACCGCGCGCAAAACCCCGGACATCCCTATCAAACGAGGCAGCCGCCGCCCCCATTCCCCCCAAGGGCCGGGGAGGGCGACTTCACCAGAAAACAACAGATAAGCGTTTGAGAAACCGAACCGCTTTTGCTATACTAGGGGCTGGGGCCGGCCGCAAAGGCCCGGGCTGCGGAAGGGAGTTCGCCAGATGACGGCCAAGGGGGAGTTTCAGGGTTTTCCGAAGGAAATGTTTGAGTTTTTTATGGCCATTTCCTTCAACAACAACACCGAGTTCTTCGAGGAGAACCGCAAGCTGTACGAGCAGAAGGTCAAAGCGCCGCTCTACGCCCTGGCCCGGGATCTGACCCCCATGGCCCTGCACGTGGATCCGGAGATGGAGGTCCGCCCCCCCAAGGTGGTGTCCAGGCTGCGGCGGGACACGCGCTTTTCCGCCAACAAGCTGCCCTATCGCGACCACATGTGGCTGTCCTGGCGGCCGGCGGGCAGGCCCAAGTCCCAATGCTTCGGCCTGTATTTGGAAATCGGGCTGGAGGGCCTGAGCTACGGCGTGGGCTGGTACGACGCCGATCCCAGGCGCGCCAAGGCCATCCGCCGCCTGCTGCGCCAGCAGAAGGAGCGCTTCCTGCCAATCGCCACGGACCCCGCCCTCGCGCAGGCCTTCCAGCTGCACGCAAGCTGGTACAAGCGCCTGCAGGCGCCCGAGGACCTGCCCGAGGCCCTGCTGCCCTACTACCGGGCCAAGGGCTTTTACCTGGAGCACGCGGAGCCCTTGGACAAGCGCCACCTGCAGGCGGATTTCCTGCGGGAGGTGGAGGCCAACCTGCTGCGCCTCAAGGCGATGTATGGCTTTTTCCGGGACCTGTCCCTGGAGGGCATCGACGAGGAAATTTGGTAGAGAAGGCCCCCTTCCCGCGGGGAAGGGGCGCCCGGAAGGAGTGGATGGATGTTGAGCGACTATACCCGCTTGATCAGCGGCTCGGACCTTCGGGGCGTGAGCCTGGGCCCGGACGTGACCTTGGACCGCGAGGCGGCCAGGCGGGCGGCCGCGGCCTTCGTGCGCCTGCTGCAAGGGGAGGGGCTGGGGACGGCGCCCCGGGTGGCCGTGGGCCGCGACCCGAGGCTGTCCGGTCCGGAGCTGATGCAGGGCGTGTTCGAGGGGCTGTGCGCCTCCGGCGCCAGCTGCCTGGACCTGGGCCTTTGCACCACGCCCGCCATGTTCATGGCCACCCTGCGCCCGGACGTGGACGCGGCCGTGATGGTCACGGCCAGCCACCTGCCCGGCAACCGCAACGGCCTTAAGTTCATCACCCGCCAGGGCGGGCTGGAGGCGGCGCAGATCGCGGCCTTGGCCGCGGACATGGACCGGGCCGTGGAGGTCCCGTCCGGGCTGCAAGTCCAGCCGCTGGACTTCCTGCCGGAGTATGCGGCGGGCCTGGTGGACTACATTCGCCGGGCCACCGGCCGGCAGCGGCCCTTGGAGGGGCAGAGGATCGTGGTGGACGCCGGCAACGGCTCGGGCGGCTTCTTCGCCGGCCTGGTGCTGGAGCCCCTGGGCGCGCAAACGGCCGGCAGCGTCAACCTGGAGCCGGACGGCCGCTTCCCCAGCCACGTCCCCAACCCCGAGGAGCCCGAGGCCATGGCCTACGCGGCCAAGGCCGTGCTGCGCGCCAAGGCGGACCTTGGCATCGTGTTCGACGCCGATTGCGACCGCGCCGCCCTGGTGGACGATCGGGGAGGGGCCATCAACCGCAACCGCCTCATCGCCCTGCTGGCGGCCGCCCAGGCGGCCCGGGGGCCGCTGGGCACCGTGGTGACCGACTCGGTGACCTCCCTGGGGCTCACCCGCTTCATCCGCAGCCTGGGCGGGGAGCAGCTGCGCTTCCGCCGGGGATATAAGAACGTGATCGACAAGGCCAAGGAGCTCAACGCCGCGGGCGTGGACTGTCCCCTGGCCGTGGAAACCTCCGGCCACTGCGCCTTCCGCGACAACCACTTCCTGGACGACGGGGCCTACATGGTCTGCCGCGTGCTGGCAAGCCTAAACGGCGCAAAGCCCATGGAGCTGATCGCCGGCCTGGAGGAACCCGCCGAGGAGGCGGAACTGCGCTTCGCCCTTGGCGAGGAGGACTTCCGCGCCCAGGGACGGAGGGCCATCGACGCCCTGCGCCAGGCCATCGGCCGGCGCAGGGATTGGAGTCCCTCGGAGGATTACGAGGGCGTGCGCGCCCTGGTGGCCTTGCCCGGCGGCAGCCAGGGCTACATCCTGGCGCGGCTGTCCGTGCACGACCCGGTGCTGCCGGTCAACCTGGAGGCCTATGAGCCGGGCGGCCTGCGCCTGTTGGCGGCCCAGCTCGAGCAGGTGCTGGCCGGCGTGGGCGGGCTGGACCTCGCCCCCTTGAACGCCCTGGCCCGGCAAGAGGGCTAGAACCATCGCTTTTGTGAGGAAAACACCCATCGATCAACGCATAGGAGGTCTTCCCATGATCAAGCCCGTGGAACAAAAGCTGATCAACTCGATCCGCACCCTGTCCGCCGACGCCATTGAAAAGGCCAAGTCCGGCCATCCGGGCACGCCCCTGGGGGCCGCGCCGGCGGTGTATACCCTCTTCGGCCGCCAGATGCGCCACGATCCGGCCAACCCCGCCTGGCACAACCGCGACCGCTTCGTGCTCAGCGCGGGCCATGCGTCCATGCTGCTCTACAGCGTCAACCACCTCTTCGGCTATGGCCTGACCATGGAGGATCTCAAGCAATTCCGCCAGTGGGGCTCCAAGACCCCCGGCCATCCCGAGTACGGCCACACGCCCATGGTGGAGACCACCACCGGCCCCCTGGGCCAGGGCATCGCCAACGCCGTGGGCATGGCCATGGCCGAGAAGCACCTGGCCGCCGTGTTCAACCGCGACGGCTTCCCCGTGGTGGACCATTACACCTACTGCCTGATGGGCGACGGCTGCGTGATGGAGGGCATCTCCGCCGAGGCCAGCTCCCTGGCGGGCACGCTGGGCCTGTCCAAGCTCATCGTGTTCTATGACTGCAACAAGATCTCCATCGAGGGCGACACCGACATCGCCCTGCGCGAGGACACCGCCGCCCGCTACCGCGCCTATGGCTGGCAGGTGCTGGAGGTGGAGGACGGCAACGATGTGGACGCCATCGACCGGGCCGTGGAAGCGGCCAAGGCCGACGACAAGCGCCCTTCCCTCCTCCTCATCCACACCAAGATCGGCGCCTTCAGCCCCAAGGAGGGCTCCGCCTCCTCCCATGGCGCGCCCCTGGGCGCCGAGGCCGTCAAGGCGCTGAAGCAGAACCTGGGCGTGGACCCCGAAAAGAGCTTTTCGGTGGAGCAGGAGGTCTACGACTTTGCCGCCGCCTGCGTGGAAAAGGGCAGGCTGGCCCATCGGGTGTGGGACCAGCTGATGGAGGGCTATCAGGAAGCCTATCCGGAGCTGTACTCCAAGTACATGGAGTGGTTTGAGGGCGAGGCCCCGGACCTTTCCCAGGACGAGGACTTCTTCGCCTTTGAAAAGGACGACTCCACCCGCAACGCCTCCGGCCAGTGCCTGGCCCGCCTGGCCGCCCGCTACGAGCGGCTGATGGGCGGCTCTGCGGACCTTGCCAGCTCCAACATGAGCTATATCAAGGGCCGCGGCGACTTCTCCGCCGAGACCCCCGAGGGCGCCAACCTGCACTTTGGCGTGCGCGAGCAGGCCATGGCGGCCATCTGCAACGGCATGCAGGTCCATGGCGGCCTCCACGCCTATTGCGCCACCTTCCTGGTCTTCTCCGATTACCTCAAGCACGGCATCCGCCTTTCGGCGCTGATGAAGCTGCCGGTGCTCTACGTGCTGACCCACGATTCCATCGGCGTGGGCGAGGACGGCCCCACCCACCAGCCCATCGAGCAGCTGGCCGCCGTGCGCTCCATGCCCAACGCGGCCCTGTTCCGGCCCGCGGATAGCCGCGAGACCGCGGCCGCCTATGCCGCGGCCATCCGCCGCCAGGGCCCCAGCTGCCTGGCCCTGTCCCGCCAGACCCTGCCCCTGCTGCCCGGCAGCGGCAAGCAGGCCATGAAGGGCGGCTATGTGCTGGTGGACAGCGAAAAGGCCCTGCCCGACGTCATCCTGCTCGCTTCCGGCTCCGAGGTCTCCCTCTGCGTGCAGGCCCGCGAGCTGCTCAAGGCCAAGGGCGTGGACGCCCGCGTGGTCTCCATGCCCTGCATGGAGCTGTTCGAGGAGCAGGACGAGGCCTACAAGCAGTCCGTGCTGCCCAAGGCGGTGCGCGCCCGCTTGGCCGTGGAGGCCGCCACCTCCTTTGGCTGGCATAAATACGTGGGCCTAGATGGCGACACCATCTGCCTGGATCACTTCGGCGCATCCGCGCCGGCCGGCAAGCTGTTCGAGGCCTTTGGCTTCACGGCCGAAAACGTGGCCGACAAGGCCCTGGCCTTGCTGTAAAGGCTCAAGGCCCGCGGTTCGTCCAAGGAGAACGAGGACCGGCTTCCCCCAAGCGGGGGGAGCCGGTCCTTTGGTTTTGCTGGCGGCGGGGCTTGCGCCTAGCCGCGCCGTAGCCAGGTTTGGCCCGCGCCCGTGCACAAAAGCCCCTCGCCATCCTCCAGCAGATACAGCCGCCTACCCGTATCCTTTTGAAAAGCGTCCATGCGCGCCTCAAAATGGGCGTATTTTTGCCCAAAACGCGCGCGATGGGGGCAGATGCTGCTGGCCGTCAGCCCAAGGCCGTCCAGGTTTTCCAGGCCATAACGCCGGTTCATGGAGGGGTCCAGCAGCTGGATGTGGGCCAAGGTGCCCCCGAGGGCCAAGGCCCCGCCGCTAACGCCCACCAGCAGGCTTTGCGCCGCGGCGCGGCGCAAAGCTTCCTCATAGCCTCGTTCCCGGAGGATCTTGAGCAGCAAAAAGGCGTTTCCGCCCAAGAAATACAGCAGATCGAAGCCCGCCAGCGCCTTGGGCCGGCCGCGCTCCAGATCGAAGGTTTCAACCCTCTCCACGCCCAGCGCCCGCAACCCCTCCTCGGTGGGAGGCAGGGCCGCCTGGCGGGCCTTGAGGGAGGCCAGGGCATTGGGAATGAGCGCCGCCCGTGCGCCGCGAAGGCAGGGCAGGCAGCCAAGCAACGGCGCCGTTTGCAGGCCGTCGGACAAAAGAAGCAAAAACAAAAGTTGTCTTCCCCCTTTGGATACCTGTTAAGGCTTAGGAGAGGTTGGCGCGGAGGAAAGGGGCTGTCGCGCAAGCAGCTGGGTGGCCAGCAATAGAAACTCCGCCTCGACATCCTGCCAACGCCTCTGCGCCGTATCGGGAACGGAGCTAAGAGCAATGGGTTGCCAAAGGTGCTCCCCGTTCATGAGCGCCTGGAACTCATGGCGGAGCAGCGCGTCGTCCACCTGTTTCCAACGGCTGTTTTCCTCCTGGCTAAGATCCGACAGGCCGAAGCGCCTCCAAATCTTGGCCATGACGAGCGTTTCCAGCTCCGAGTAGTTGGCCAAACGCGCCTTCAGCGGTCGGATGACGTCCGAGAGATAGGCCTCGCTGGCGTCGTGCAGCAGGCAGGCCAGCTGCATTCGTTCCGACCAGCCCCTTGCCCGTGCCTCCTTCATGCAGTTGATGGAGTGTTGTGCCACGGAGTAAAAGGCCTTTAAGTGACCGCCGCCCCGGCACAACAGGCTCAGGGCATGGGCCACATCCCTTAGCGAAACGTCGCTTTCCGCCATCTGAAGGGGATCGATGTCCTCTCCACCGAATGTGCGCATGGTGTACATTGGAAGACGCCCTCCTTACAAAGAACGAAGGCGAAGCCCCGAAAAGGGGCTTCGCCTATGGTGCGCGAAGGCTTATTTGCCAAGCATGGCCGCGCCGATGATGCCGGCGTCGTTGCCCAGGGCAGCCAGCTCGATGCGGGCGTAGGGCAGATCCTTATAGAAGATGTACTTCTTGACCTCCTCGCGCAGGGGCTCGAGCAGGAAGTCGCCGGCCTTGGATACGCCGCCGCCCAGGGCGAAGAGCTCGGGGTCGAAGGCGTTGATCAGGGCCACGATGCCCATGGCGAGGTAATAGATGTACTTGGCGTAGACCTTCTCGGCCACGGGATCCTTCTCGCGGGCCGCGTCGATGACGGTCTTGGCCTCGATCTTGGACAGATCGCCGCCCACCAGCTTGGCGATGAGGCAGTCGGGGTTTGCCTCGGCGGCCTCGCGGCCCATGCGGATCAGGGCCGTGGCGGAGGAATACTGCTCCCAGCAGCCGACGTTGCCGCAGGTGCAGCGAATGCCCTCGACGTTGATGGTCATGTGGCCAAGCTCGCTGCCCACGTGATGGGTGCCTGCGTAGATCTTGCCGTCGATGATGATGCCGCCGCCAACGCCCGTGCCCAGGGTGAGGAAGATGGAGTTCTTCAGCCCCTTGGAAACGCCGGCCACGCTCTCGGCCAAGGCGGCCACGGTGGCATCGTTTTCGATGTAGATGGGCTTGTCGATGATCTTGGAGAGGATCTCCGTCAAGGGAACGTTGTGCCAGCGCAGGTTGGTGCAGAAGGAGATCACGCCGGTCTCGGGGTTGGTGACCCCGGGCACGCCCACGCCGATGGACGCCACGTCATCGATGGTGTAGCCGCCCTTTTCCAGCAGCTCCAGGGCCAGCTTGCCCATGTCCTGGATGATGGGTTCCGGACCGCGCTCCAGCAGGGTGGGGGTGGAACCCTTGAGCAGGATCTTGCCCTCCTCATCCACAAGGCCCACCGCGATGTTGGTGCCGCCCAGGTCAACGCCGATGTAGATCATGAAAATTCCTCCCTTGATGTGTACTGGTGCTGGTGTATGTTGAAAGCGATGAAAACCCTAGTTGGGGCGAGCCGGTGGGGTTTCGGTCTGGGCCTGCTGTTGGGCCGCCCGCTGCATCAGGCGCTCGTTGAGCTCCTTGGCGCCGTGATAGCCCATGGCCTTGAGGCGGAAGTTGGAGGCGGCCACCTCGATGACGATGGCCAGATTTCGGCCCGGCCGCACGGGCAGCACGAGCAAGGGCACCTTAACGCCCAAAATGGCCGTGAACTCCTCGTTGAAACCCAGCCTGTCGTATTCCTTGTTTTCGTCCCACAGCTCCATGTGGCAGACGATGTCGATGCTCTTGGAATTGATCACGGCGCCAACGCCGTACATGCTCTTGACGTTGATCACGCCGACGCCGCGGATCTCCATGAAGTGGCGCAACACCTCCGGGGCCTCGCCGACCAGGCGCTGGTCGTTCACCTTACGGATGTCCACCACGTCGTCGGCCACCAGGCGATGGCCGCGCTTGACCAGCTCCAAGGCCGCCTCGCTCTTGCCGACGCCCGATTCGCCCGTGAGCATCACGCCGACGCCGAACACATCGATGAGCACGCCGTGGCGCGTGATGCGCGGCGCCAGACAGCCGGCGATGTAGCTGGAAGCCTGCAGGGAAAAGCGCGTGGTCACCAGCCTGGAGCGCAGCAAGGGGATGCGGTGGGCCTGGGCCGCTTCCAGCAGCTCGGGCGGGCATTCCATGTTGCGGCAGATCACCACCACGGGCACGGGATAGCTCATGTAGGCGTCCAGCCTCGCCTTGCGCACCTTGGGCTCCAGGGAGAGCAGATATTCCATCTCAGCCTTGCCGATCACCTGCAAGCGGTCCGTGGCGAAATAATCGAAAAAGCCGCATAGCTGCAGGCCGGGGCGGTTGACGTCGCTGGTTTCCAAGGCGATCTCCGCATTGTCACCAAGCTCCAAGTATTCCAAATCCAACGCCTTGATAAAGTCCATCAAAGGAATCATGGCCCATCCTCCCTTACCTGCCGATCACAATTGCCGCTGGCTTTATTATACATAAACCCCGCGGCGCTGTCCAGGAGGAAGAACGCCAAGATGCGCGTTGCCGCCCCATGCCCACAAAACCCTGCGCGTTCGCCTTCCCGCAAAAGACATGCCCGCCAGAGTCCATCGCCTCCCTTGTGAAAGGGAGGTGGCGGCGCAGCCGTCGGAGGGATTCCACCCCGCAGCGAAGCCGCCGCACCACCCTTCCCTCCCCAAGCACCAAGCAGCACCCATCGACAAAGCGGGCAGGCGCCTCCAGCGCCCACTCGCTTCCCCCAAAAAGCATCACCCGCCGGAGCCCACAGCCTCCCTTGTGAAAGGGAGGTGGCGGCAAAGCCGCTGGAGGGATTCCGCCCCGCAGCGAAGCCGCCGCACCGCCCTTCCATCCCCAAGCAGCATCCACCAACAAAGCGGGCAGGCGCCGAAGAACCCACCTGCTTTCCATAAAAAGCGCCGCCCGCCGAAAAGATTCCGCTCAGCAGCAAAGCCACCGCGCCACCCTTCCATCGCAAAGCACCAAGCAGCACCCATCAAAAAGCGAGCAAGCGCCTCAGCACTCGCCCGCTTCCCCCAAAAAGCACCGCCCGCCGGAACCCACAGCCTCCCTTGTGAAAGGGAGGTGGCGGCGCAGCCGTCGGAGGGATTTCACCCCACAGCGAAGCCGCCGCGCCACCCTTCCCTCCACAAGCACCAAGCAGCATCCATCAACAAAGCAGGCAGGCGCCCAAGCACCCACCCGCTTTCCAAAAACGCTGTCCGCCGGAAAGATTCCCCCGCCACATCGCCCCGCCAACCTGAAGTTTTCAGCTTGCATCCTGTAACAAAGCGAGCAAGCGCTTCCAGCACTCGTCCGCTTCCCCAATGCATCACCCGCTGGAGCCCAATGCCTCCCTTGTGAAAGGGAGGTGCCGGCAAAGCCGCCGGAGGGATTCCACCCCACAGCGAAGCCGCCGCGCCACCCTTCCCTCCACAAGCACCAAGCAGCATCCATCAACAAAGCGGGCAAGCACCTCAGCGCCTACCCGCTTCCAAAAACGCTGTCCACCGGAAAGATTCGGCCCTGCAGCGAAGCCGCCGCGCCGCCCTTCCCTCCCCAAGCAGCACCCATCAACAAAGCGGGCAAGCGCCTCCAGCACTCCCCTGCTTCCCCCAAAAAGCATCAACCGCCGGAGCCTATTGCCTCCCTTGTGAAAGGGAGGTGGCGGCGCAGCCGCCGGAGGGATTCCACCCCGCAGCGAAGCCGCCGCACCGCCCTTCCATCCTCAAGCAGCAAGCAGCATCCATCGACAAAGCGGGCAGGAGCCTAAGCGCCCACCTGCTTTCCATAAAAAGCGCCGCCCGCTGGAAAAATTCCGCTCCGCAGCAAAGCCGCCGCGCCGCCCTTCCGCCCCCAAGCAGCATCCATCAACAAAGCGAGCAAGCGCCTCCAGCGCCCACCCGCTTCCCCCCAAAAGCACCACCCACCGGAGCCCAATGCCTCCCTTGTGAAAGGGAGGTGGCGGCGCAGCCGCCGGAGGGATTCCCTCCCCCCGGCTTTTTCAACGGGCGCGCTTTCGATTACAGCGCCTCCGCTTGCCTTCCGTAC
>CALWRM010000141.1 GCA_944383925.1 uncultured Clostridia bacterium
AGCGGAGGACGGCAGAGGAGGTGGTTGGGTGACGGGAGTGCAGAGGGGGCTCTTCCGAGCGGGGAGGAAGGAGGTGGCGGGGCCTGGCTTTATGCGGCAGGGGAGGAAGTGGAAAGGCGCTGCGCGCATCGGGAGGCGCGGGGAGGATGGAGGCAGGGAGCAGTAGCGGCGAAAGAGTTGGAGGGGCGGTGGCCGGAGGGGAGGAGGGAGATGCGGGACCTTTTTCCTTGCGGCGGAAAGGGCGTCAAGAAGGGAGGGGCAAACAACAGCCGCCGGAAACGGCGTTTCCGGCGGCTGCGTGGCGCGTTCAGGGATGGAGAGGCATGCGCGGGCTCTTACGCGAAGGAGGCGGCCAAGGCGGCGATGGAATCGGAGCTGTAGGGGTTGGCCATGCCGGCCTGCACGGCCTGGTTGACGGGGCTGCCATAGTTATACACGCTTAGCATGACCTCGAAGAGGGCTTCCGCCTGGTCGCGGTCCGTTTGGGCGAGCAGGCAGATCTGCGCGCCGGCCAGGCCGCCCAGCAGAGATTGGGCACAATCCACGGTGCCCAGCAACAGCTGATCGAGCCGGTAGACGTCCTCGGCGCTGAGGGGCAGGCCGTAGGCCTGGGACAGCTCCTGGGCAAGCTCCGTCACGAACGCGTCGGTGACGTTCTCCTGCTCATAGATGCGATAGAGCAGCTCGTATTCCATGGCGGAACGGCAGAGCTCCTCCAGCAACAAGCGGCGGTATTCCTGGGTGGCCGCCTCGCTCTCTTCGCCATAGACGGCGTCCAGCTCCAGCGCGCACAGGTTCTGGAAGGCGGAGACCTGTACCTCGCCGGAAAGCTGGGCGGGGCTGAGGGCCCACTGGTCCTCGGGCACGGCCATGTCGCGGAGCATGGAGCCCAGCAGGCCGGTCACCAACAGGCTATCGCCATACTCGTTGGCGATGCGCGCCCGGCCGATGGAGGCGTCGTACTGGTAGAGCGGGAAGGAGAAGAAGCAGGGGCCCTGCCCCTCCGCATGCTCCAGCACGGTCATGAGATCGTTGGTCAGGCAATAGAGCAGGTCCTCGCTGTGGTCGGGGAAGCGGGAGATCAGCTCCGGCAAAACCTGGGTCCACGCCTCGGCGCTGAGCGCCGGCAGGCTCTCGTTCGGCTCCAGGGAGGCCAGGACCGGGCAGAGCTGGTCGCGCACCAGGCGGGCCAGGGTCAGCACATCGTCCTTGGTGTAGGGCACGCTGTCCCGCTTGAGAAAGCAATAGGAGAGATAGCCGTCGTAGCCCATCTGGCTGGCGATGTCCTCGCGCACCGCCAGGGCGTCGTTGAGCAGCTCCGCCAGGGTGTCCCCGTCCGCGCCCTCGTCCAGGGCGGAATACAGGGCCTCGCGGGTGCTGTACACGGCCTGGGTGACCTCCTGGCCGTCCGCCGTGGAGACGGGATAGGCGTTGCGCACCTTGTCGGCGGTCACCGCGCCGCCCGCAAACTCCGCCTGCAGCTGGGCGCCCCATTCGCTGGCGCCGATGGCGGACCAGGCGCTTTGCTCATAGTTGGAGAGATAATCGGAAAGCAGGTTCATCATGTCTTCCTGGTACATCACGATGCTGCCGCCGTCCGAGGAGATGAAGCTGGCCACCGAATAGGGCCCCATGATGTAGATGAAGGCCGCCCGTTGCAGGTTTTGATAGGCGGTCCGTTGGGCGTCGATGTCCTGGGCGTTTTCCACCTGGCTGACCATGAAGTTGAACTCCGCGGAAACGGCCGAACGCGGCGGGAAGTCCGGCAGCAGCTTGGTCCCCTCCAGCGAGGCCGGCCGCGTGCCGTCCGGCTCGCCGTCCAGGGAGGTCACGCAGCCGCTGAGCATCAGCGTGGACAGGACCAACAGGAGGGCCAGGAGCTTTTTGATCATGGGTCTACCGTCTCCTTTCCTTGGCCGCGCAGGGCGGGCAGGCAGTCCTTCAACAGGCGCAGCAGGGTTTCCATGTCCTGCCGGCTGCCGATGGAGATGCGCAGATAGTCCTCGATGCCGGGCTGGTCGAAACGGCGCACGAACACCCGCCGGGCCTTGAGGGCCTCGTAGATGCGCTTGCCGGGCACCTGGGGATGGCGCATGAACACGAAGTTGGCGCAGGAGGGGTTGGGCTCAAAGCCCAGGGCCACCATGCCCTCGTGGAAGAACTCCCGGGTTTCCACGATGGCGTCCCGGCAGGCGGCGAAGTAGGGCTCGTCCTGCAGGGCGGCCGTGGCGGCGGCGATGGCCAGCCTGTCCACCGGGTAGGAGTTGAAGCTGTCCTTGGCGCGGCGCAGGCCGTCGATTAGCTGGGGATGGCCCAGGGCATAGCCCACGCGCAGGCCCGCCAGGGAATGGTCCTTGGACAGGGTGCGGGTGATGAGCAGGTTGTCCAGCTCCTCCAGCAGGGGTCGGGCGCTCTGGCCGCCAAAGGCGATGTAAGCCTCGTCCACGATGAACACCTCGCCGCGGTCCCGCAGGCAACGGCCCATGCGCGCCAAGGTATCCAGGGACAGGGCGCGGCCTGTGGGCGCGTTGGGGTTGGCCAGGATGACGTTGCCGCCCGCAAGCAGGCCGTCCACGTCGATGTCCAGCCCGCGCAGGGGCACGCGCACGTAGGGCAGGGAGAACAGGGTTGCGTACACCGGATAGAAGGAATAGGTCAGCGCCGGCATGCGCAGGGGCGTGTCCTCGTCGCCAAAGGCGGGGAAGCAGAGCGCGAGCACCTCGTCGGAGCCGTTGCCCGCAAAGACCCAGCCCTCGGGCAGTCCCTCCCGCTGGGCGATGGCGGCCACCAAGGTCTCAGCCCCGATCTGCGGATAGAGGTTGAGCAGGGGAATCTGCTCCTCGATGGCCTTCTGCACGCGGGGAGAAGGGGGAAAGGGGTTTTCGTTGGTGTTGAGCTTGATGCAGGGACCCTGGGGCTGGTCGCCCGCCGTATAGGGCTCTATGGCCTGGATTTTCTTGCTTAGATACGCCATGGTTGCGCCTCCCGCTGGTAGTTGGTGAAGGACCGCGTTGTCTTCTATCATACCACAGCCGCGGCCAAGGACAAAGCAAAAGAATCGTGAACGAGGCCCGGCAAGGAGAAGCCGAAAACAGCCGAAAGAAAAGCCTCCCCCGCGCCCGGCGCGGGGGAGGCGAAGGGGACGGAGCTAAACGCCTCGCAGCGAGCAGAGCACCAGCTCGGTCATGCGCTGGGCGGCAGCCTCCTGGGAGGAGGGGAAGAGGGCGGCGTAGAGCACCAGCCGCCCGTTCAGCTCGGTGCAGGCCAGGGAGAAGCGGTTGGCCGAGGAGCCTTCGCCGGAAACGTATTCCCTGGTCAGGTATTCGTTGCCGCCGAAGGTATAGGAGGCATCCTCGTTGACCGTGGCGTCGGGGTAGTTGGTCAGGATGTCCTCTCCCACCGTGTCCAGGGCCTCCTCGGCGCTGTTGGCGTAGCCCTCGGCATCCTCGACATAGCAGACAGCGCCGCCTTCCAGGCGCAGGATGGCGATGGCCACCACGCCGTCCCGCTCGGGCAGCAGCTCCGGCTCCTCCTGCAGCAGGCTCGCGTCGTAGATGAACTTGGCCGACACATCCTCGCTGACCAACAGGGCGTAGTCGGTGCTCACGGGCCCTTCCAGGCGCAGGCCGTTCAAAACGGGCTCATACACCTGCGCGCCGTCCCCCTCCACCACGTCCCGGTCGCCGCGGACCAGCAGGAAGAGGCAGCCGTAGCCGTTTTCTGGCTCCAGCGCGTACAGGCGGAGCATCCTCTCGTTCTCCCCGTCGTGGATGGACAGCGAGTAGGCCTGGTGGGCGCCCAGCGTCACCAGCCCCTCCTCCTCGTAGGTGCTGCCGGAGCTGAACCCGTCGCCAAACTCGTTGGCCACGGCCTTGGCGTTCTCCTCCACATCCGCCAGGGAATACAGGGGCGTATCCTGGGCCAGAACGCGGTAGCAGAGATCCAGCTGCAGCTCCTCATTCAGTTCGATGTTCACGTCGTAGGTTTCGTCGTTCTCGGTCCAGTTCGCCCCCTCGGGCAGCTGCAGGGCGATGCCGTGGCTGGCGAAGCTGTGGTAGGCCTGGCCGCTGCCCAACTGGCTATAGATGGAGGGGTCCTCGCGGAAGGTTTGCAGGATGCGGGTGAGGACCTGGCGGCACCAGTCCATCCCCTCCTCGTCGCCCGTGTAGCTGTGCAGCGAGAAGGTATAGATGCCCTCGTTTACCTCCGCGGGCAGGGAGACGTAAATCGTGGTGAAGCTGGAATCCGCCACGGTGAGCGTGGTCACCCAGCGGCCGCCGAAGAGCTGGAGCTCCTTCTCGCTGACGCTGACGTCATCCATCTCCTCCGCGTCTTCGATGTAGCTATCCAGGAAGCGGTCGGTGGTGTAGGTGCTCAGGTGGTTGCGGACAAAGACATAGGGGAAGAGGTCCTCGCCGCTCCGGCGGATCTGCCCGGCATCCTCCTGGGGATA
>CALWRM010000142.1 GCA_944383925.1 uncultured Clostridia bacterium
GTTGCGCACGGCCAGGGACCTGGCCGCCCGCGTGTTGAAGGATCCGGAGGATCCCCAAAACGCCCGCCTGCTGGACTACGCCACGGGCTATATGCAGGATAAGGGCTTCGTGTTTCAGCCCAATTAAGGCGATGGCGGCGTGAGGGTCGAACCCCCTGCGGGCCGGCGTTGCGACAGATAAGCGGACGGAGGGATCCTTCGGGCCCCTTCGCATGGATGCGCACGAGCGATCGGAAAAAAGGAGAAGAGCAGATGCAAGGAAAATTCCTGTACGAAACCCATATGCACACCTCCCAGGGCAGCGCCTGCGCCCATTCCACGGGCGAGGAGATGGCCCGCGCCTACCACGAGCGGGGCTATACGGGCATCATCGTCACCGACCACTTTTTCAACGGAAACAGCGCCGTGCCCAAGGACCTGCCCTGGACGGAGCGGGTGGAGCGCTTCTTGAAAGGCTACGAACAGGCCAAGACCACGGGCGAGGCCATCGGCCTGCAGGTGTTCTTCGGCTGGGAGTATGCGGACCGCGGCCCGGAGTTCTTGACCTATGGCCTGGGCAAGGACTTTCTCCTCGCCCATCCCGATATGCTTTCTTGGCCCATCGAGGGCTATTTCCGGGCCGTCAAGGAGGCCGGCGGCTTCCTGGTGCAGGCCCATCCCTATCGCCGCGCCCCCTACATCCGGGAGGTTCGCACTTACGAAAAGCTCGTGGACGGCTTTGAGGTGCAGAACATCGGAAACAGCGACGTGGCCTTTGACCTGGAAGCCCTGCGCACGGCCAGGGAGAACGGGCTGTATGAGACCGCCGGCTCCGACGAGCATGACCACAGGCGCTTCCGCGGCGGCGGCATGGCCTTCCATAGGCGCCTGGCGGACATCCAGGACTTCATTTTGGCCGTGCAGGATAGGGATTGGGAGTACGTGCTGCCCTTCGGGGAGAAACATCCCTATTGACGCCGGCGCTCCGGCCGTTCTAAACCCACCCTTTCCCTGCGTATACTTCAAACATGCGGGGAAGGGAGGAGCCGGATATGAAGAGAAGAGCGCAGACGCGGGGAAGGACCATGCCCGCAGCCAGCCAGCTGTTGCTGGGCTTGTTGCTCAGCCTGGGCGTGAGCGCCGGGGCCATCGTCCTGTTCGCCCTGGCGATCCAACTGGCGGAGCTGGGCGAAAACTGGATTACGCCGGTCAACCAGTTCATCAAGGTGGGCTCCATCCTGGCCGGCACCTTTTGGGCCTGCAAAGGCCCCTTGCGGGGCTATCAATACGGCCCGCTGCTGGGCCTGGCCTATATGGCGCTGGGCGTCGGGCTGTATTGCGCCCTGGATGGCAAGCTGCTGCCCCTGACCGTTATCCTGGGCGATCTGGCCCTCGGGGCGGCCTCGGGCTTTCTGTCCGGCTTGCTGGCTTCCTCCCTGAAAAAAACCTGACGGCCAATGGCCAGGCGGCCGCCCGCGCACAGGCGCGGGCGGCCGCTTTGCGCGCGCCCGGCGCAAAAACGCTTCGCGGCCGCGCTGTTTTGTGCTATGATGGATGGCGAGGCGCGGCGGGCGGAAGGGGGCGCAGTTGTTATGGCTCCAGCCAAAGGGGTTGGCAGCCTACGGCGGGCAAGAAGCGATCGAAAAAGTCCCGCGCGTCCAGCACCACGGTGCGGTTCGGCACGAGGGGATGGAAGCAGAGCCGCCGCGCGCCGTCCAGACCCTTGTCGACCAGAAGGCGAACCGGCCCGGCGCCGGGCAGGCAGAGCCCCAGGGGCGTGATGGCCCCGGGCTGGGCGCGCAGCAGGGCGAAGAGGGCGTCGTCGCCGGCAAACTGCAGGCGAGGGCTTCCCGCCTGCTTGGAAACCTTGGAGGCGTCAAAGCGCACAAAGGGCCGCAGCAGCAACAGATACTGCGACCGGCCGCTGCGCGGCGCCAGGAAGAGGTTCTTGGGGTACACGGCGCCCAGGGGCTCGGCGATGCGCGCGCAATCCTCCATCCCGCGCACGGGCGCGTGCTCCAACAGGCGATAGGGAAGGCCCAAACGCTCGAGCGTGGCGAAGATGGCTTCTTGGTCGTCCATGGAGATTCTCCTTTGCATCAAAGGGGCGGTCGGCCCCCTTCCTTTGGACTTTAGTATACAGCCGGCAGGCGAAAAGCGCACGAAAAAACAACTCGGGAGGTTAGAACATGCTGGAATTTGACGCCGGGCGCTTTGCCCGGGAGTTTTCCAAGGAACTTGCGCCAAGGGATACCCTTCCCTTGGGCCAGGTATTGCGCATCCACACCCGGGACTGCTACACCGGGCAGATCAAGGCGGACGGCAGCGTGGGCCCAAGCCTTGGCCCCAACCCCGCCACGGGCCCCTTTTTTGTGGAGGGCGCAAGGCCGGGCGACACGCTGGTGGTGGAGGTATTGGACATCGGCCTGCCCGCGTACGGCATCATGCGGGTGCGGGAGGGGCTGGGGGCCATGCAGGAGGTGATCCAGGGCCATGACGCGCGGGTGCTCCCCATTCAGGGAGGCAAGACCTGCCTGAACGGCGTATGGCTGCCGCTTGCACCCATGATCGGGGTGATCGGCGTGGCGCCTGGCGGGTCGGCTGTGGACAACGACACCCCAGGCCGCCACGGCGGCAACATGGACGACCGCCGCATCGGCCCGGGCGCGCGGGTATATCTGCCCGTGGCTGTGGAGGGGGCGCTCTTCGGCCTGGGGGATTTACACGCGCAGATGGGCGACGGCGAGGTGGCCATCTGCGGCCTGGAGGTGGCAGGCTATGTGGACCTGCGCCTTTCCCTGCTCCATGGCCGCCAGGAAGAATGGCCCGTGGTGGAAAGGGACGGCTCCTTCTCCATCAATTGTTCCGCAAAGACCCTGGACGAGGCCGCCCGCTTGGCCAGATATGGCTTGCACCGCTTCCTGCAAAGCAGAACGAAGCTGGACGCAAACACCGTGGCCATGTTGCAAAGCCTGGTCTGCGACCTGTCGGTCTGCCAGCTGGTGGACCCCTTGGTGACGGTGCGCATGGCCCTGCGCAGCGGCGTGTTGGATATCGCGTTTTAGGGCCGCACCTTTGAGGGACCGCACCGGAACAAAAAACTATGTCTAGGGAAAGCGAATAATGGGAGATGCTGGAAAGACCCGCCCGTGCCGGATGGAATGAGGGAGAAACATTGCGCAGATTCGAACGCCTAAACCCCCAAGGAATCGGTGAGATGGAGGATAAAGTTTCAATTACGGCTGGCCGGTTTGTTTCAAGACCACTGGTATTTCGTTTCAAAGTTGCTAAATTTGCTCCTTTTGCCGCAAGGCGGTACGGCGGCGCTTGCGGGAAAAAGGCCGGGAGTGCTATGATAGAATAAAGGCAAGAATGCCTTTATATATCTATAAGCGTTTCGCTCGTTCTTCCGCGCGCCGACGCGCCCGGTCAAAAGCGCGGAGCCTTTGAGCAAAAGGAGGGCCTATGAAAAAAAAGCTGCTATCCCTACTGGCGCTGCTCGCCGTGCTCTTGACGGGTTGCGGCCGGCAAACCCAGACCAAGGTCATTCCCATTTCGTCCCTGTCCCCTTCGGCCACGCTGCAATCCAGCCAGGAGCCGTCCTCCCAGGAGGGCGAGGAGAGCGCCGCCCAGCCGACCCCCTACCAGCGCGTCGATGAGACGGGCGGCACCCTGGCGGCGCGCATCAATCCGCCGGAGGGCTATACCCGCGTCTTTGCCCAGGATGGCAGCTTTGCCGCCTTCCTGCGCCAGTATCCCCTGGCGGAGAGCGGGGCGGAGGTGCTGTTATACAACGGCGAAACGCGCCAAGATGCCGGCGCGGCCGCGGTGCTGAACATCACCCTCAGCGACAAGAACCACGAGGGACCCGCCGGGGCCATGGCCAGGCTGCTCAGCGAATACCACTACACCGCGGCCCGTTATTCCGCCATTAGTTTCACCCTTGGCGCCCAGTTCGACTTCGGGTTTGAACGCTGGAGCGAGGGCAAGCTGCTCAGCGTGGACGGGAACTCCGTGAAATGGGAGTCCGGCGGGGAGACCGGCACGAGCGCGGAAAACTTCACCGCCTACTTGAACACCCTGTTCCGCTATATCTCCGTGGACACCCTCAAGAAGGACCTGACCCTCATCGAGGACCCGGATGCAACCCCCATCCAGGTGGGCGACATCTTCATCGGCGAGGATGCGAACGGCAAGGCCGTCTGCGCCATGGTGGCGGACCTGGCCACCAACGACGTGACGGGCAAGCAGATCATGCTGTTGATCGAGGGCGGCGCCCCGGCCCAGCAGGCCCACGTGATGGAAAACGGCGGCGATGAGGAGCTATCGCCCTGGTACGACTGTAGCTTTGAGCTCAGCCTCAAAACCCCGGACGCCAGCTATGACATCGAGCAAAGATACCGTCCCAAGGCGTTGGACTGACAGAAGCACTTGCCACAGGGCCAAAGCTGGTATAAAATAAGAGAGCGGCGCGGCAACGCGCTGCTCTCCTCTTTTCTCCTCGAATGATGAACACGGGCTGTAAAATGAATTCGCCTCGAGAGTCGCATGCAGAAGCAAATGAGAAGATCCGGAAATGCCGCCCAAAGGGGAAAGGTCTTGAAGGATGGGTTTTGGGCGCATGCAGCCTGGCGCAGGGTGGACTCGCCCATGGCCGTGCATGAATATGCACGATGATGAGGGAGCGTTGAGCACAGTGAGCAAAATCGTGGGCGTATGCCTCAATCCCTGTATCGATCGAACCGTGGAAATCGACGCCTTTGTATACGGAGGGATGAACCGCATCCGGCGGGCGCGCTCGGACGGCTCCGGCAAGGGCGTGAACGTGGCCTTGGCGGCCCGGGCCTTGGGCCATGAGGCGGCCTGCGTGGGCCTGCTGAACGAAAACGGCGGAGCCATGGTGGAGGAGAGGCTGA
>CALWRM010000143.1 GCA_944383925.1 uncultured Clostridia bacterium
GCTCGCTCTTGCCGGAGGGGTCGCCGATCAGGCCCGTGCCGCCGCCCATCAGGGCGATGGGCCGGTGGCCGGCCCGCTGCATGTGGGCCATGGCCATGATGGGGATGTAGTGGCCGATGTGCAGGGAATCGGCCGTGGGGTCAAAGCCCACGTAGAAGGTGACGGGGCCCTGCTCCATGCGCTTGTACAGGTCTTCCTCGTAGACGGATTGGGCGATGAAGCCGCGCTCCTTCAGAACGTCCAAGGCGTGCTGCGCCATTTCTATCGCATCCTTTCTTATGTGGGGTGGGGGGAGTTAGCAAAGACCCTGGGAAAGGAACAAGGCCCGTAGGCGCTCCATACCCTTTTCGATGTTTTCCAGGCTCGCGTTGGAGAAGTTGAGCCGCATGGTGTTGTGATGGCCCTGGCCGTCGGCGTAGAAGTGGGTGCCGGGGATGTAGGCCACGCCCTGCTTGGTGGCGGTGGAAAGCAGCTGGGTGGTGTTGAAGTCCTCAGGCAGGGTGCACCAGAGGAAGATGCCGCCGTCGGGCCTGGTGTAGGAAACCGAGGCCGGGAAGGTGGAGAGCATCCGCTGCATCGCATCCATCTGCTTGGCGTAGGAGGCGCAGATCTGCCGGATGTGCTCCTGCAGCAGGCCGGAGCGCAGGTATTTGTCGATGATGGCCTGGTTGAGGTTGGGGCTGTGCACGTCGGTGGACTGCTTGCCCACCACCAGCTTGCGCAGCAGGCCGTCGTCCTGGCAGACCACGGCGGCCACGCGCAGGCCGGGGGAGATGATCTTGGAGAAGGAGTTGCAGTAGAGCACATAGCCCTGCTCGTCAAAGCTCTTGATGGCCGGCAGCGCCTGGCCGCGGTAGCGCAGGTCGCAATAGGGATCGTCCTCGATGAGGGGCACCTGGTATTCGTTGACCAGCTCGGCGATGCGCCGGCGCCGCTCCAGGGACAGGGTGCGGCCGGTGGGGTTTTGGAAGGTGGGGATGAGGTAGATCAGCTTGGGATGGTGGGCGCGGATCTGCTCCTCCAGGCTTTCGGGGATGGCGCCGTCCTCGTCGGTTTCCACGGCGGCAAAGCGGGCGCCGTAGGTCCTAAAGGTCTGCAAGGCGCCCAGGAAGGTGGGGTTTTCCACCAGCATGGTGTCGCCCTCGTTGAGCAGGGCCTTGCAGATGAGGTCCAGGCCCTGCTGGGAGCCGGACACGGGCAGGATGTGGGCCGGGTCGGTTTCCACGCCGTTGTGGCGGAAGAACTCCGCCGCGGATTCGCGCAAGGGAGCGTAGCCTTCGGTTTGGCCGTATTGCAGGAGGTTGACGCCGTTTTCCGCCAGCGCCTCCTGGGCGAAGGCGGCGATGCGCTCCGGCTCCAGGGCCGAGGAGGCGGGGTTGCCGCCGGCAAAGGAGATGATATTGGGGTCGCCCAGCAGCTTGAAGATGTCGCGAATGGCGCTGCCGTTGATGTCTTTGAGCCGGTTCGAGATTTGCACGTTCATGCCAAGATCCTCCTTGAAAAAACAAAGCGTTGCAAAAAGGATTTTTAGGGAAAAAACGCCGCCTGCCGGGCGCCCCAAGGGCGGCCATCGGAAGGCGGCGTTGAAACCGCGGTACCACTTCGCGTTCGCCGGAACCAGGGGGTCCGGCCTCGTTGCGGCGCGAAAGGGGGATTTCGCGCCCTGCCCTTGGTAACGGGGGCGTCCGTCGCAGCCTACCCAGGCTCGCCCACGGCGAAGCCCTTCGGTGCGCGGCTCGGGGAGGTATTCGCCAAACAAACGCCCGCGCCCGCCCCCTTGCACCAAGACGGGGGCTCTCTGAAAGGGCTGCGCGGCGGGCTACTTGTTCCCGTCCTAGCCTTTATCGAGATACTATACCCGTCCGTCGGGCGTTTGTCAATGGATTTTTTGCGCGGCTTCGGCGCCGCCTCGAAAGAAAAACCATGGACAATCCGGGCCGTTTGGTCTACCATGTAAACAAGGGGAAGGGCGCCGGCCCTTTCCGCCGGCACAGAGCGCGGGCTATGGCGCGAGCAGAAACACATGAATGAAAGGAAGGGTGACACAAATATGGCCACAACCACCAACGCCGCCTTGAACCAACAGGTGATCTACGAGCTGAGCCTGTACAACTTTAGCCCCGAGCACGATTTCGACAGCGTGGTCCGCGAGCTGGACCGCATCAAGGACCTGGGCGTGGACCTGATCTGGCTGGTGCCCATCCATCCCAGGGGAGAGGAGATGCGCCTTGGCGAAAAGGGCTCGCCCTATTCGGTGAAGGACTATCGGGGCATCAATCCCGAGCACGGCGACTTCGCCTCCTTTGCCCGCTTGGTGGAGGAAACCCACAAGCGCGGCATGAAGCTGCTGCTGGACGTGGTCTACAACCACACCTCTAGGGACTCGCTGCTTGCCAAGACCCATCCGGAGTTCTTCTACCACGACCAGGAGGGCAAGCCCCGCTGCCGCTTCTGGCAGGACGTGTACGATCTGGACTACACCAACCAGGGGCTTTGCGACTACATGGTGGAGACGGCGCTGTTCTGGGCCAAGCTGGGCGTGGACGGCTACCGCTGCGACGTGGCGCCCATGGTGCCGCTGCATTTCTGGCGCCAGGCCAAGGCCGCCATGGACAAGGTCAACCCCGACTTCATCTGGCTGGCCGAAACCCACCATTACCCCTTCCTCACCAGGATGCGGGACCAGGGCTGGCAGCTGCATGCCGACGCGGAGATGTACGAGTGCTTCGACGTCACCTACGATTACGACGTGCACTATTTCTACGAGGATTACCTCAAGGGCAAGGGCAGCCTCAAGGCCTATGTGGACGCCATCAACCGCCAGAAGGCCATGTATCCCCAGAATTATATCAAGCTGCGCCTGCTGGAGAACCACGACCAGGTGCGCGTGGCCTCCCTGGTGCACACCCGGGAGCAGCTGTTCCAATGGACGGCCTTCTCCTTCTT
>CALWRM010000144.1 GCA_944383925.1 uncultured Clostridia bacterium
CATAATTGCCGCAGACAACCAAAATACGTTCCTGGGGAAGGGTGTGGGTGAAATCAGACATGTTTTGTATCTTCCGGCCTTTCTTGTGCTTTTTTTGCGGCGGGGCGCAAGGTGGGCGGTTCGGCCTGAGGCGACGGCCTTTGGGGGGCCGGCGCTTCGGCGTGCGGCTTTTCCGGCCGCATGGCGGCGCGCCGCTCGAGGGCCGCGCTGGCCTCTTCTTTCCGAGCAGCGGGCGCGGGGCTTTGGGAGGGCGTTTCCGCAGGACGGGACCTCCCGGCCTGCGGCGGCGCGGCCGGCTTCATCGCCCGGACGCGAGGAAGGGGTGCAAAGGGCTTGACGGGCGCGTTCGCCGAATGGGGGAGCGGGGCGGGGGACGGCCTGCGCACCACCTGGGGCGCGTCCGGATCGTCGAGGGAAACGGGCTCGGCCGCGGGAGCCGGCTTGGGAACGATGTCCGGCGGCCAAGGAAGCTTCACATGGAAGAAACGCTCCAGAAAGCGGCGGAACACGCGCAGGTTGTGCATCCAGCGGTTCCAAGGCCGGTAGCGCAGCAGATACAGAACCTGATCCACCGCAAAGCCCAGCACCACGAGGGTGACGGCGATCCATCCCCAGTTGTTCAACCAAAAGCCCATCGTTCCGGACTGCAGGGCTTCCGCCTGTTCCAGTATCTGATCGATCATCGGCGCTCTCCTGTTCTATAGCTTGGCGCTAGGGCGCAAGGCGTTTATTCCGCGCTTATTTCAAAGGTGATGCGGTCGGGCGTCAAGGAGGCGGAGTATTGGCTGAGCTTCTCGATGGAAAGCTGCACATCCTCCACCGACTGGCCCACGCCATAGGAGGCCAGATCCAAATAGGCGCAGATGTCGTCGCGGGTGAGGGCGTCCAGTTCGGATTTGGGCGCGGTGATGGTCACGTCCACCCGCGCGTCGAAGGTGTCCACGGTAAAGCCGTCCGCCAGGTTGCGCACCTCGACGGGCACATAGGCGAAGGTCTTGGTTTCCATAACCTCGTCCACGGACAGGGTGAGGTCGACCTCCTGCAGCTCCATCCATTCCACGTCGGTGGGCTGGCGCAGGGAGACGGTTAACACCGTGTCCTCGTTCAGATCGTCTATGCTGAAGGCGGAGGTGGAGATGGTGGCCAGGCTGTCTAGAACGCTCTGCTCCGCCGCTACCCGCACCGTCTTGGGATATGCCTCGACCTTGCTGAGCACGTAGCCATCCTGCACGGCGCCGGACAGGGAGTCTTCATAGGCGATGGAGACCTCCTTGATGGGATAGATGGGAATGCTGACGGAAACGGAATTGCCGATGGAGATGTCGAAATCGTCGAACTCGATGGGCATATCGTTGGCGTCGTAGAGGGTAAAGACCAGGGATTGCACGAAGCTCTCGGACAAAGAGCTAAGGTCCACGTCCACCTGGGCGTAGCTGACGCGGTTGACCTCCGTTTCCGGCCCGGAGATGCTAAACTCCGCCGGGCTGATGACCGCATGGCCCTGGTGCAGCGTTTCATCCAGCGTGCCGGTGTAGTTGATCTTCACGGGCACCTTGGAGTCCTGCAGGGCTTCCACCTCGATGTTGAAGGAGTTCACGGTGGCGCTGATCGCGCTGCCATAGCGGGAGCTGAGGTTGAGGTTGATCTGGTACTCCCCCTTGGTGGTGATTCGGGAAAGATCGACCGTGGCGGTGACGTTGTCGATGCTCACCTTGGAAAGATCGTCCAAGGGCACCTCCAGCACCACGTCCACCGTGCCCTCCATCTCCTCCGGGGTGTATTTGAGGGCAAGATCCCGGCTGGTGAGGGATTGCAGGCCCGTGATTTCGATGGGCACATCGTAGACGATCTTCTTGCGCGGCGGGTTTGTTTGGGACATGATGACCGCCCAGATGATGATGGCGAAGACCAGGGAAAGAACCTTCAGGGAGGTGTTGTGCGATAGACGGCGCAGCAGGGGCAGCTTCTTGGCCTGCTCCTTCCAATCCTGCTTGTTCTTTTTCTCCTTTTTCGGGGTGTTCTGGGGATTGTTGCTGGCTTGGCTCATTTTTTCATCCTCCATTTCTTTAAAATGGGGAATTGGGTGAGGAGGCTGGGCTCCTTGTCTGGCTCATAGATGGAGTGCAACACGGTGGCCAGCGCCTCGGCGTCCAAATGGCGGGTGAGCCTGCCGCCCTTGGCTACGGAGATGGTGCCGGTTTCCTCGGATACGATCAGGGAGACGCAGTCGGCGTTTTCGGTGACGCCAAGGGCAGCCCGGTGGCGGGTGCCTAGCTGCTTGGAGATGGAGTTTTCCTCCGTTAAGGGAAGGAAGCAGCCGGCCGCCACGATGCGCGTGCCGCGCACCACGACGGCGCCGTCGTGCAGGGGGGTGTTTGGTTCGAAGATGTTTTCGATGAGGGCGGCGGAGATCATGCTGTCCAGCAGGGTGCCCGTTTCGATGATGTCGGCAAGGCCCGTCTTGTGCTCTACGACGATCAGCACGCCCACCTTGCGCCTGGACAGGTTGACCATCCCGCGAACGATCTCTTCGATCATTCTATCGATTTCCGGCTGGGTCTTTAGGTCCGGCATGCGCTCAATCTTGGTGCGGCGGCCGATCTGTTCCAGGGCGCGGCGGAGCTCAGGTTGAAATAGGATGACCAGAACCACGGCGCCGGATTCCATCACATAGGCCAGGATCCATTTTAGGACCGTAAAGCCAAGCTGATCGGAAACCCAATAGGCGACAAACACGATGCCGATCCCCTTGAGCACCTGATTGGCGCGCGTCTGCCTGGTCAGTACCAGCAGCTGGTAGACCAAAAAGGCTACGATGAGGATGTCGATGATGTCAAATAAAGTGATACGCTCCACCACATTGGACCAAAACACCGAAAGCTCTGAAAGATAGCGGCTCATGTCTTTTCGTCACTTCCCTATGTATTGCGTATGCTCCTTTACCATTATAAACCAAGCGTTGGAAAAACTAAAGGGGCGCGGCAATCATATTAACGCTTTATTTCCCAGCCCTGTTGCATGGCGAAGAAAAAAGCGGTATGCTTAAAGGGAGGCGTTTGCTTCCATAAATAGGCCATTGTCCGGCCCAACGCCGGACGCGAAAGGGGTGCTGAGCCTTGTTAAAGGAAAAAATCCTGCTGGACACCGACATCGGCTCCGATATCGACGATGCCGTTTGCCTTGCCTACCTGCTGATGGAGCCCCGCTGCGAGCTGTTGGGCGTGACCACGGTTTCCGGCGAGCCCGTGGAGCGGGCCATGATGGTCAACGCCATGCTGCGCGTGGCCGGTCGCACAGACATCCCCGTTTATCCCGGCGCGTCCGAGCCGCTGCTCACGCCCGTGCGCCAGCCCAAAGCCCCGCAGGCCAGCCGCCTGGCACATTGGCCCCACGACACCACCTTCCCGCAGGGAAAGGCCATCGGCTTCCTGCGCGAGACCATCGAGAAGAACCCCGGCGAGGTCACCCTGCTGGCCATCGGACCGATGACCAACGCCGCCCTCCTGCTCGGTCAGGATCCGTCCATCGCCAAGAAGCTCAAGCGCATCGTGCTGATGAACGGAAGCTTCCTTCATGAGCTGCCCGGCGTCGGGTTTAACGAATGGAATTCGCTCAACGACCCCTATGCCACCGCCATCGTCTACAAGGCCGCCGCCAAGGTGCATCGTTCCGTCGGCCTGGACGTGACCATGCAGGTGCAGATGGACGCCAAGCAGGTGGAGAACCGCTTCAAGCATCCGCTGCTACAAATCGTGAAGGACTTCTCCGCCGTGTGGTTTGCGCATGCGGACCTGATGACCTTCCACGACCCCCTTGCCTGCGTGAGCATCTTCGACGAGCAGATCCTGGAGTACAGGCGCGGCCTGGTGGAGATCGAGCTTGCCTCCAAACCCCTGCAGGGCGTGACCCACTTTACCCCCTGCCAGGACGGCCCCCACGAGATTGCCGTTCGCGTGGACAAGCAGCGCTTCTTCGACAGCCTGTTCCGCGTGTTCGAACAATAAACAAACACATCGAAACCAACGGGAGGGAAAAGACATGCAGCACAATCTCTACATCGGAACCTATACCTTTAAGGGCGGCGAGGGAATCTACCGCTTTGCGGTGAGCGAGGACGGCTTCGCCTTTCAGGGCGGTGAAATGGCCCAAAATCCTTCGTACCTCTGCCTGTCGCCCAACAAGAAGTATCTATATGCCGCCTGTGAGGTTGGCCAATTGGACGGCGTGCAGGGCGGCGGCGTGCGCGCCTACGAGGTGCAGCCGGACGGCAGCCTGCGTTTTATCAACCAGCAATCCACCGTGGGCCGCGGGAGCTGCCATGTTTCCGTAAGCCCGGAGGGCAAGTGGCTGTTCGTGGCCAACTATGGGGAGGGTTCCGCCTCCGTCTTGCCCCTGAACGAGGACGGCTCCATCGGGACCATTGCCCGCCACATCCTGCACAAGGGCCACGGTCCCAACGAAAAGCGGCAGGAGAGGCCCCATGTGCACTTCTGCAAGGTAACGCCCGACGGGAAGTACCTGGCCATCTGCGATCTTGGGCTGGACGGCGTGTTCCTGTATCCCTTCAGCGAGGAGGAAGGCGTGCTGGATCCCTGCCAGAAGCTGAGCGTGCCGGCCGGCGACGGCCCCAGGCACCTGATCTTCAGCAAGTGCGGCAAGTATCTCTACCTGCTCACCGAGATGGGCGCCAACGTCATCGTCTTTGAGCGCCAGGAGGAGGGCTATGCCTGCGTGCAGATCGCGCCCACCTTGCCCGCGGATTACGAGGGAATGAAGTGGGGCGCCGCCATCCGCCTGAGCCAGGACGGCCGCTTCCTGATCACCTCCAACCGCGCCCACGACTCCCTGACCGTGTTCGCCGTGGAGGAGAACGGCAAGCTCCGCCAGGTGCAGAACATCCCCTCCGGCGGAAAGACGCCCAGGGATTTCGATTTCTCCCCGGACGGCAAGCTGGTCGTGGTGGCGCACCAGGACGGCGGCGGCCTGCGCCTGTTCAAGTTCTGCCAGGCGTCCGGCCTGCTCACGGATACCGGCCTGACGGCGGAAGCCGCCATCCCCGTGGGGGTCTGCTTTGGATAAGTCCCAAGAGCGCCTGATCATCGACCGCTTCGAGGGGGACGACGCCCTTCTGGAGGAGGAATCGGGCGCCATGCGCCGCGCGCCCAGGACCTGCCTGCCGCCGGGGGCGAGGGAAGGCGATTGCCTGCTTGAACAGGACGGCCATTTTTCCCAAGATCCCAAAAGGACGCTACAGCGCCGGGAACAGGCGGCCAAGCGCCTGGAAAAGCTACTGAAAAAACGGAAATGACAAAAAACAAAGGCGAGAACGGCTTTACCGTTCTCGCCTTATATCACCAATTGGTGTATTTGATAAACAGTGGCGAACGGGACCGGGCCCACGCGGAAAAACGAAACCATAGAAAAGCATACTGCGAAATAACATGGGGCATAGGTCTTTGGTTTTTCCGCGTGGGGGAAGGTGGAAGTACAATCACATCTTGGAACGAACGGAATCTAGGATTTCCGGGGTCAGCGTGTTGTCTTCCACGAGGGATAGAAGCATGGCCTCTACACTGCCACCGTGGTACTTGTCGATCAAAATATGATTCTGCATCTGGCAGTACTCCGTCTGACTAATTATCGGGGAAAACAAGCTGTGGGCACGGCGGCCGGCCGTAGGAACCTTGGTGGCTCCCACAGCGCCCTTGCGCTGCAAACGGCTCAAAAAGGTTAGAAGCGTTTCCACTTTCCAGCTCTTTTCCGGCATGCGCTCCAAAATTTGGTGCGCAGTTAGGGGAGTTCCTTCCTGCCAGAGCAAGTACATGATCTCCAATTCGGCATTGCTCAGCGGCTTTACCATTACCATGGGTCTTCCCTCCTTTCTGCAATTTACATATATTTTATGCTAGTTCCATAAGGATGTCAATCCGTTGAATGGAGGTGGATTTTGGGCAAATGCCTTATGTTGTATATAGCTACCTAAATAATATATACTAAGTATAACAATAATCGAGACAATAGTATTGAATCGTTTTAGCAAAACATAGAAGAAAAATGAAAAGAAACCCGGTGTAAATATTGAGTTTATTTGCCTGAATTACAGAGAACAATAAGCCCTCATTGAATGCGAAAAAACATATACAATTTAAGTTTTAACAGGATCTATATATTTTGTTGTTTGATGACTTGAAGAGATTATTTGAGCCTGGATCGAAGCTAGCTCCTAAATAATAGCAACGACAGAAAACAAATGGAAGGTTGTATTTGCGACGCTTTTTGGTATATACTTACTATAACCCAAATATTGGTCCTTTGGAGGGATTTGACGGGTATGTGTGGTATCGTAGGCTACATTGGAAACGAGCAGGCCGCCCCCATCCTCATGGAAGAGCTGGCAAGGCTGGAGTACCGCGGCTACGATTCGGCGGGCATCGCCGTCTTGAGCGAGGAGGGCATATGTCTAACCAAGACGCGGGGGAAGCTGCAGGCGCTGCGCAACAAGCTGGCCGCCGGCATGCCGAAGGGCTATTCTGGCATTGGTCATACCCGCTGGGCCACCCATGGCGCGCCATCGGACGTCAATGCCCACCCGCATCTGGACCAGAAGGGCCAGGTGGCCGTGGTGCATAACGGCATCATCGAAAACTATCAGGCACTTCGCAAGGAGCTGCAGGCCAAGGGCTGCGTCTTTCAAAGCCAGACGGACACCGAGGTGGTGCCCCAGCTGCTGGCGCAGTTCTTGCAGGCCGGAGAGGCCCTGCTGCCCGCCCTGCTCAAGACCCTGGATCGCCTGCGGGGCGCCTATGCCTTGGGGATCCTGGTCCAGGAAGCGCCGGATTGCCTGATCGCGGCCCGCAAGGGCAGCCCGCTGGTGGTGGGCGTTGCGGATACGGGCAACTACATTGCCAGCGACATTCCCGCCGTCTTGCCCTATACCCGCCGCGTCTATCTGCTGGACGAGGGGGAGATCGCCCTGGTGTATGGCGATCATGTGGAGATCTATTCCGAGTGGGGCGAGCGGGTGGACAAAAAGATCTACGAGGTCACTTGGTCCGTGGACGCTGCGGAACGGGGCGGCTACGACCACTTCATGCTCAAGGAAATCTTCGAGCAGCCCAAGGCCATCCGCGATACCCTGCAACCCCGGATCCGGCAGGGACGCATCCGCCTGGAGGAAGCGGGCTTGACGGAGGAATACCTTGCCGGCGTGCAGCGGGTGGTGCTCATCGCCTGCGGCACGGCCTCCCATGCCTGCATGGTGGGCCGCGTGGCCATCGAGCAGCTGGCCCGCGTGCCCGTGGAATGGGACGTGGCCTCGGAATTCCGATACCGCAACCCCATTCTCTATCCGGAGGACCTGCTCATCGTGGTCAGCCAATCCGGCGAGACGGCGGATACCCTGGCCGCCTTGCGCCTTGCCCGGGAAAAGGGCTGTAAGGTGCTGGCCATCACCAACGTGGTGGGATCCACCATCGCCCGCGAGGCGGATCGGGTGCTCTACACCTGGGCGGGGCCGGAGATTGCCGTCGCCTCCACCAAGGCCTACCTGACGCAGCTGCTCTGCCTGTATCTGGTGGCCATCGAGATGGCCTATGTGAAGGGCAAACTGTCCGATGAGACCTATGCGCGCTACATCCAGGAGCTAGAAACGCTGCCGGATAAAGCGCAGACGGTACTCACCTCCACGGAGCCGGAGCATGCGCTGGCCAAGCGCTTTTGCCATTGCCGTGATATCTTCTTCATCGGCCGCGGCCTGGATTATGCCGCCGCCATGGAAGCCTCCCTAAAGCTGAAGGAGATCAGCTACATCCATTCCGAGGCCATGGCTTCCGGAGAGCTCAAGCATGGCACCATCGCCTTGATCGAGGAGGGAGTGCCGGTCGTCGCCCTCTCCACGCAAGGCCAGGTGGCGGAAAAGCTCCACTCCAACATCCGCGAGGTCAAGGCCAGGGGCGCGGTGGTCATCTGCATCGCCTACGGCGATTCCTCCCTGGAAGACGGCATCGCGGACCACCTGCTCTACATTCCAAGGACCGACGATCTGTTCGCGCCGCTTCTATCCGTCATCCCGGCGCAGCTGTTTGCCTATTACTGCGCTATCGAGAGAGGGTATGATCCGGATAAGCCGAGGAACCTGGCAAAATCCGTAACGGTGGAATAAACATATGAATGAGAAAAAACCGGGAAGGGCGAACGCTCCTCCCGGTTTTTTTGAAACGGCGGCCTACACCTTTTTGCGGCTGCCGGGCTTGACAAGCTCCAGCTTGCCTTCCTTGCAAAGGGGGCAATCCTCGGCGGCGTAGTTGGCGATGTTCAGCTTCACGGCGCTGTACACCGGCAGGGCGAAGTCGCAATCCGCAGCGCGGCGGTCCGCAATGCAGGCGACGCCCACCACCTCTGCGCCCATGGCTTCCAGCACGCGCACGGTCTCCATGGTGGATTTGCCCGTGGTGACCACGTCCTCGGTGATGAGCACGCGGTCGCCGGGGTGGACGGTGAAGCCGCGGCGCAGCTGCATCTCGTCGTCCTTGCGCTCGGTGAAGATGCTCTCCAAGCCCAACTGCCTGCCCAGCTCATAGCTGACGATGATCCCGCCCATGGCGGGGCCGCAGAGCTTGGTCAAGCCCAGGTCCTTGACCTGCTCGGCCACCCGGGAGAGCACCTGGGCTGCCTTGTCGGGGAAGCGAAGCAGCTGGGCGCACTGGCAGTAGCCGCCCGAATGCCGGCCGGAGCTGAGCAGAAAATGTCCCTCGAGGAAAGCGCCGGTTTCCCTCAGGGTTTGGATGGCCTGTTGTTCTGTCATCGTATATACCTCCTCAGGATGTCGAATTTTATACAATGCCTTGAATTTCGTGGATGTTGGCCAGGCCCTCCCGCTGGCAATAGGCCTGCAGCCCCTCGATGGCCTTGGGCATGGCCAGCGGATCCGCGAAGCCGGCCGTGCCCATTTGCACGGCGGTCGCGCCGGCCATGAGGAAGCAGAGGGCGTCCCTCCAGGTGGCGATGCCGCCAAGGCCCACCACGGGGATGGAGACGGCCTTGCAGACCTTGTGCACCAAGCACAGGGCCAAGGGCATCACCGCCGGGCCGGACAGGCCCGCATAGACGTTGTCAAACACGGCCCTGCGGCGGTCCACGTCGATGGCCATGCCAAGAAAGGTGTTGGTCAGGGAGAGCCCGTCCGCGCCGGCCGCCTCGACCGCCCGCGCCACGGCCACCACGTCCGGAGCGTTGGGGGAGAGCTTGACCAGCAGCGGGTGGCGGCACAGGGCCTTGACGCGGCGCACCACATCCGCGGCCGTAGCGGGCTCCATGCCAAAGGCCATGCCGCCCGCCTTGACGTTGGGACAGGAGATGTTCAGCTCCAGAATGTCGATATCTGCCCCGTCCAGCAGGCTGGCGCCCTGCTCGTAATCCTCCAGGCTATGGCCGCCCATGTTGCAGAGCAGCGCGCTGGGGATCCGGCGCATTTGCGGCAATTCCCGCTGGATAAAGCTGGGCACGCCGGGGTTTTCCAGGCCGATGGAGTTGAGCAGGCCGGCCGGGGTCTCCCACACGCGCACGCCCTTGTTGCCCTTGGACCCGTGCAGGGTGAGCCCCTTGGAGCTGATGCCGCCCAGCAGGCCTGGGTCGAAGAAGGCCTCGTACTCCCGCCCAAAGCCAAAGGTGCCGGAGGCGGCGATGACGGGATTCTTCATGGAGACGCCGAGCAGTTGCGTTTGTAAGGCGGTCATAGCAGCACCTCCTCGGCCGGGAATACGGGCCCGTCCTTGCAGACGCGCTTGTTGCCCAGAAGCGTCTCGCAGCTACAGCCCAGGCAAGCGCCGACGCCGCAGGCCATGCGGGCTTCTAGGGAGAGGAGCAGGCGCGTGTTGCAGCGCTCGGCCTCGCGCTTGGCGGCGCGAAGCATGGGCGTCGGGCCGCAGGCGCAGTATAGCCCGCCCAGGCCAAAGTCCACGTCCTCGGTGACGAAGCCGCCGATGTTCACCTTGCACGCGTCGGCCAGGGCGGCAAAATCCTCCGTCAAAAAGCTTTCGCCGGAATAGCCGAGGTACACCCGCCGCTTTCTGGCGGGGAAGAGCCGGCCATGCTCCTTGAGCAGGTAATACAGGGGCGCGATGCCGATGCCGCCGCCGATGAGCGTCAAGTTGGCGTCCTCGAGGGGAAAGCCGTTGCCCAAGGGACCGATGGCGGCCACCTCGTCGCCCTCGCGCTTCCTGGAAAGCAGCTTGGTTCCCCGGCCAACGACCTTGTAGAGAAAGACGCTGTCCCCCTCGACGCAATCGAACACGCTGATGGGGCGGCCCAGCAGGGGATCGCCGGCTCCCTCCAAGGGGCGAAGCATGTAGAACTGGCCGGGCGTGGAAGGCGTCTGCGCCAGGCGCATCCGATAGACCTCCGGCCCTACGCAGCGGTTTTCAAGCACTACAGCCATTGCTCGATGTCCTTTCGCATGTCGATGGTGGCCTGGCGGGTGTAGACGTCGAAGTCCAGGCCTTCGCTCTTGCCCTTGTGGGCGCA